>NZ_ATUS01000001.1:1243971-1553808 GCF_000420325.1 Spongiibacter tropicus DSM 19543 | reverse complement strand
AGCAGACGTTGAACCAGTTGCTGGTAGAGATGGACGGGTTTGAAGTGAATGACGGCGTCATCGTCATCGCGGCGACCAACCGTCCCGATGTGCTCGATCCCGCTCTGTTGCGCCCCGGCCGTTTCGACCGTCAGGTGGTGGTGGGACTGCCAGACATTCGCGGCCGCGAGCAGATTCTGAAAGTACATATGCGCAAGTTGCCGGTGTCGGACGATGTGGATCCTGCAGTGATCGCCCGTGGTACGCCCGGCTTCTCGGGTGCTGATCTGGCGAACCTCGCAAACGAGGCCGCATTGTTTGCCGCCCGGGCCAACCTTCGTCTGGTGTCGATGGAGCAGTTTGATCTGGCCAAGGACAAAATCATGATGGGCGCTGAGCGCAAGTCCATGGTGATGTCCGAAAAAGAAAAACTGAACACGGCTTACCACGAGGCGGGGCATGCGATTGTCGGGCGCGTCGTGCCGGAGCACGATCCCGTCTATAAGGTCAGTATTATTCCCCGTGGTCGCGCTCTGGGTGTGACCATGTTCCTGCCTGAAGAAGATCGCTACAGCCTGAGTCGTCGCCACATTATCAGCCAGATCTGTTCACTGTTCGGCGGGCGTATTGCTGAAGAGATGACCCTGGGTGCGGATGGTGTGACCACCGGGGCGTCTAACGATATTCAGCGGGCGACGGATATCGCCCGGAAGATGGTTACTAAATGGGGGCTGTCAGAGAAAATGGGCCCGCTGATGTACGACGACGCCGATGAAGAGGTGTTTCTCGGTCGCTCCGCCGCTCAATCTGGTAAGAGCGTGTCGGGAGAGACGGCACGTCAGATCGACGAGGAAGTGCGTCGCATCATTGACGGTTGTTATGCAACGGCCAAAGGTATCCTGGAAGAGAATCGCAGCAAGCTGGATATGATGGCCGAGGCATTGATGATGTACGAAACCATCGATGCCAAACAGATTGATGACATCATGGCAGGACGGAAGCCGCGTCGGCCGGCGGGCTGGGATGACGATAACCGTCGTGGTGGCCAGCAGCGCGCGGTTGATGATGAAGCGGATAAGCCGGGCAGCGATGATGATGCGTCGGATAAGCGCCGCCCGGAAGATCCTTTCGCGGGATCGGTCAGCGATCACTAATCTGATTCCATGAGCACCATTCCCGCTATGTCGCCACAGCTTCGCTGTGGCGATCGCATTTTAGACCTCTCCAGACCGAGCGTGATGGCCGTGATCAATGTCACGCCGGACTCTTTTTCCGACGGCGGCCGGTTTGTTCGCGATGGGCGTATAGCCGTCGACGCTGTACTGGCACAGGTTGAGCGCGCGATTCAGTCTGGGGCGCAGTTGATTGATGTGGGCGGTGAGTCGACGCGCCCCGGTGCCGATGCGGTATCTGAGTCAGAAGAGTTAGAACGTGTTGTGCCGGTTGTAAGCGCGATTGCGGAGCGCTTTGAAACGATCATTTCTGTGGATACCAGTTCGGCGTCGGTAATTCGGGAGTCTGCGCGAGCGGGGGCAGGCTTGATCAATGATGTGCGCTCGCTGAGTCGCGAGGGTGCTATGCAGGCGGTGGCAGAGAGCGGTCTTCCCGTTTGCGTGATGCATATGAATGGCGAGCCTCAGGTAATGCAGCGCCAGCCGCATTATGACGACGTGGTTGCTGAGGTGATCGAATTTCTTGAGGCGCGTGTGGCGGCGTGTTTGGCGGCGGGCATCACTCAGGATCGCATTGTGCTGGACCCGGGGTTTGGTTTCGGGAAAAGTCTCGAACATAACCTCACGCTGTTTCGTGCCTTGCCTGCGTTGAAAGACCTGGGGTATCCGCTGTTGGTCGGTGTATCACGCAAAACGATGGTAGGCGCCATCACCGGTCGCGAGGTTGCGCAACGTATGCCGGGCAGTATCGTGCTGGCGGCGTTGGCCGCAGAGCGTGGCGCCACAATTCTCCGTGTTCATGACGTCGCGGAGACAGTCGATGCTCTCGCTATAGCGTCGGCGGTGATGGGACAACAACAATGACAAGAAAATACTTTGGCACCGACGGGGTGCGTGGTCGAGTCGGGGAGTTTCCGATTACGCCGGAATTCGTGCTCAAGCTGGGCTGGGCAGTCGGTCAGGTGTTCGCCCGGGAAGGTCGCGGGCGTGTGCTCATTGGCAAAGACACACGAATTTCCGGCTATATGTTCGAGTCGGCTCTGGAGGCCGGGCTGGTTGCGGCGGGGGTGGATGTGCGCCTGTTGGGGCCGATGCCGACGCCGGCCATTGCGTATCTGACCCGAACCTTCAAGGCGCGTGCCGGCATCGTGATCAGTGCCAGTCACAATCCCTACTATGACAATGGCATCAAGTTTTTCTCCGCCGAGGGCAGTAAGTTGCCGGATGAGATAGAGCTGGCGATTGAGGCGGCCATGGATCAGCCAATGTCGACGGTGGAATCGGCGGCGCTGGGCAAGGTAAAACGCATCGATGATGCGGCAGGGCGTTACATCGAATATTGCAAATCCACATTTGGTACCGAGCTGTCGTTGGATGGCTTGAAGATTGTGCTCGATTGCGCTCACGGTGCCACCTACCACGTTGCGCCGTCGGTGTTTGCCGAGTTGGGGGCCGACGTTGTGGTGATGGGGGCGGGGCCAGATGGCTTGAATATCAATGCCGAGGTGGGGTCCACGCATCCCGGCGCGCTCTGTCAGCGGGTGGTCTCCGAAGGAGCTGACCTGGGTATTGCTTTTGACGGCGACGGGGATCGAGTGCTGTTTGTCGATGTTAATGGCGAACTGGTCGATGGTGACGAGTTGCTGTACATCATCGCGGCGGAACAGCGGCGCCGCGATGGCGCGTGTGCGGGGGTGGTCGGCACGCTGATGTCCAATCTTGGCTTGGAGTTGGCCCTGCGCGAATTGTCGATTCCCTTTGTGCGCGCCAAAGTGGGCGACCGCTATGTGAAAGAATTAATGACGACTCAGGGGTACTCGCTGGGAGGGGAAAACTCCGGGCATATTATTTGCTCTGATGTCAGTACCACCGGTGATGGCATTGTGGCGGCGTTGCAGGTGTTGAGGGCAATGCGTACTCAACAGGCATCGCTGGCGTCCTTGCGAGCCCCGTTGTCCATGTTGCCGCAGGTGATGATTAATGTGCGCACGGCATCGGCGTTCGATCTGGCGGATGAGGTTTTACGGCGCGAGGTTGCCCGGGTTGAGGCCGAGTTGGGTGATGCCGGTCGCGTTCTGCTCCGCGCATCCGGGACCGAGCCGCTCATTAGGGTGATGGTTGAGGGGCGCGATGGTCAGCAGGTGCAATCGCTGTGTGAGCAGCTTGCAGCCTGTGTAGAGAGTCGGGCGCAGTGATTGTTGTATGTGCTCATGAGTTTATGTAAGATTGGCGCCCATTTTGCGCTAAGGGATGGGGTATGCGGAGCAAACTGGTAGCGGGAAACTGGAAAATGCACGGCAGTCGTGCGGCGATCCAGAACCTGCTGGCCTCCTTGAAGGCTGAACTGCCCGCGGAACCTGGCACAGATGTGGCGGTGTTTCCTCCTTCTCTTTATGTCGCCGATGCCCTGGTGGCCTTGAGTGGCAGTCCGGTTGCCGTAGGTGCGCAGAATGTCTGTGATCAGGCGGCGCAAGGTGCCTTCACTGGAGAGGTGTCAGCGGAAATGCTGGCGGATGTCGGTTGTCGCTATGCCATTGTTGGGCATTCGGAGCGCCGGGCTCTGTACGGTGAAAGCAGTGCTGTTGTGGCCGTTAAAGTGCAGCGCTGCCTCAATGCGGGTGTCGTGCCGATTCTTTGTGTGGGTGAAACCGACGAAGAGCGAGAAGCCGGGCGGACGCTGGACGTTGTTGCTGAGCAGTTAGATGCAGTTATGCAAACTGTAGCGGTCGGTGAGCTTTCGTCACTGGTTGTTGCCTATGAGCCGGTCTGGGCGATTGGAACTGGCAAGACGGCCAGTCCTGAGCAAGCGCAGGATGTCCATGCGTATATTCGCCAGCGGATAGCTGGCTACAGTGAAAAGCTGGCGGCCGGAGTTCGTATTTTGTACGGCGGCAGTGTAAAGGCGGCAAATGCTGCTGAATTGTTTAGTCAGGCCGATATCGATGGTGGTCTGGTTGGTGGCGCATCGCTGGATGCGCAAGAATTTTCCGCAATATGCCGAGCGGCGGAGTAAATGGAACAGATTATTCTTGTTGTACACGTCCTTGCTGCACTGGCCATTATTGGTCTGATTCTGGTGCAACAGGGCAAGGGTGCCGATATGGGTGCTTCTTTTGGTGCGGGTGCGTCGCAAACGTTGTTTGGTAGCGATGGTAGTGGTAATGTGCTGACCCGCGCGACAGCCATCCTGGCGACCGTGTTTTTCTTGACCAGCCTGTCATTGGCCTATGTGGCCAAGCAGCGCAGTGTTGTCGATGAAGATATCATCGATGTGCCGGTGCTTGAAGAAAGTCGCGATGTGGCACCGGTTCCCAATGCGGAGATTCCGGCAGCGGATGCAGATATGCCGGCCGTCGGTGACATGCCGTCGGAGTCGCAGTAAGTAACAGATACGCCGAAGTGGTGGAATTGGTAGACACGCTATCTTGAGGGGGTAGTGAGCATAGCTCGTGCGGGTTCAAGTCCCGCCTTCGGCACCAACTGATGAAAGGCAGCCAAGCGGCTGCCTTTTTTGTTGGGGGTTTTTGAAGCTGATATTGTTGCGGTTATATGCGTGCTGCCTTGACCTGTGCGTGGTGCCTGTCTATAATTTCGCCTCCTTTGAGCAGGTCGGCTCGATGCGGTTTTTGCCGGTCTCGAGTGCAGGGCGACATTGCTTTTTACGCAGATTTTTTAAAAGCCCCTTGCACAGGGGCTTTTTCGTATTGTCGCCATGCGTGGCGGTGATCGACAGGGATTTTCGTTAGTGGGCCTCGGGCCCATTTTTTATTGGTGGGTAGTGAATCTTGTCAGCACAGCGCGACAAACTGGAAGAACTGCTGCGGCCCGGCGTTGAAGCGCTGGGTTTCGAGCTGTGGGGCGTGGAGTATCAGTCTCACGCGCGGCAGAGCCTGCTGCGAATTTACATCGATGCTGAAAAGGGCGTGTCGGTTGATGACTGCGCCAAAGTCAGTCATCAGGTCAGTGGGGTTCTTGATGTTGAAGACCCGATTACCGGGGAATACACCCTGGAAGTGTCTTCACCGGGAATGGATCGCCCGCTGTACCACCTGGAGCAGTATCGCCGTTATATCGGCAGTGACATTAATATCCGCCTGCGCGTCGCCTTCGAGGGGCGTCGCAAATACCAAGGTCGCCTGGTGGCGATTGAAGGTGATGAGGTGGTATTGCAGCTCGATGGGCATGAGTACCTGCTCCCCTTTGAGCAAATTGACAAAGCACAGGTCGTGCCCAGCTTTTAAGCACGATTAACCATAACAGCCGGCTACGGAACAGAGGCGGACGATGAGCAAAGAAATATTGCTGGTGGTTGAGGCAGTATCCAATGAGAAGGGGGTGTCGAAAGACATCATCTTTGAGGCCATAGAACAGGCCCTGGCGACTGCAACGAAAAAGCGCTACGAGGAAGACTCGGACATTCGAGTGGTGATTGATCGCCGCACGGGTGATTACGATACATTCCGTCGTTGGGAAGTTATGCCCGATGATGAAATGGCGCTGCTCGGTACTCAATTCACCCTGGAAGAAGCTCACGAACACGATACCAGTCTGAAGGCCGGTGATGTGTATGAGGAGCAGGTCGAGAACGTAGGCTTCGGTCGTATTGCCGCGCAAACTGCCAAGCAGGTTATCGTGCAGAAAGTGCGCGAAGCTGAGCGCGCGCAAGTGGTGGATGAGTACGCTGACCGCGTCGGCGAGCTGATTAATGGCACCGTAAAGAAAGTGACCCGTGACAGTATTATTGTAGATCTTGGCAACAACGCGGAGGCACTGCTGCCGCGCGAGGAGCTGGTCGGTCGCGAAGTCTTCCGTATCAACGATCGCGTACGCGCCATTCTGCAAGATGTGCGTCCGGAAGCTCGAGGCCCGCAGCTGTTCCTCAGTCGCGCCTGCCCGGAAATGCTGATCGAACTGTTCAAAATTGAAGTGCCGGAAGTTTCTGAAGACGTGATTGAAATTCGCGCAGCGGCCCGTGATCCGGGTTCGCGCGCGAAGATCGCAGTGAAAACCAATGATGGCCGGATTGATCCCGTTGGTGCCTGTGTGGGTATGCGCGGCTCTCGTGTTCAGGCAGTTTCCGGTGAGCTCGGTAATGAGCGGGTAGATATTATTCTTTGGGATGACAACCCGGCCCAGCTCGTTATCAATGCCATGGCGCCCGCCGAGGTCGAGTCGATTGTTGTGGATGAAGACACGCACACGATGGATGTCGGCGTTGCCGAAGACAATCTGGCGCAGGCGATTGGCCGTGCAGGTCAGAACGTCCGCCTTGCCAGTGAGTTGACAGGTTGGACCATCAATGTGATGAGCATTGAGGATATGTCTGCCAAGCACGAACAGGAGTCGGGGCAAATCATTGAGTCCTTCATGGAAGCGCTGGACATCGATGAAGAAGTCGCTGTGGTGCTGGTTGAAGAAGGTTTCACCACTCTCGAAGAGGTGGCCTACGTGCCGCTGGAAGAGATGATGGATATCGAAGGCTTTGATGAGGATATCGCGCAGGAGCTGCGAGCTCGTGCCAAAGATGCCCTGTTGACCCAGGCCATTGCCAGTGAAGAACAACTCGATGCGACTGAGCCAGCTGATGACCTGCTGAATATGGATGGCATGGAAAAGCATCTCGCCTTTGTGTTGGCGAGCCGCGGCATCGTAACAATGGAAGATCTGGCCGAGCAGGCTGTAGAAGATCTTCTCGATATTGATGATATGACTGAAGAGCGGGCTGCTGAATTGATTATGACTGCCCGTGCCCCCTGGTTTGCCGACGAAGACGAATCAGCAAGCTAAGCGAGTCGTACAGTTTAGGGAGATAATGAATGGCTGAAGTTACCGTGAGCCAGCTCGCCGAAGTTGTTGGCGCACCTGTGGAGCGTCTGCTCAGGCAAATGAAAGAAGCCGGTTTGTCGCACAGTTCGGCGGACGAAGTGGTGTCCGACGAAGACAAGCAAACCCTGCTCACCTTTCTTAAGCGCAGCCACGGTGAATCCACCGAGGGGCCACGCAAGATCACGCTGAAGCGTAAAACCATCAGCACCCTGAAGACCGGGTCGGGTTCCGGCAAGAAAACCGTCAATATCGAAGTTCGTAAAAAGCGCACTTACGTCAAACGTGACCCTGCAGAGCTGGCGGCGGAAGCCGAGGCTGAGGAAGTGGCGCGTAAGGCCGCCGAGGCAGACACGGCTGAAGCGGTTGTGGAGGCTGAGCCAGAGGTAAGTGCGGAGCCAGCGGCCGTAGTTGAGGACGTGCGAGCAGAGGAGCCGGCCCCGGCCAGTGAGCCTGTTGTTGAAGAAGCTCCCGAGCCTGAAGCAACCCCTGAACCCGTCGTTGAACCAGAGGTAGAGGCCGAGCCAGAAGAAGCCATCGCGGAAGCGCCTGAGGTTGAAGTGGAGCCTGAGCCTGAAGCCGTAGCTGAAGAGGAGCCCAGTGCTGCGTCAGCTGCCGAGGAGGATGATCCGCGCGATCTCGATCCTGAGGTTCTTCGTCAGCGTGCGATTCTTCGCCGTAAAGAAGAAGAAGAGCGTGAGCGCGAGCGCCGTGCAGCGGTGCTGGCTGAGAAAAAACGTGAAGAAGAAGAGCGTGAGCGCCGTAAGAAAGAGCGTCAGGCTGAAGAAAACAAGAAGGCAGCGGGGCCACGTCATTTGCGTGCCGCGCCGAGCAACGACGACGATGATCGTGGTCGTGGCAAGAAAGGTAAAAAAGGCCGTGGCCGTCGCGACGACTTTGATGGCGATTCAAGTGGCGGACGCCGCAAGAAGAAGACCCTGAAGCTGCCCGAAGATCAGCAGCGTCATGGTTTCCAAACGCCGACAGAGAAGATTGTTTACGAAGTCTCTATCGGGGAAACCAGCACAGCGGGTGAGCTGGCTCAGCAAATGAAAGTGAAAGCTGCTGAGGTGATCAAAGAGCTCATGAAACTGGGCATGATGGTTACCATCAACCAGCCCTTGGATCAGGAGACCTCGCAGCTGGTGGTCGAGGAAATGGGCCACAAGGTCAAGCTGATTTCCGACGATGCGCTGGAAGAGGCTCTGGAAGAAACGCTGGTTGCTAAAACTGGCGAAGGTACGCTCAAGTCGCGTGCGCCTGTGGTAACAGTAATGGGGCACGTCGACCATGGTAAAACCTCGCTGCTGGATTATATCCGTAAAGCGAAAGTTGCCAGCGGCGAAGCCGGGGGGATTACCCAGCATATCGGTGCCTACCATGTAGAAACTGGTCACGGCATGATTACCTTCCTCGATACGCCCGGACACGCGGCGTTTACCGCCATGCGTGCTCGCGGTGCAAAGAGTACCGATATCGTTATCCTGGTAGTTGCGGCGGACGACGGTGTGATGCCGCAGACCGAGGAAGCGATTGTTCACGCCCGAGCTGCGGAAGTACCGCTGGTTGTGGCGGTGAACAAAATGGATAAGGAGGGCGCCGACCCTGAGCGCGTGAAGAACGAGCTGTCTCAGAAAGAAGTCATTTCTGAGGAATGGGGCGGTGATACTCAGTTCTGCTATGTCTCTGCACATAGCGGAGAAGGTATCGACGCGCTGCTCGATGCTGTACTGCTGCAAGCCGAGCTGCTGGAATTGAAGGCGGCCGACGATGTGCCGGCTCAGGGTATGGTTATTGAATCGCGCCTCGATAAAGGTCGCGGTGCAGTAGCATCGGTACTGGTTCAGCAAGGCACGCTCAAACAGGGTGACATTGTGCTGGCCGGCCAGTGCTATGGTCGCGTGCGCGCCATGCTGGATGAAAATGGCCAGCCGGTGAAATCAGCCGGTCCGTCTATTCCAGTAGAGATTCTCGGTTTGGATGGTACGCCCGAAGCCGGTGATGGCTTTGTCGTGGTCGAAAATGACAAGCGCGCTCGCGAAGTGGCTGATTTCCGTCAGTTGCGTGAGCGCGAACAGCGCATCAAGCGTCAGCAGGCTGCCAAGCTCGACCGCATGTTCGAGAGTATGGAAGCCGGTGATCGCAAGACCCTGAACGTGGTTCTGAAAGCGGATGTTCGCGGTTCACTGGAAGCCATTCAAGCGTCGCTGCTGGATTTGGGTAACGAGGAAGTGAACGTAAATATCGTCTCTGGCGGTGTTGGCGGTATCACTGAGTCGGATGTGAATCTGGCGATGACGTCTGAGTCGGTCATGTTCGGTTTTAACGTTCGTGCCGACGGCGGTGCGCGCAAGCTGGCTGAAAACGAAGGCATTGATCTGCGCTACTACAGTGTTATCTATGACCTGATTGATGACGTGAAGTCGGCGCTTAGCGGTATGCTCAGCCCCGAAATGCGCGAAGAGATCGTGGGTATTGCCGAAGTGCGCGACGTCTTCCGTTCGCCCAAGTTTGGCGATATCGCCGGCTGTATGGTGGTCGAAGGCACGGTGTATCGCAGCAAGCCGATTCGCGTTCTGCGCGATGACGTGGTGATCTATGAAGGCGAGCTGGAATCGCTGCGCCGCTTCAAAGATGACGCCAATGAAGTGAAGGCGGGTCTTGAGTGTGGTATTGGTGTGAAGAACTATAAGGATGTGCGCCCCGGTGACAAGATCGAGGTGTTTGAGGTGAAAGAAATTGCCCGCAGCCTGTAAAACTGCCCTGTCGCGAGGCCGTTGCCAATGAAAGAATTCAGCCGCACGGCCCGCATCGCCGACTTCCTGAAGCGGGAGCTGGGGACGTTGATCCAGCTTGAGCTTCGGGACCCGCGCATTGGCATGGTGAGTGTGACCGACGCTGAAGTCAGTCGCGACCTCAGTCATGCCAAGGTGTATGTCACGGTGATGGGTAAAAACACCGCTCAGGAGGCTGAGGAATCGTTGGCCGCGCTGAATAAGGCCGCTGGTTTCCTTCGCAGTCAGGTGGCGCGAATTAATAACGCGCGTACAACGCCACAGCTCCGTTTCTACTTTGACTCCTCTATCGACCGCGGTCAGCGCCTGAGTGCACTGATTCAAAAAGCGGTGGATTCTGATCGCAGCCGCCAGGCCGACAACGACGACGAGGCCTGAACTTGGGGCGTCGTCGCAAAGGTCGCGCGGTCAGCGGCATTCTGGTTCTTGATAAGCCCCTGGAGCGCAGTTCGAACTCTGCCATGATTGTGGCGAGAGCGATCTATAAAGCGGCCAAGGCGGGGCACACCGGTGCGCTCGATCCCCTGGCCAGTGGTGTGTTGCCTATCTGCTTTGGCGAAGCCACCAAATTCTCCCAATACCTGCTGGACGCCGACAAGGTGTATCGCACCACGGTGATTGTTGGTGAGCGCCGCAGTACCGGTGATGCCGAAGGCGAGATCATTGCCGAGGCGGATGCCTCGGCCCTGACGCGAGAGGCGGTTGAAGCCGTGCTGTCGCAGTTTCGCGGCGATATTTTGCAAGTGCCGCCGATGCATTCGGCACTCAAGCGAGATGGTAAACCGCTCTACGAGCTGGCGCGCCGAGGGCTTGAAGTCGAGCGTGAAGCCCGACCGGTGACGATCAGTCGCCTGGAGCTGGAAAGCTTTGTGCCGGGGGAGCGCGCCGAAGTCAGTTTGCTGGTGCATTGCAGCAAGGGAACCTATATCCGCTCGTTGGCGGAGGATATTGGCGAAGCGCTGGGGCTCGGCGGCTACGTTGCGGCGCTGCGTCGACTGCAGGCAGGGCCGTTTGAAGAATCTCAGGCGTTGAGCTTCGAGCAGCTTCAGCCGCTGCGAGATCGCGAGGCATTTGACGAGCTGGACACCCTGCTGCTGCCGCTGGACTCAGCGCTGCAGCATATTCCGGCGGTATCGCTGAGTGATACGACAGCCGATTTCCTCGTGCAGGGGCAGGCGGTATTCGTGCCGAAATTGCCCGAAGGGCCCTTGTTACGACTCTACCGGGGTGGCGATGCTCAGCCACAGTTTATGGGAATCGGGGAAATATTGGATGATGGGCGTGTTACGCCTCGTCGTTTGCTGGCAAATATGTGATAATACGCCGCTGGTTTGTCGGCCTAGCCCAAACCGGAACTGTATCTGAAGGGAAGTCCTTCCGAACCTGTCTGTAGATATGCACGGTCAGGCTCGTTTATTCACGCATATCAGAGAGGAAATACCCATGGCACTGTCTGCTGCTGAAAAAGCTGAAGTTGTAAAAGAGTATCAAACTGCCGAAGGCGATACCGGTTCTCCGGAAGTTCAAGTTGCACTGTTGACCGTTAACATCAACAAGCTGCAAGGCCACTTTGAAGGCCACAAGAAAGACCACCATTCTCGCCGTGGTCTGATCCGTATGGTTAACCAGCGCCGCAAGCTTCTGGATTACCTGAAGCGCAAAGATCAGGAGCGTTACAGCAAGCTGATCAAAAGTTTGGGTCTGCGTCGCTAAAAGAAGAATAACTGAGGGGGCCGACGGCCCCCTCATACTTTTGTAACCCCTTTTTAGGGAGGTAATAATCTGTGAATCCCGTTTCAAAAACCTTCCAGTGGGGCGGTCACACCGTCACTCTGGAGACTGGCCGCATCGCCCGACAGGCGACCGGCGCAGTTCTGGTCACCATGGACAAAACACAAGTGTTGTGTACCGTGGTTGCCGCCAAATCCGCCAAGCCTGGCCAGGACTTTTTCCCGCTGTCTGTGCACTACCAAGAGCGCAGCTATGCGGTGGGCAAAATCCCAGGTGGTTTCTTCAAGCGTGAAGGTCGCCCGTCAGAGAAAGAAACGCTGACCTCACGTCTGATCGACCGTCCGATTCGTCCGCTGTTTCCCAATGGCTTCAAAAACGAAGTGCAGGTCGTCTGTACGGTCATGTCTTCCGAGAAAGATGTCGATCCGGATATTGCCGCACTGATTGGTACCTCCGCGGCCCTGGCCGTTTCGGGTATCCCTTTCTCCGGTCCTATTGGTGCTGCCCGTGTTGGCTTCACTGCTGAAGACGGTTACCTGCTGAACCCGACTTACAGCCAGCTCAAAGGCAGCTTGCTGGACATGGTGGTTGCAGGGACTCAAGACGCGGTTCTGATGGTTGAGTCAGAGGCGCAAGAGCTGACCGAAGACCAGATGCTGGGTGCCGTGCTGTACGCGCATCAGGAAATGCAGGCCGCGATCAAGGTGATCAACGAGCTGGCCGCCGAAGCCGCCAAGCCCGCCTGGGACTGGCAGCCTGAGCCCGAAGACACGGCCCTGATGGCCGCTGTTGCCGAGGGTTTCAAAGCGGGTCTGGGCGATGCTTACCGAATCACTGATAAAATGCAGCGCTACGCTGAAGTCGGTAAACTGCGCGATCAAGCTGTTGAGCAACTGGCTTCCGGCGATGCGCCGCAGTTTGATGCAGAAGATGTGAAAGGCGTTTTCGGCAAACTGGAAAAACAAATTGTTCGTCAGCGCATCCTGAATGGCGAGCCTCGCATCGACGGTCGCGATGGCCGTACTGTGCGTCCCATCTCTGTTGAAGTCGGCATGCTGAACAAGGCGCACGGCTCTGCGTTGTTCACCCGTGGTGAAACTCAGGCGATTGGTGTTGCCACGCTGGGTACGACCCGTGACGCGCAGTTGATTGACGCACTGGAAGGCGAGCGCAAAGACAACTTCATGCTGCACTACAACTTCCCTCCCTACTCGGTAGGTGAGTGTGGTCGTATGGGCGGCACCGGTCGCCGCGAAATCGGTCACGGTCGCTTGGCCCGTCGCGGCCTGGCTGCGGTACTGCCGACGGCTGAGGAATTCCCGTACACCGTTCGTGTGGTATCGGAAATCACCGAATCCAACGGTTCCAGCTCCATGGCTTCAGTCTGTGTTGGCAGTCTGTCGCTGATGGACGCCGGTGTACCGCTGAAAGCGCCTGTTGCCGGTATCGCGATGGGTCTGGTTAAAGAAGGTGAGCGCTTTGCGGTGCTGACCGACATTCTCGGCGACGAAGACCACCTGGGCGACATGGACTTTAAAGTAGCCGGTACTGCCGACGGTATCACTGCTCTGCAGATGGATATCAAGATCGAAGGTATCACCCAGAAGATTATGGAAGTGGCGCTGGAGCAGGCTCAGCAAGCGCGTCTGCATATCCTGGGTCAGATGAACCAGGTACTGTCTGCGTCTCGCGATGGTGTTTCCGACAACGCACCGAGCATGCACGTGATGAAAGTCGACTCCGACAAGATTCGCGACATCATCGGTAAAGGCGGTGCAACGATCCGTGGTATCTGTGAAGAAACTGAAGCGCAGATCGACATCGAAGACGATGGCACCGTGCGGGTATACGGTGCTGATGCGGCGTCTCGCGATGCCGCCGTGGATCGTATTCTGGCGATCACCGCGGAAGCCGAGGTGGGTGAAACCTATCTGGGTACTGTGGCACGCATCGTTGACTTCGGTGCCTTCGTGACCATCCTGCCGGGTAAAGACGGCCTGGTGCACATCTCTCAGATTTCTGATGAGCGTGTCGAGAACGTCAATGACTACCTGAAAGAAGGTCAGCAGGTGAAAGTCAAAGTGCTGGACGTAGATCAGCGCGGCCGTATCAAGCTGTCGATGAAAGAAGTCGATGCTGAGGAAGCGGCGACCAGCGAAGAATAAGCCTTCGCTGAGCTGTACTGAAAACCCCGCCACGGCGGGGTTTTTTGTGTCTGAAATACCGCCGCGTCTCAACTTGCGGAATTTGCAGTGATTATCGCTAGACAAGGCTTAGTGCTGTGATAATCTCGGATTCAGCGCCATTTTGGTGCGAAGGGAATCTACAACAAGAGGAACAATTATGAAAAAAGTGCTGATTGCATCGGCGTTCCTGGCGGCTTCCAGTGCCAGCTTCGCTGTCGCTCCCGGTGGTCCTAACTGTGGTTGGGGCAACATGCTGTTCTCTGGTCAGTCAGGCCTGCCCGCTCACCTCGTTGCCTCTATTACTAATGGCACATCCGGTAACGCCAGCTTCGGCATGACCTCAGGCACCAACGGTTGTTCTGCCAACGGCACGCTGACTTATGGCGGAAAATCCATGGTGAATCTGGGACAGATCATGGATGAGTTCTCCGAAGACGTTGCCATGGGTGATGGTGAAGCACTGACGGCTGTAGCGGTATCAATGGGCATCGCAGAAGAAGATCGTGCGCTGTTCAAGCAAACGCTGCACAGCAATTTCGACAGCCTGTTCCCTGCAGCCAATGTTGATGCAGAAGCTGTGATGGGCTCAATTGTCAGCTTGATGAAGCAAGACGCGACACTGTCTAAGTACGTGTCTTGATGCGCGCGAACTACTAAACAGCGCGACGACGGCCCTGCGGGGCCGTTTTTTTATCATGGACAGGGCGCATGCGTTTCCTAATTTTCAGTGTGGCACTCAGTGTGCTGATGCCTGCAATCGCCAATGCGGGCCTCGACAAGCAACTCGACAAGTTCAGTCAGGATCCGCAATGGCGGGCCCTGCTGCATTACCCTCGCTCTGGCGCGCAAAGCTACGTTGATGATCCGCGTTTTTTCTTGAGTCCGTCTGGTCACCTTGATCCTTTGGCGGAGTTACAGGCGACGCGACGCGAGTTTATTTCCCAGCCCCTCCGACGCTGTGACTATCCGGCTCGAGCTCAGTGGTTGGTGGATCGTTCTTTGATTCCTGCGTCGGCGCCGGTGTGTGACGAGTACCGCGAATGGCGAGAGACCCTGGATGTTCAGCAAGTCTCGCTGGTGCTGGCGGCGAGCTATCTCAATAGCCCGTCATCCATGTACGGCCACACGTTTTTGCGTTTTACCCCTGGAGGAGACCGCAGCCGCTCCGACTTCCTTGCCTATGCGCTTAACTTCGGTGCCAATATCCCTCCTGGTGAAAACGATATTTTGTATGCGTACCGGGGCCTCTTTGGCGGTTATCCCGGCTTGTTCAGCATGCAGCCCTACTACCAGAAAATTCAGGAATACAGCCGGCTGGAAAACCGCGATATGTGGGAGTATCAGCTAAACCTGAGTGTGGCGGAAATGGATCGCCTTCTGCGCCATGTCTGGGAATTGCGCGATATTAACTTCGACTATTTTTTCTTCGACGAAAACTGTTCTTTCCGTTTGCTGGAGTTGTTGGAAGTCGCACGCCCCGGTATCGATCTCACCAGCCCTTTCGAGTATGCCGCCATGCCGGTCGATACCGTGCGTGCAGTGGTGGATGCGAAAATGGTCGACGAGGTGAAATATCGCCCCTCGAAACGACTGGAGCTGGAGACGCTGCTGGAGACACTCAGCGAGTCGGAGCAGGAATGGGTGAGGCGCCTGGCGGCAGGCGAAGTCGATGAACTGGATAGCGCATTAGCCCAAAGTCGTCAGGCGCAAATAGTATTTACTGCCTACCGCTACTTGCGCTACCAGAGTAATCGAGACGTTCGCAGTGAGGAGGTGGCAGAGCGAAGCTTGCGCCTTCTTCGTCAGGCAAAGGCTTTGCAAGCCGCTGACGATATTGCGGTGACGCCCCCTGCTCGATCGGATTTTGGACATCGTACCTCCCTGTTGGCGGTGAATGCCGGGTGGCGTGACCTGTCGGACGCGTCGGCGCAGGCGTCGCTGGCCTATGCCGATCTCAACTATCGCATCAGCTATCACGATGCGCTGGATAGCCAATCAGGCTATCCGCCTGGTGCCACGTTAGTGATGGGAGATATAAACCTGCGCTGGCAGGAGCGCGAGGGCTTGCGTCTTCAGGAGTTCACCATCATGGATATACGCTCTCTGTCGCCGCGGGACGAATTTTTCTCACCGATCAGCTGGCAGGTGAATTTTGGTCTGGAGCGACTGGATGATGCGCCGAGTCAGCCTCTTGTTGCGCAACTGAGCGCGGGCGGTGGCGTCAGTACAAAATGGCTTGGCGGCATTGCATACGCCATGCCCGGTGTGCGCATGGAATACAACAGTGATTTTCGAGAGGATTGGCGTCTGGCGCCGATGGTCAATATCGGTCAAGTCTGGCAGGGGGCGGTGTTGTCGGCGGAATTGGCTGCGCGGTGGATGGATTTCTCCGGTGCCGGTCAGCGCAAACAGCTCAGTGCGACGGCCAACTATGCCTATCAAGCGGATCGCGCGTGGCGACTACAGCTTGATTATCGCGACCAGCCCTGGGGCGATTCGCTAGGGGTTGAGTTCAGTTGGCGGCGCTTCTTCTGATGCGCATTCTACGTGCTTTCAGCCTTGTGCTGCTCGTTGGTTTGCTGTCGGGCTGCGAAGCCCTGTTGTTCTATCCCCAGTCGACGCTGTTGCGCACACCGGCGGAGGTCGGAGTTACCTACGAGGATGTTGTGCTAGATGGCGAGGGTGGCGTGACGCTTCACGCGTGGTGGTTGCCCGCCGAGATTCCCCGGGCGACTCTGATCTTCGCGCATGGCAATGCGGAAAATATCAGCACCCACTTGGCCAGTGTGTACTGGTTGCCTGCGCAGGGAATCAATGTGCTGCTGGTGGATTATCGCGGATACGGCCGCTCTACCGGTTATCCCAGTGTGTCGGGGGCGGTCAGCGACTTACAGGTGGCCGTGCGCTGGCTTGAGGACAAGGAAACGGGCCTGCCCTGGTTCGCTCTAGGGCAGAGCTTGGGGGCCAGTTTGATGGGGGCGGCGGTGACTGGCCTGCCACCGGACGGGCGTCGACACCTCGCGGGTGTCGTATTGGATGCCGGTTTCAGTGAGTATGCCCGGATTGCCAAAGAACAGGCGGCGAAGCATTGGCTGACGTGGAGTTTTCAGTATCCCGCTGCGTGGGCGATGCCGGATGGCTACGATTTATCCGAAAGTGTGCCGGCTATTTCGCCTGCACCGTTACTGCTGATTCACGGTGAGCGGGACGCGGTGATTGGCGTTGAGCATGCGCGACGTTTATATGCGGCGGCGAAAGCTCCGAAGCAATTATTTCTTTACGATGGCGGGCATATCGAGACCTTTCAACGCCCTGAAGGCCGGGAGGCGCTGCTGGACTTTATTGCCAGCAGCCTGAGGCAGTGGGCTCCACCAGATTAGTGCTGGTGCCCACCTTCGCCGTGGGCGTGGCCGTGGGCTTGTTCGTCGGCGGTGGCTTCGCGCACATTGTCGATCCGAATACGGAAGGTGAGCGTTTTGCCTGCCAAGGGGTGGTTGCTGTCGATATCGACAGAGAATTTCCCGATTTTCAGTACGGTGGCCGTGCGCATGCCCTGGTCAGTATTGAAGCGGACGATTTGCCCGGGCTTCAGTTTGCCTTCGTGTTTCAGGTATTTGGCGGGGATGCGCTGACGCTGATTTTCCTGAACAATGCCATAGGCCTGCTCGGGTGGTAGCGTGGTTTCGAATTCTTCGCCGGCTTCCCGTCCCGCAAAGGCTTTTTCCAGGCCGGGGAGAATGTTGTTGGCGCCGTGTAGATACAGCGTAGCGGTTTCGTCAAAGTTACTTTCGAGTACGTCGCCGCTGCTGTCGCGCAGTTCGTAGTGAAAGGCAACCACGCTGTTTTTGTCGATCTGCATTGCTCCCCCTGAAATAATCTGTCTGATGGCGTGTTCAAGGCGCGTATAGTACCGCCAGATTCCCGGCCGGGATAGCGCTGAAGACCGGGCCGACTAAAGACGGAGTGGAAAATGGGCGAGGTAGTGAAATTCGGCCCGCGAAAACGGAAGCCGACGGCACAGAGTAGTCTGTGTCGGGAAGGGCATCATAAGTGGAAAGTTGAAAAGAACAGTCAGTTTGATGTGAAGCAGGGGCGTTTGGTCACGGTATATCGCTGTGAACGCTGTGGTAAGCGCAAAACGACCGCGCAGTAGTGCGCGGCACGGTTAATTGGCGAGTTCCTGATCCAGTTCGTCGCTGATCAGCGCCAGCCAGTTCTGGGCTTCGTCCAGGCCCTCGACGGCTTTTACGACGCAGGCGATGCCCAACAAATGTTCCATCAACAGTTTTCGCATGGGAACATTGTTCTCTTGCGCCTGTTCCTGTAGAAACAGGAACGCCTGTGCGCTAATGTCGTCGATCTGCATCTGTTGTGCGTTTTCCCGGTAATCGGATAACGTCACTACTTTTGATACTGCCATGTCGCAACCCTCCGCATCATGTGGAGCCAGTATAGGTCGCTGTGCCTGGCAAAACGCTTCGTAATTACACGTATGAGCGGATCTGTCATCTCTCAGTGAATATCGAGAAAGAGTAACCCGTATTTATGTCAGACAATATTGTGATCGGTGCCGACGGCGTCGAGCAGATTCCCCTGAAGTCCTACACCGAGAAGGCGTATCTGGATTACTCCATGTACGTCATTCTCGATCGCGCGCTGCCGAATATTGCCGATGGCCTGAAGCCAGTGCAGCGGCGCATTGTGTATGCCATGAGCGAACTCGGTCTGAAGGCCAGCGCCAAGTACAAAAAGTCGGCGCGCACCGTGGGCGATGTTATCGGTAAGTTCCACCCCCACGGCGACAGCGCGGTATATGAAGCCATGGTGCTGATGTCACAGGATTTCTCCTACCGTTATCCGCTGATTGACGGTCAGGGGAACTGGGGGTCACCGGATGATCCCAAGTCCTTTGCCGCCATGCGATATACCGAGTCGAAACTGACGAACTATGCCGAAGTACTGCTCAGCGAGCTGGGGCAGGGCACGGTGGACTGGGTGCCAAACTTTGACGGTGCGCTGGACGAGCCGGCGACACTACCTGCACGGGTGCCCAATATTCTGCTCAATGGCACCACCGGCATTGCTGTGGGCATGGCGACGGATATTCCGCCACACAATCTTCGCGAGGTGGTCAGTGCCTGCCTGCGACTGCTCGATGAGCCGAAAGCGAGTGTTGCCGAGTTGTGTGAGCACGTGAAAGGGCCGGATTTTCCGACCGATGCTGAGTTGATCACGCCGCCGGAAGATATTCGCAAGATGTACGAGACCGGTCGCGGTTCATTGCGAATGCGCGCCGTGTGGCATCGCGAACAGGAAGATATTGTGGTGACGGCGCTGCCGCACCAGACCTCGGGCTCCAAAGTGCTGGAGCAGATCGCTCAGCAAATGCAGGCCAAGAAGCTGCCGATGGTCGTAGATTTACGCGACGAGTCCGACCACGAAAACCCAACGCGGCTGGTGATTGTGCCGCGCTCGAATCGCGTTAATGCCGAGTCGCTGATGAACCACTTGTTTGCGACCACCGATCTGGAGCGCAGCTACCGGGTTAACCTGAATATGATCGGCATTGATGGTCGCCCGCAGGTAAAAAGTCTGGATCGCATTCTCAACGAGTGGCTGGAGTTTCGCACCCAGACTACCCGGCGCCGTCTGGAATTCCGTCTGGATAAAGTGCTCAAGCGACTGCATATCCTCGATGGCCTGCTGGTCGCCTTCCTCAATATTGATGAAGTCATCGCCATCATTCGTGAAGAGGACAAGCCCAAGCCGGTACTGATGGCGCGTTTTGGTATCAGCGATATTCAGGCTGAAGCGATTCTGGAACTGAAGTTGCGCCACTTGGCGAAACTGGAAGAAATGAAAATTCGCGGTGAGCAGGACGAGCTTTCCAAAGAGCGCGATGACCTGGAGCAGACGCTGGGCTCGACGCGCCGCATGAAGAACCTGCTGCGCAAGGAATTGACCGCCACCGCCGAGGAGTACGGCGACGATCGCCGTTCGCCGCTGGTGCAGCGTGACGAAGCCCGGGCCTTTGCCGAAGAAGACATTGTGGCGGCCGAACCGATTACCGTCGTGTTGTCTGAAATGGGGTGGATTCGGGCGGCGAAGGGCCATGATATCGACCCAGAAGCACTGAACTACAAATCCGGCGATCGCTTCAAGCTGGCCGCGCGCGGACGCAGTAATCAATCGGTGCTGATTCTCGACAGTACCGGTCGTGGCTATAGTCTACCCGGGCATAATTTGCCCTCGGCGCGGGGGCAGGGCGAGCCGCTGACCGGGCGTATCAATCCGCCGTCAGGGGTAAGCTTTGAAGGCATGCTGATGGGGGCCGATGACAGCCATTACCTGCTGGCCTCTGATGCGGGCTATGGCTTTATCGCCAAACTGGGTGAGCTGCACGGCAAGAACAAAGCGGGCAAGGCGACGCTCAGTTTGCCCAAGGGGGCGAGGGTGATGTCGCCCGTGCCCGTAGGGGGCATTGACGAGCACTATGTGGTGGTGATCAGTAGCGAAGGCCGCATGTTGGTGTTCCCGGCTAGCGATCTGCCGATCATGGCGCGCGGCAAGGGCAATAAGCTGTTGGGAATTCCCTCGGCGCGAGCGGCCAGCCGCGAAGAACTGCTGGTGGCAATGGCGGTGATGGGTTCTGCAGACAGCATTAAGGTGCTGTCGGGCAAGCGTCACCTGACACTGAAACTGTCCGAGTTGGAACACTATCTGGGTGAGCGCGGCCGCCGCGGCCACAAACTGCCCAGAGGTTTCCAGAAAGTCGACGGACTGGAGTTAGTGCCGGGCGCCTAAGCGTCTTCGGTTTCTTCAGAAGACATGTCGTTTTTGAGCTGACTCAGACTGAGCTGTTTCAACTGCATGTGCTGGCGGTTGAGCAGCTCGTCGTAGGGTGGTTTCAGGCTGCCGACGCGATTGCCGCGGCAGCTTACCCAGGCATCCAGTCGCTCGTGATGACGGCAGTTGTCATCCAGCCAGATACCCTGCCCGCTCGCGGTAATGTCGTGCAGCTGATCAACCGTCTCACACTCTTTCGCTGCAATTTGCCAGGGGGCACCCTGTTCGCAAATGCGCGCAATACCCGGACGAATTTTCAGGCTGCGATCCAGCTTTTGAAGCAGGTCGGCGGCGCACAGCGCCCGGAACAACGGCGGGTCGCAGTCTTCCAGTTCAAAGAACCGCAGAGTAATGGCGTGGTGGCGACGCAGCATTAATTCGCCATGGTAGAGGCGGGCGATGGCCTCGCTGCGGGCATAGGTGGTATCAATCTGTTCGGCAAAGTGTGCCGGGCTCATCTTCTGTTTCAGATCGTCATAGGCCTGCCACTGGCAGTGCAATACCACGTAGTCGCGGTAGCGGTAGTCGTCGGCCTGCATCAGACGAATCTGTGGATTGTGAATTTCGTCGAGCAAGTCTCCCAGGCAGTCCTCACCGGGATAATCACTGGCGTCATCCTGCATGGGTTGCGCCAGTCGTTGGCGCGCATGCTGGATGTGGCGTTCGATATTGCGCATAGGGACGGCCAGCAGCGCATAACTCAGGCAGCAGAGAATCGCGGTGAGCAGCAGGAGTGTTTTGCCGAGGTCGCGAATTTCATTGCCGATCAATTCGCTGCTCAGCGACAGTTCCACCTGCCCGAGGCGTCCGTCGGCTGCCACACCCGCCTGGTAGTGCAGGTGTTGTTCGCTGCGCACGCCGGCTTCCGCCAGCGCATTGCCGCGGCTGTCTTTGATGCTGCCGTAGACGATCAATGGGCTGTTGATATAGTCCTGCAAAATGGCCTGCAGACTGACGCGGTCATTGCGCAGCAGCGACTGCTGGCTCTGTGAAGCCAGTTGATTTGTCCACTGCTGGCCTATGAGGCGAGTCGTTTCCAGCAGAATCTGTTTGCTTGCGGTCATGCTGGTAATCAGCAGCGTCAGCCCTGCCAGGGCGCAGATCAGAGCGGCTACCAAGCCACATTTGGCGGACAGTGGCAGGCGTAAAAGCTGTTTCAGCATGGCGTGTTCCCGGGCTGAAGAGTGAGGTTGCTGGCGCGAGTATAGCAAGCCTGCAGCGGCGGTAGGCAGGCTTCTTCGCACAGCTGTGAAATTGTGGCCTTTCGCGCATGGTGTGCTTGGGCGAAACCGGCAGTCCCGCTACAATAGCGCGCAAACCAAGGGGGCAGTGTGAACGAAATCATCATGATCAATATCGCCGGCGACGATCGCCCCGGCGTGACCAGCTCGATTACCGGTATTCTCGCCGATCACGAGGTGACGGTGCTTGATATTGGTCAGGCGGTGATTCACGACAGCCTGTCACTGGGGCTGCTGGTGTCACTGCCAGCGGGCACTGAAGCGGCGAGCATCCTCAAAGACGTACTGTTTCGCTGCCATGAAATGCAGTTGCAGGTGCGCTTTCTCCCTGTTGAGGCCGAGCGTTATCAGCAGTGGGTGGCTGGGCAGGGCAAGCAGCGGCATATCGTCACGCTGCTGGCGCGCAAGATCAGTGCCCGGCACATTGCCCGGGTGACCGAGATTGTGTCTCGCTATGGTTTGAATATAGACCGTATTGATCGCTTGTCGGGGCGCGTGCCACTTGAAGGCGTCGACGAGCAAGCCAAGGCCTCGGTGGAGTTGTCGGTGCGGGGCAATCTGGTGGATGCGTCAGACTTTCGCCGGGAGCTGCTGCAGCTGGCCAGCGCCATGGATATCGATATTGCCTATCAGGAAGACAGTATGTTCCGGCGCACCCGCCGCCTGGTGGCCTTCGATATGGATTCCACGCTGATCGAGGCTGAAGTGATCGACGAGCTGGCCCGGGCTGCTGGAGTCGGTGAGCAGGTGGTGGAAATCACCGAGCGGGCGATGCGCGGCGAGATTGATTTCAAAGAGAGCTTTGCCGCGCGGGTGGCTTTGCTCAAGGGGCTGGACGAGTCCGTGCTCGAAGGGATCGCGCAGGCTCTGCCGATTACCGAAGGCGCCGAGCGCCTGGTGTCGACGCTCAAGCGTCTCGGCTATAAAACGGCGATTCTGTCGGGCGGCTTTACCTACTTCGGGCGCTTTTTGCAGGAGCGCTTGGGAATCGACTACGTCTATGCCAACGAGCTGGCTATCCAGGATGGCAAAGTCACCGGCGAGGTCAGTGGTGTGGTGGTGGATGGCCAGCGTAAGGCCGAGCTATTGCAGGAAATTGCCCGCAAGGAAGGCATTGATATGGAGCAGTGCATCGCGGTCGGTGACGGTGCCAACGACCTGCCCATGCTGAGCATTGCCGGTTTGGGGATTGCATTCCGGGCCAAACCGATTGTGCGGGAAAATGCCAAACAGTCGATTTCGACATTGGGCTTGGACGGCATTCTTTATTTGCTGGGGATCAGTGACCGTCTCACTTCACCGCATCAGCCGAACGTCGCGAACTCGTAGCTCATCTCCGGCGAAGGATCCTGCACATAGCTGCCTTGAATAAAGTCGGGGCCCAGCTGCCATAATACGGCCAGACTGGCGGCACTGCTCACATTGGGGATCAATACCCGGCTGTTCAGGCGGCGTCCGCCTTCAATAATGTCGCGAATTTCTTCGGTGCTCAGGCTGTCAGTTTTGCGCACGCCGGGCTTAATCAGGCGCGGCTGCACATGCTGAAGGAATTTATTGCCACCCTTGCTACGGCCATAGTTGCGCACGGCCACGCCTACGCCCATGTCTGCCAGCTGCCGACAGCAGTCCAGTGCCGGTTTGAGTGAGCTGGCAATACTCTCTTCGCTGAATTGCAGAGTGACGGCCCTGCCGGGCAGACCAGCGGCTTTCATCGCAACGCCCAGCCAGGAGCAGAACTCTTCATCGTGAAAGACATTGCCGCTGAGATTAATCGTCAGATTGATGTCGTCGCCATCGCTGCGGCGTTTGGCCAGTTGTTTGGTGGTTTCGACCACGATCCAGCGATCGAGCTTGTTGTTGCCGGGGTCGCCCTCAATGGCGCGAAGCATTTCGCCGGCGGTGACTTCGCCTTCCTGCCAGTCGCGAATATCCAGAAACGACTCGTAGTAATCGCCGTCGGCCTCACTGAGGTTAATGATCGGTTGAAATAAAATTTGCAGTCGCTCGTCGGCGAAGGCTTCATCGACCACGTCGCTGATGCTGCCCCGGCTTTGAAGCTGTTGGCGATCCCGGTGATAAATCTCGGCGTGATTGCCGCCGGATTGCGTCAGTCGCTGCAGGCTGTCGTAGCCATTGTCTATTAGCGAGGCCGCGTGCGGCGCCGTGAGGTGGTTGATGGGCAGAATAATTGCGCTCAACGTGCATTGTCGAGACTGTTTCCGCACCTCAAAAATTTCCCCCTCGATGGCTCTAAGCAGTTCGTTAGCCATTTCCAGCGCACGCTGGCTGGGTACGTGGTGTGCGATAACGGCAATCATGTCATCGGTGATGCGACCGTAGTGTTGTGCTGGCAACAGTGCCTGGATGCGCTCGCTGAGGTGCTCAAGCAGCAGCTCCATGCCGGACAGTTTGAGGTCATGGCGGTGCTTGCTGAAGTTATCCAGCTTGAGAATGAGCAGCGCGCTGTTGCTGTTGCGCTGGGTGTCGACAAAGTCCTGAAGCAGTTGCTGGAAGTACCGGCGATTAGCCAGTCCCGTGGACGGGTCGAGGTGGCCAGTGGCTGCTTCCGTCGAATTGTCGTGCAGGGTGAGTTGAATGCATGCCTCGCCATCGTAGCTGGCATTGTCGCAGTGAATACTGGCTTTGAACTCCTGATTGTCAGCATCGACAAAGCTGACTTCAAACTGGGTGCCCTGATCTGTCTGCAACTGTTTTTTCAGTGCGTTCTTGAAGCGTTCCTGATCCTTGTTGGCGATCAGATCGACAATCGGAAAACCGTCCAGCTCTTCCTGATTCATGCGCTGGCAGAACAGTTCGTTGGCATAGATGATCATGCCGTCGGTGATGTAGCAAACCGCGTCCTGGTGGGTATTAAGGAGCAGGCTGTTACGCTGCTGCTCTTCCTGCAGTGCCTGTTGCGTGGCGGTTAGCTCGCGGCGGGTTTCCAGGGCCTGCAGTTCCCGCTGGGCCAGCATGAACAAGCGACTGCGATTGTGGCTGCTGAGAATCAGGCTCACTGCCTCATCGGGCAGTGGAAGCCCCTCGTCGTCATTGAGATAGATAAGAGGCAGGTCACAGCTCAGGTGCCGCAAAATTTTGCCGCACTGCTCAATCGGCAGGCTGGAGCGCATGGCGTCGAAGAAAATGAGATCCCAGCGCTCGTCGCCAAGCAGCTTTTCCAGCTGTGGCCCATCGCTGATACTGCGTGTATGCGCAACCTTACCCGCCCGGCGAAAGGTGCTGACGATGTCCTCGGCGTCGTCGTCCGACAGGCCGATGAACAGCAGTTTGTTGGCAGAATTACGGGTCATAGTGCCTCAGATACTGAGCGCAATACAGGCGCTTGTCTCTACAGAATATCCCATATTTTATGGAAGTCGGCTTCGCCTTCATCATCGCTGTGTGACGCGGTGAGCTTTCCTTCGCTTACTGGCGGGGTGCGTCCTTGATCCCGGTAACTGAATAGCTTGAATGCGGTTGAACTGTCGAGGCAGTCGCCAAGCTTGATGCGCATAACATGGCCGGGTCGCACGAGTTCGACGGTCTGCCCGGCAGAAAATGACGCGGTGCTGGTCAGCATGATGCGAGCATCGTTGTTTTGCGGGTCGCTGGGAATAAGTAGTGCACGCTGAAACTCTTCGACAGGCAGCCCGGCCTGAACAGGTCGTGCGCTGTAGGGCGTTGCGGCTGAGGCCACGACTTCCACGCCCATCTGATGGCTGTCATCACTGCGCAGCCAGCGGACGATGGCAACACGCCAGCTGTCGTAGTCATTGGTTTTGATGCCGATGACCTCACCTGTACGAATGCGCAGGGTTGGTGAATCTGGCCATTCGATCCGATAGCCATTGCTGCTGCTGTCGAGGAGCCGGGCGCGCAGGTAGCTGTACTGGGCTTCTGCTTTTCCGGCGGCTGGACCGTCCTGGGGTAAGCGGTAGTCAATATTTTCGATTTCCGCCGAACCATGACGACTGACGCCCCAGGTCGGTAGTGTTTCTCCTTCCACTTCGCGAGTGTCGTGACTGCTTATCTGCGACCAGGGGTCACCCTCTTGCGTTTTTCCACTGTAGGGGTCCGGGCGGAGGTGGGCATCATCGCCGTCGATTTCGAACTGCTCGAACGGCATTTGATTTGCGGCGTAGTAATGTGTGGGGTTCATGCCCACGGTGATCAGCGCTGTTTCATTGCAGGGGATGCGCTCAGAGGCACGGACCGTCGCTGCGCTCCAGGCGATACTGAGCTGTGCCAGCAGCGACTCCGGCATTTTAATGGACTTGCCCTGCGAGGAAGGAGGAATCAGGTGCAGTAATTTGGCGCTGCCACCCTGAAGTGCGCGAGTATCGATGCCCAGCCAGCCGGGTGCCGGAGCCCGGTTGGCCAGTTCACGGTATAGCGGTGGGCGATCTTCTTCCGGATCTAACAGGAAGACACAGCTCTCCAGGCCCTTGTTGCGCAGCTCGAGATGCGCCGTCCAGTAGTTCAAGCCAACAAATACCTGCTCCATATACCGCTGTGGCATCTGATGACAGCGGCTGCAGGCGAGCATCAATGGTCGCAGGTAGGCTTGTTCGAGCGTGCCGCTGCCCCGGGACTTGTCACTGATTTTCGCGCGCTCCAGTTTGTGGAGCTGAGCGGCGTGGAAAATATTGTGCAGGTTCAGCCAGAAGCGCGAACCTGGTGAGCGGTACAGTTGGTAGGTGCGCAGCAGTACCGACGCGTGTTCGGTCATCGCCCGATGCAGACAGGCCGCCATCGTTTCTTTGGGCTTGAGCAGGCGTGATTCCAGCTCCATGGCGATGAATGCCTGACAGTAGCCCTGCGCGAGTACGGTATTGAGCGTATCGGCCAGCAGGACAATTTTTTCCGCTTTTTCCGGCAGTACGATGGCTTTATTCAGGTAATGCTGAGCCAGGCCGTCGGTGATGTAGTGCACATGAGGTCTAAATTTTTCGAGAATATCGAAGCGGTCTTTGCCTTTGCAGCGAACGTGACTTAATTCACCCAGCGCTTGGTAGAGACGGCGGGTCGTCTCGCCGAGATTGGCGCGGGGCAGCGTATCCAGCCATTTGCCCACAGCAGTGGCGTTCAGCACAAACAGGCTGTGCTGATGGCGATTGATTTCTGGCAAGGGTACCAACAGGCTGGAGGTGCTGTTCATTGTCGTCCGCTTTTTTATGACAGGGCGATAAATATCGATGGCTGCTCAGAATTGTTTTCTACGCGTTACACCATCATAGCGCAAGTGGGCGTTTGCTTAGAGCCCCGGGTTCTTCCCGAACCAGTTTGGGCACCAGATAGCCCGGTAGTCGGGCAAGCATCGCTTCGGCGAGCGCGACGGCTTCCTCGTCGCTGCGCTCAAAATGACTGGCGCCGTTCACTTTGTCCAAGACATGTAAATAGTAGGGTAGCACTCCACAGGCGAATAGACGTCGACTCAGCGCAGATAGCGTGTCGGCGGAATCATTGATGCCGCGCAATAACACGCTTTGGTTGAGAAGTGTAAACCCCCGGTGCTTCAAGGCGAGGAGGGCGGCTTCGCTGTGGCTATCCAGTTCATTGGCGTGATTGCTGTGGATCACTATGACCGTCTGCAGCCTTGGGTGCTCGAGACTGTCCAGTAGCGTCTCGGTAATCCTCGCCGGTAACACCAGCGGCATGCGGGTGTGCAGGCGCAGGGTGGTGACGTGGTCGATGGCGGCCAGTCGGTCGCGCAGAATGGCCAGATAGTCATCGGGCAGTGACAGTGGGTCACCGCCACTGAGGATGACTTCGCTGATTTCCGGGTGACTGGCAATATAGTCGATGGCCTGTTGCCAGTCTGCCAGACTGGGCCGGTTGTCGTTGTAGGGAAAATTGCGCCGGAAGCAATAGCGACAGTGAACCGCGCAGGCCGGGCTGGTAATCAGCAGCACCCGCCCGTGGTATTTGTGGATCAGCCCGGGTATGGGGTTGGCGCTGGCCTCGTCGAGGGGGTCGTCGCTGTAGCCGGGTGTGACGTCGACCTCGGCCTGCTGTGGCAATATCTGCAGCAACAGGGGGTCTTCCCAGTCGCCGACTTGCATCTTGGCGACGAAGGCCTCGGTCACGCGCAGGGGAAAGCTTCGCAGCGCCGCACTGAGGTCCGGGCGCTCCTCCGGGTTTAGCTGCAAACGCTCGAACAGTTGCTGCGGGTCGCGAATCATTGAGCGGTACTGTTCCTGCCAATCTGCAGTCTGCCAATATGGCGCGTTAAGAGGTATCATGTTGCCCTTTTTCAATTACGCGTAAACCCAGTCGCTGAGGATAATCATGGCTGTCTATTCTACCAACGAATTTCGTTCGGGATTGAAAGTGATGCTCGATGGTGAGCCCTGCTCAATTCTGGATAATGAATTTGTAAAGCCCGGCAAGGGCCAAGCCTTCAACCGCGTGAAGATGCGCAACCTCAACACCGGCCGTGTTTGGGAGCGGACCTTCAAATCCGGTGAATCGCTGGAAGGTGCCGATGTGATGGATCATGAAATGGAATACCTCTACAACGACGGGGAATTCTATCACTTCATGGACCCCAATAATTTCGAGCAGGTTCAGGCCGATGCCAAAGCCGTAGGCGATGCCTCACAGTGGCTGAAAGAGCAGGATCTGTGCACCGTGACCCTTTACAACGGCGCCCCGCTGTCGGTTACTCCGCCCAACTTTGTCGAGCTGGAAATTGTGGAAACTGACCCCGGCCTGAAAGGTGATACCGCCCAGGGTGGTACCAAGCCTGCGCACCTGAGCACGGGCGCTGTGGTCAAAGTGCCCTTGTTCATCAGTCAGGGCGAAGTCGTTCGTGTTGACACCCGCAGTGGTGAATACGTTAGCCGGGTGAAAAGCTAATTGCGCGACTGGCGTCCCACTGCAACGCTGGCTGCGCTGGGGCGCCGTGCCGAACTGCTGATGGCGGTTCGGCAGTTCTTTGCGGCACGCGGGGTGATGGAGGTGGAAACACCGCTGTTGGCCTCCGCGCCGGTCACTGATCCGAATATTGACGCTATTGCGGCGACCGATCCCCTGTCGGGCGATCATCCTCTCTACCTGCAAACCTCTCCTGAATTTGCCATGAAACGCCTGCTGGCCGCCGGTAGCGGGCCGATCTATCAGCTTTGCAAAGCGTTCCGTCGCGGTGAGCGGGGGGGGCGTCACAACCCTGAATTCTCCATGCTTGAATGGTACCGGCCGGATATGCCGCTGCCAGCTTTGATGGATGAGGTCGTCGCGCTCATCAACACCCTGATCGGTGAGCATCCACGCCGGGATGTGAGTTATCGGCAGGCATTTATCGAACATGCGGGGCTGGACCCGTTTACCGCCTCGGTGGATGCCTTGCGCGATTGCGCGGCCGGACATCTGGAGCTGAACTTCGACAGCGATGATCGGGACATGTGGTTACAACTGTTGATGTCCACGGTTGTGGAAGCGGCATTCGACCCTGAAGAACTCACTCTCGTCTACGACTTTCCCGCCTCACAGGCGGCGCTGGCAAAGGTGGAAAATGGCCGCGATGGGCTGGCGCTTGCGTGCCGCTTTGAGGCTTTCAGTGGCGGACTGGAACTGGCAAATGGCTACGATGAACTGCGCGATGCCAGTGAGCTGCTGCGCAGAATCCGCCGCGATCACGAGCAGCGCAAAACGGCCGGGCAGGAGCTGCCGCCGATCGATCGCTATTTACTGGCGGCGATGAATGCCGGTCTGCCGCCCTGTAGCGGTGTGGCGATGGGCTTTGACCGCTTGGTGATGCTCAGCCTTGGGGCTGAGCGTATTGATGAGGTGATTGCCTTTCCGTTGGAGCGGGTTTAATCCCGCTCGGCCAGTGCCTCACCCAGGCGTGTGGGGGTCAGGGCTTCAAACTTGTCCAGCCAGTCGATTTTATCCTTGCCAAACAGCAGTATGACCGTGGAGCCGAGTTTGAAACGGCCCATTTCCTCACCTTTTTTCAGCGTCGGTGCGTCCTGCGGATAATTGCGTGTTGTGATCTGGCGCGGCGGTGGGGCGATCTGTCCATCCCACACGGTTTCAATCCCGGCGACGATCATGGCGCCGACCAGAATCATGGCCATGGGCCCGAACTCCGTATCAAACACGCATATCGCGCGCTCGTTGCGGGCAAACAGGCTGCGCACATTTTCCGCCGTGGTGGTATTGACTGAAAACAGTTTGCCCGGCACGTAGGTCATGCTGCGCAGGGTGCCGTCTACCGGCATATGAACCCGATGGTAGTCGCGGGGGGACAGGTAGATCGTGGCAAAGCTGCCGCCGTCGAATTCGGCGGTCAGGGCCTTGTCGTCACCCAGCAGGGTTTGCAGGCTGTAATCCTGGCCTTTGGCCTGAAAAATCCGACCGCGATTGATCTCTCCCAGTTGGCTGATCGCGCCGTCGGCAGGGCAGACAACCGGGGCGTCGTCGATGGGGCGGGCGCCGTCTTTCAGTGCCCGGGTGAAAAAAGCGTTGAAGTTGGCGTAGGCCTCCGGTGCGCTGTCCACTGCTTCACTCATGTCGACCTTGTACTGCGTAATAAAGCGCCGGATCAACAGGTTTTTCAGCCAGGGCAGGCGACACTCGGCAAGTTTGCCGACCAGGCGCGACAGCAGGTGCTGGGGTAACAGGTATTGCAGAATAATAAATGCGGTATCCAAGGCCTTGTCTCTATCAGTGTGGTTGTGAGCTGGTTATCTGTTGGCAATGTGTCGGTGGCTTGCTGCCGGTAATCAGGGCTCGCCGCCCTCGCGAATGGGTGTGTCGCTCCGGTTGCCCCACTCGCCCCAGGAGCCGTGATAGCCCTTGATGTGCGGGTAACCGAGAATTTTCATCAGCAAATAGCTCAGGCCAGAGCGGTGGTGGGTCTGGCAGTGGGTAATCACGCTGCGGTCCGGGGTAATGCCCAGCGACTCCAGCGTGGCCTTCAGACTATCTAAGCCTTTGAAACGATAGTTATTGGCCTTGTCCATCAGTTCCAGCCAGTCGAGATTGACGGCGCCGGGGATGTGGCCGCCACGTTGGGCCAGCACTTTTTCGCCGCGGTATTCTTCCGGGGAGCGAGCATCCCAGATGACAAGCTGGCGGTTGTCCAGCAGCGTGATGAAATCCTCGATCTCGGCGATGGGGGTGCTGTCGATATGGATCTCCAGCTCACTGGGCTCGGCGGTGTTCTCGCCACTTTCTACCGGGTGGTCGCCCGCCAGCCAGGCGTGAAGACCGCCGTTCAAGTAAGAGTAACGGTGGTGACCGATAGCGTCGAGGGTCCAGATCAGGCGCCCGGCCCAGCCGCCGCCTTCGTCATCGTAGACCAGTACGTGGCTGTCCGGGTGCAGGCCCACTCGTGAAAACAGGGCCTGGAGTTGTTCCTCGTGGGGAATTTTGCCAACGGCGGGTTTTTCACCGCGCTGGAGTTCGGCGGGGGCGATATGCAGGGCCCCCGGAATATGGTGGCGCAGGTAGTTTTCCCGGCTGCTGGTGTCGAGAATCAGCAGTTCCGGTGTGTCCAGTGCCTGTTCAAGATCGGCGGCTTCAATCAGTAGCGGTAAGTCGCTCATAGTCAGTACCCCTTTTAGCTGGGCGGATTGTAGCAGCTTGTCTGCGTCCGCGACGATGTACCCATTGTGACCCGCGAAGGCGCTGTGGTGTTCAATGAGAGCTCAGCGAATGCTGTCGATAATTTGCTGGTAACTGGCAAAGCGCTCGGGGTGAATATCGCCCTGCTCAACGGCTTCACGCAGGGCGCAGCCCGGCTCCTGCTCGTGTTTGCAGTCCCGGAAGCGGCAGTGGCCGATAAACGGGCGGAACTCGACAAAACCGTGCAGCACTTCCTCCGGCCCGAGATTCCACAGTGCGAATTCGCGAATACCGGGAGAGTCAATCAGACTGCCGCCCTCCGGGAAGTGGTAGAGCCGCGCGGTCGTGGTGGTGTGGCGTCCTTTGGCATGGGCTTCTGACAGCGCGCCAACACGGGTGTCGGTGCCCGGCAGCAGGTGATTGACCAGCGAGGACTTGCCGACGCCGGACTGGCCGACAAAGGCGCTGATGTGCTGGTCGAGAAGCTGCTTCAGCTCGCTCAAGCCGCCGTCTTCTTTGCAGGAGGCGGTGATCAGGCGGTAACCGATGTCCCGATAGCGCTCTACCATGCCCAGCAGTGTGGCATCGCGCTCTGGGTCGAGCAGGTCGGCCTTGTTCAGCAGCAGCATCGGGGTGATGTCGCTGTGCTCCGCCGCGACCAGGTAGCGATCAATCAGGTTGGCGTGGGCCAGTGGTTCCGGGGCGATCACAATGACAATCAGGTCGATATTGGCGGCGACTGGCTTCAGTCTGTTGAAGTTGTCCGGGCGCTGCAGCAGTGACTGGCGAGGCTCGCGTGCAACCACCACGCCGGTGGGTTTGCCGGGTCGCCAGATCACCCGGTCGCCGGTGACCAGTCCGTCGATATTGCTGCGCACATGGCAGCGCTGCTGTTCGCCATCGCGGCCTTCAACGTCGAGCTGCTGGCCAAAATGGCTGACGACGATACCGGTCTGTTCCGGCCCCAGCTCACCCTCGTTGAGCGACGACTCGGCGTCATCGGCGCGGCGCTGTGCCCGCGCGCTGCGCTCCGCCTGGATTTTTTCGATGCGCCAACGCTGCTGGCGGCTGATTCGGCGTTTACTCATTATCGGCCCTGTATGAACAGTCGCTCATATTACCTGATGAGCTGTTACAATCCACGCTTCAGGCACCAAGCTGGGAGCCGCCTGCGCGGAGGTATGACGATGTCCAAAGCTACAAATCTGATCTGGATTGACCTGGAAATGACCGGTCTGGATACCCAGAGCGACCATATTATTGAGATTGCCACGGTGGTGACCGATGCCGATCTCAACACCCTGGATGAGGGGCCGGTATTGGCGATTCACCAGTCCGATGAGGTGTTGGCGGCGATGGATGAATGGAATACCACCCAGCATGGGCAGTCTGGCTTGGTAAAACGGGTCAAAGAGACCTGCCTGACGGCGGAGGAAGCGGAGCGTCTGACGCTGGAATTTCTCTACAAACATGTGGACGAGGGGGCATCCCCGATGTGCGGCAACAGCATTTGTCAGGACCGCCGCTTTCTGGCGAGGGAGATGCCGCAGTTGGAGCGCTATTTCCATTACCGTAATCTGGATGTCAGCAGCCTGAAAGAGCTGGCCCGCCGCTGGCGACCGGATATTCTCAACGGCTTGAAAAAGAATGCCAGCCATCTGGCACTGGATGATATTCGCGACTCCATTGCCGAGCTTCGCCACTATCGCGAGCATTTCCTCCGCCTCGACTGAGGCGCCCTCAGCGATCGCTGCCGATCAGTGCCGCTTTTTGCTGTTGCTGTGCGATCGCCCAATCAATATGTTCCGCGACCATCTCCTCGACCTCGGTGCGACGTTGTTGAAGCGCCTTAAGAATCGCCGGGTCGTGGTGCGCATTCCCCAGTCCGACAGCGAGATTGCGCAGCCAGCGAGGGTAGCCAATGCGCCGAATCGCTGAGCCGGCTGTCCGCTCCAGGAACTGCGTTTCCGTCCACTGAAACAGAGAGAGCAGTTCGCTGTTGTCCAGCTGGTGGCGGGGCACAAAATCCCCTTCAGTACTGGGTTGTGCGAACTTGTTCCATGGGCAGACAAGCTGGCAGTCGTCGCAGCCGAACACGCGATTGCCCATAGCGCTGCGCAGCTCGGTAGGAATCGGGCCGTGCAGCTCAATAGTCAGATAGGAAATACAGCGCCGCGCATCGACCTGATAGGGGGCGACAATAGCCTGCGTGGGGCAATCATCCAGACAGGCTCTGCAACTGCCGCAGTGGCTGGTTTCCTGCGGGGCATCGATGGGGAGTGGCAAGCTGGTGTATATCTCGCCAAGAAAAAACCAGGAGCCGGCGCGGCTGTTGATGAGCATGCTGTTTTTGCCAATCCAGCCCAGTCCTGCCTGCTCGGCGTAGCCGCGCTCCAGCACCGGCGCGCTGTCAACAAAGGCGCGGTGCCGCCCGCCCGCCTGCTGCTCAATGCGTTGGGCCAGCTGCGACAGGCGCTTGCGTATCAGCTTGTGGTAGTCGCGGCCCAGCGCGTAGCGTGAGATATACGCCTTCTGCGGCGATTGCAGCACGGTATTGGCGTCTTCGCCGCCGGCCAGGTAATCCATTCGGGCGCTGATCACGCGAACCGTGCCTTCATGGAGGGCGTTGGCATCGGCGCGCAGTGCCTCGCGCGCCGACATATAGCCCATTTCGCCGTGATAGCCTTTCTCTAGCCACTCGTTAAGTCGCTGTGCATGGGGGTGGTTGTCGGCGGTGCCGATGCCGATATGGGCAAAGCCCAATTCCTGTCCCCACCGCTTGATCTCGGTGGCGAGGTGGGTCAGGTCGGGGGTGGCGTGTTCGCTCATCGGCTGTCGGCGCGGTCATTGAGGGGTATCATGAACGGTATTCTACATGGCTGGAGAGATGAAATGGATGCTGTGCGGGCAACCGGCCCTGATCCACTGGCGCTGTATCGGGCGCAGCAGTCGAGAGAAATGGATCGCCGTGCGATTGATGGCGGCATTCCTGGCTTTGAGTTGATGTGCCATGCCGGGGCAGCGGCGTTTGCGCAGTTGCAGCGACGTTGGCCGAAGGCGCGCTGTGTTGAGGTGTTTTGCGGTGGTGGCAACAACGGCGGCGACGGCTATGTCATTGCCGCGTTGGCACGGCAGGCGGGCTTTTCCGTGCAATTGTGGGCGCTCAGCCAGAATCTGAAAGGCGATGCGGCGCTGGCGGCTGATATGGCCCGCAATGCGGGGGTGCTCGCCGAGCCCTGGCAGGGGCAGAGGCCTGAGGCAGACTCAGTGATTGTCGACGCGCTGCTGGGCACCGGCTTCAGTGGTCCGCTGCGCGAGGACTATGCGCAGGTCATTACCGCGATTAACGCGGCCTCGTTGCCGGTGCTGGCGATTGATGTGCCCTCGGGGCTGAGTGCCGACACGGGAATGCACGGCGGTGAGGCGGTGCGAGCCACACTTACGGTGAGCTTTATCGCCTGGAAGTGTGGCCTGTTTACCGGCGTGGCACCGGAGTATTGCGGTGAGTTGCTGCTTGAAGATTTGGGGCTGGCATCGGCGTTGTTTGAGGAATTTCCGCCCGCTGCTTGCCGTATTGATCTGGATGCCCGGCTGCGTAGCTGGGGTCCCCGCCCGCTGGCGGCGCATAAAGGGCACTTTGGTCATGTGCTGGTGATGGGCGGCGATTACGGCACGGCAGGGGCGGTGATACTGGCCTCCAGTGCCGCGGCCCGTTGTGGCGCCGGGCTGATCTCCTGCGCCACGCATCCCGAGCATCTGGCGGCGATTCTTGCTCAGCGTCCCGAGGTGATGGTGCATCCGCTGGGGGCGTCGCCGGAGCTGGCGACGCAGTTGGCGAGGGCTTCTGTGTTGGTGATTGGGCCAGGACTGGGACAGAGTGACTGGGGGCAATCACTGCTGACCCAGGCGCTGGCTTCGGATAAACCGCTAGTGATGGATGCCGATGCCCTGAACCTGATCGCCGCCCAGCCCGACCGGTATATGAAACACTGTGACGCGCAGCCCGGCCGTGTGCGGGTGATGACGCCGCACCCCGGCGAAGCGGCGCGGTTGCTCGGTTGCAGTGTGGCAGCTCTGCAGGCTGACCGCTTTCAGTCTTGCCGGGAGCTGGCGCGGCGTTACCGCGCGGTGGTGCTGTTAAAAGGCGCGGGAACCCTTATTGACGACGGACAGCGATGCTGGGTGAATGAAGGTGGTAATCCGGGCATGGCCAGTGGTGGCATGGGGGATGTGCTCAGCGGTATTATCGCCGCGTTGCTGGCGCAGGGCCTGTCTGCCAGTGACGCCTGCTGCATGGGGGCTGCCGTGCACGCACGGTCAGCGGATCGCGCGGCCCAAACTGGCGAACGCGGCCTGCTGGCGATGGATGTAGTGGAACAACTTCGGGGAGTCATGAATGGCCTACAGCCTTGAGCTGGCGGATGAGGCGGCGACGGTCGCGGCGGGAGAGCAGTTGGGTGCTCAGCTATTGCCATCAACGGTGCTGTTTCTGCACGGTGATCTCGGGGCCGGTAAAACCACCTTTTGTCGGGGAGTGTTACGTGCCTTCGGGCATACCGGCGCGGTAAAAAGTCCGACGTATACGCTGGTGGAACCCTATGACATGCCGGAGGTCAGTGTTTATCACTTTGATCTGTATCGGCTGGGTGATCCCGAAGAGCTGGAATACATGGGGCTGAGGGATTACCTCAATGACCGCAGTATCTGTCTGATTGAGTGGCCTGAGCGGGGGGCGGGAATTTTGCCAGCTCCCGATATACAGGTTAACATCCGCCAACAGGGACACGGTCGACGCCTGACGCTCGAGGCCAACAGCGAGCGCGGGCAAGAGATCATCACGAAATTAAAGGCGCTATGAAACCTACCCACATCGCTGCCCTGTGTATCACACTGCTGTTTGCCGGCTTCGCATCGGCCGCCGACGTGCGCGATGTGCGTTTCTGGCGTGCGCCGGATCACAGCCGTGTGGTGTTCGACCTCACCGCGCCGGTCAGTCATGAAGTCATTTCCCTGAGCGGCCCTGATCGCCTGGTAGTGGACATCTCCACTGCCGAAATGAAGGCGGCCACGGATACGCTGACCTTCGAGAACAGCCCCATTCAGCGCATGCGCTACGCGGCAAAGCCCGACGGCAAGCTGCGGGTCGTGTTTGATCTCAGTGATGCGGTTCAGGCACGCAGCTTTTTCCTCGCTGCGAGTGCGGGCCAGAACGACCGCTTGGTCGTGGATTTTCTTGACCAGCAGAAAGAAAACGAGCCACCCAAGGTGGTGAAAAGTGTCAGCGAAACGCCGCAGCGCGATGTGGTGATTGCCATCGACGCCGGTCACGGCGGCGAGGATCCCGGTGCCATTGGCCCCGGTAAGCTGCGTGAAAAGGATGTTGTTTATAAGATTGCTAAAAAACTGCAGGCCAAGTTCCAGAGCAAGCGCGGCTATCAAGTCGTGATGATTCGCGACGGCGACTATTACGTGGGGCTCGCCAAACGTCGCGATCTGGCTCGCAAGGCCCAAGCCGATTTCTTTGTGTCGGTGCATGCCGATGCCTTCACTCACCCCAGCGCCAATGGCAGCTCGGTGTATGCTCTGTCTCAACGTGGTGCCACGAGTGCCTCGGCGCGAATTCTGGCTCGCCGCGAGAACGAGGCTGACCTGGTGGGTGGTGTGAGCCTTTCTGATAAGGATCACGTGCTGGCCGGGGTGCTGACCGACCTGTCGATGACGGCCACACTGGATGCCAGTTTGAGTGTAGGGGCGCAACTGCTGGGTGAAATGGGCAAGATTTCCCGCCTGCACAGCAAGCGTGTTGAACAGGCGGGCTTTGCGGTACTCAAGTCGCCGGATATTCCCTCGCTGCTGGTCGAGACCGGGTTTATCTCTAACCCTGGAGAAGCCCGAAAGCTGGCAACGTCGCGCTATCAAAACCAGATGGCCCAGGCGATTTTTGAGGGCATCGATCGCTATTTCCGCGAAAGCCCGCCGCCAGATACCTACTTCGCCGCGGTTAAGCGTGGCACGGTGGCCCCGTCCAACGACGTGCGCGAATACATTATTGCCAGCGGCGATACCCTGTCGGGGATCAGTGCCCGTCACAACATCAGTGTTGCAGAGTTGCAGCGTCACAATGGCCTGGCGGACAGTGCAATCCGCGTCGGTCAGAAAATTCAGATTCCCCCGGTTCAATGACAAAAATTCATTTACTTGATCCTCGACTGGCGAACCAGATCGCCGCGGGCGAGGTGGTAGAGCGTCCCGCCTCGGTGGTTAAAGAACTGGTAGAGAACAGCCTGGATGCCGGTGCCCGCCGCATCGACCTGGAAGTGGAAGAGGGCGGCGTTAAGCTGATTCGCGTTCGCGATGACGGTGGCGGTATCGGCAAAGAAGATTTGCCACTGGCGCTCAGTCGTCATGCCACCAGTAAAATTAACGATCTCAGCGATTTGGAAGCCGTTGCGAGTCTGGGGTTTCGCGGTGAGGCGCTGGCCAGTATCAGCTCGGTCTCGCGGCTGTGTTTAAGCAGCGCCAACGGCGACGACAGCAGCGGGTGGGCGGCGCGCTCCGAGGGCCGAGATATGAGTGCCGTATTGGAGCCGGTGGCACATCCGCGCGGCACGACGGTGGAGGTGCGCGACCTGTTCTTTAATACCCCGGCGCGCCGCAAGTTTTTACGTACTGAAAAAACCGAGTTCGGCCATCTCGATGAGGTCGTCAAGCGGCAGGCCTTGGGTCGCTTTGACGTCGGTTTTTCGCTGCGCCACAACGGACGGGCGGTTCACAGCCTGAAACCTGCGCAGAGTCAGCTCGAGCAGGAGCGCCGTCTGGCGGCAGTTTGCGGCCCGGCGTTTATGGAAAATGCGCTGTTTATCGAGCGCGAGGCCATTGGTCTGCGGTTGTGGGGTTGGGTAGCCCTGCCTGGCTTCTCCCGGAGTCAGGCGGATTTGCAGCATTTCTACGTCAACGGTCGCTACATCCGTGACCGCCTAGTCGCCCATGCGGTGCGACAGGCCTACCGCGATGTGTTGTTCAATGGCCGCCATCCGGCCTTTGTTTTGTATCTGGAACTGGATCCGGCGCTGGTCGATGTGAATGTGCATCCGACCAAGCACGAAGTACGTTTTCGCGATGGTCGCAGCGTGCACGATTTTATTTTCCGCACCTTGCACAAAACGCTTGCGGACGTGCGCCCTGACACGGCTCCCCAGAATGCCTCGATTCCCCCGCCGACGTCGACGCTGCAATCCATGCCGCAGCAGCAGTCTGCCATGCCGCTGCGGGAGGCTGATTGGTCAACGCCCGCCGCGCTGGCAGCGCCGCCATCGGGAGGCTATCAGTCGCCGTCGCCGTATGCTGGTGGCAGTAATGTCTCGCGGGTGGCGGATCAAATGCCCGCTTATCAACGCTTGCAGGATCCGTCGCCGGACGAAAGCGATGCGGAAGTTCCGCCGCTGGGGTACGCGCTGGCTCAGCTCAAGGGCGTCTATATTCTGGCGGAAAATGCCCAGGGTATGGTGTTGGTGGACATGCATGCTGCCCACGAACGGATTACCTATGAGCGTATGAAGGCGGCCAGAGACGGCGAGGGCTTGCGAAGTCAGCCCCTGCTGGTGCCGCAGTCGCTGGCGGTCAGCGAGCGCGAAGCCGATTGTGCCGAGCAGCACGCGGCGGTATTTGCCGAGCTGGGCATGCGCGTCGAGCGGGCTTCTCAGGAATCGCTGGTCGTACGCGAACTGCCGGTGATTCTCGCTGACAGTCAGGTCGAGCAACTGGTGCGCGATGTGATCGCCGACCTGCTGGAATATGGCAGTACGGACCGGATTGCTGCCCATATCAATGAAATTCTCGCGACCATGGCCTGTCATGGCTCGGTTCGCGCCAATCGACGGCTCACGATTCCCGAAATGAACGGCCTGCTGCGGGACATGGAAGCCACCGAGCGAAGCGGCCAATGCAATCATGGCCGTCCTACTTGGGTACAGGTGAGCATGGCCGAGCTCGACAAGTGGTTCCTGCGTGGTCGCTGAGCCTTCCGCCCTGCCAACGGCTATTCTACTTATGGGGCCGACGGCCTCGGGTAAAACCGATTTGGCCATGGCGCTCTGCGACGCACTGCCCTGCGACATTATCAGCGTGGATTCCGCGCTGGTTTACCGGGGGCTGGATATTGGCAGCGCCAAACCCAGCCCGGCAGAACTGGCGCGCTACCCCCATGCACTGGTGGACATTTGCGACCCCTCCGAGGCCTATTCTGCGGCGATGTTCCGCCGCGATGCCCTGCGGGAAATGCAGCGCAGTAGCGACGCGGGGCGGATTCCCCTGCTGGTGGGCGGCACCATGCTGTATTTCAAGGCGCTGCTGGAAGGGCTCGCCGACATGCCCGAGGCCGATCCGGCAATTCGCGAGGCCATCGCCGACAAGGCGAAGCGCGAGGGCTGGCCAGCCATTCATGCCGAGCTGGCGGGGGTGGATCCGGTCTGCGCCGAGCAGATTCACCCCAATCACAGTCAGCGACTCAGTCGGGCGTTGGAAGTCTATCGCGCCAGTGGCGTGACGATGAGTGAATGGCGTGCGCGTCAGATCGAGCAACGTCCGCCCTGGCAGTTTTTTCAGTTTGCGGTGGCGCCGCCGGATCGCGCCGAACTGCATCGCCGGATCGCGCTGCGCTTGCGGATCATGTTTGAGCAGGGTTTTGTTGAGGAGGTGCGCAGCCTGATGGCGCGGGGCGACCTGCACGAGGAGCTGCCCGCCGTTCGCGCCGTGGGTTATCGCCAGGTCTGGCAGCATTTGCAGGGGCGTTATGATCTGGATGAGGCCTTCGAGCGGGCACTGATTGCCAGTCGCCAACTCGCCAAGCGACAGATGACCTGGCTGCGGGGCTGGAAAGATTTACAGTGGCTGGGAACTGGAGAGCGTCGCGAAGATCAACTAAATACCGTGATAGCGGCGCTCGGCAATGCTATAAGTGATTGACATGCGCTATACTGGGCCAACCCAGGTTAATTTGCGAACTTGCGAGGCTGCTCTCGGTCCACAGCTCGTATTTTGATTGATACTTTTTATCAGCGCCCGATTTGGGCAACAAGGAGATTAGCATGTCAAAAGGGCACAGCTTACAAGACCCTTATCTGAATATTCTTCGCAAGGAGCGTATTCCGGTTTCTATTTATTTGGTAAACGGCATTAAGCTGCAGGGACAGATCGAGTCTTTCGATCAGTTTGTCGTTCTGCTGAAAAACACCGTCAGCCAAATGGTCTACAAACACGCCATTTCTACCGTGGTCCCCTCTCGCGTTGTTCGTCTGCCCATGGCGCATCCGCCGGAAGACGACGAGCAAGAAAACGCCTAAGCGGTACGTCTGATTCTGAGGTTCGTCCTTGCTATTTGAACGCCCCGATTCCGGTGAACGCGCGGTACTTGTCCACCTGAATCTCAACAGTGAGGACGCCCGCGAAGACGCCGATGAGTTTGTGCAGCTGGTGACATCGGCCGGGGGCGACCCCGTCGCCTTTATCACCGGTCAGCGCCAGCACCCTGATCCCCGCCTGTTTGTCGGCTCCGGAAAACTCGACGAAATACGAGAGGCACTGGCTGAGCACGATGGACAGCTGGTGCTGTTCAATCACGCCCTTTCCCCCAGTCAGGAACGCAATATCGAGCGCGAGCTGAAGTGTCGCGTGCTTGATCGTACCGGTCTGATTCTCGATATCTTTGCCCAGCGCGCCCGTACCCATGAGGGCAAGCTGCAAGTTGAGCTGGCACAGCTCGAGCACATGTCTACCCGGCTGATCCGCGGCTGGACCCACCTTGAACGCCAGAAGGGCGGGATTGGTTTGCGTGGTCCGGGTGAAACCCAGTTGGAGACTGACCGCCGACTGCTGCGGGCGCGAATAAAAAGTATTCAGGCCCGTCTCGCCAAGGTGCGCCGCCAGCGTGAGCAGGCGCGTCGCGCCCGTCGGCGGGCCGATATCCCCGCTGTATCGCTGGTGGGCTATACCAACGCGGGCAAGTCCACGCTGTTCAATGTGCTGACGCAGGCTGAGGTCTATGCGGCAGACCAGCTGTTTGCCACGCTGGATCCGACGCTGCGGCGTATCGCCATCGACGATGTGGGGCCGGTAGTGCTGGCCGACACCGTAGGCTTTATTCGCCACCTGCCCCACAAGTTGGTTGAGGCATTTCGCGCGACGCTGGAGGAAGCCACGCTGGCAGACTTGCTGCTGCATGTGGTGGACTGTGCCGACCCTGAACGCAGCGATAATATTTTTCAGGTGCGCAGTGTGCTTGAAGAGATTGGCGCCGACGATATTCCGGTGCTGGAGGTCTACAACAAAACCGATCTGTTGGGCAGCTCGCCGCGTATTGAACGTGATGAGCACGGTAAGCCGCTGCGAGTCTGGTTGTCGGCCCAGCGGCGACAGGGTTTGGATTTGCTCAAACAGGCGCTCAGTGAGTTGCTGGGGGGCGATATTGCCGACCTGGCGATGACCTTGAGTGCCGCAGAAGGAAAACTGCGTGCCCGCCTTTATGCGCTGGATGCAGTTAAAGATGAATCGCTGGACGAGCAGGGCAATTTCCACTTGCAGTTGCGTTTGCCAGAAGCAGACTGGCAGCGCTTTCTGGCGGCCGAATCGCTCCGGGAAGACGCCCTGGCCGTGCACAGAAAAACACCGCGTCCGCCAGTCCCCGATTGGCTGGAACAGTGATTAGCAGCGCAGTCCAAATCTGCTAGACTGCCGCTTCAATCAATTACTTGGCTCGATTCGTGTTGGCGTTACAAGCCTGCACGCGGGCGCTTAACGCAAGCACACAGGAGAAACCTATGGCCTGGAATGAACCGGGTGGAGGTCGAGATAACGATCCCTGGGGAGGAGGCAACAATAACCAGGGGCCACCGGATCTGGATGAGGCGCTGAAAAAGCTGCAGGACCGGCTGAACAGTCTGTTTGGCGGTGGCAAAAACGGCGGTAATAGCGGCAACAACGGCGGTGGTCTGGCCATGAATGCTGGCAGCATCGGCATTCTCGCGGTACTGGCTGTTATCGTCTGGGGACTTTTTGGTTTCTACCAGGTTGATCAGCAGGAGCGTGCAGTAGTGCTGCGCTTCGGTGTCTACCACGCCACGGTGATGCCGGGCCTGCGCTGGGCGCCACCACTGGTCGATGATGTGAATATCATCAACACCACCAAGGTTCGGGCTGCCGCCAGCCGCGGACAAATGCTGACCGAAGATGAAAACATCGTCGATATTTCTGTATCGGTGCAGTACACCGTGTCGGATCCAGCCAATTTCCTGTTGAAAGTGAAGAGTCCGGAGCTGAGCCTCGAGCACGCGCTGGAAAGCGCACTGCGTCACGTGGTGGGCAGCTCGAAAATGGATCAGGTCATCACTGAAGGCCGTGAAGAAGTGGCGGTCGATACTCAGGTGCGCCTGCAAAATTATCTCGACGCGTATCAGAGTGGGATTCAGGTTGCCAAGGTCAACATCGAGGACGCGCAGCCGCCGTCGCAGGTGCAGGACGCCTTTGATGACGTGACCCGCGCCAAAGAGGACCGCGAGCGACTGAAAAATGAAGCGGAAGCTTACGCTAACGGGATTATCCCCGAAGCGCGCGGTGCGGCTCAACGGCAATTGGAAGAGGCTCAGGCCTATAAAGAGCAGGTGATTGCCAAGGCGGAAGGTGAAGCCCAGCGTTTTATCGAGCTGGCTGCCGAGTACAAAAAGGCGCCGAAAGTGACTCGGGAGCGTCTCTATATTGATGCCCTGCAGGAACTGTACACCGGTACCAGTAAGGTGATGGTTGATGTCGAGGGCGGCAACAATATGATGTACCTGCCCCTGGATAAGCTGATGGAGCAACGGACTACCTCGCGTCCGATGGGCAGCGGCGAAGTGGATATCCGCGATCTGACCGATCGGGTCGTTGAGCAACTGCGTCGCGACAGTCAGACAACCCGCCGGGAGGGTCGCTAATCATGGCTAATCGTCAATTTACGATACTGCTGGCTGCGCTGGCGATCGTCGTCATCGGCTACAACTCTATCTACATCGTCAAGGAAACCGAGCGGGCGGTAATGCTCAAGTTCGGTGAGGTGGTCAACCCGAATGTGAAAGTCGGGCTGGGCTTCAAGACGCCCTTCGTACATACCATCCGTAAGTTCGAACGCCGTATTCTCACTCTGGATGCGCCGACCCAGCGTTTCCTGACCAATGAGAAGAAACCGCTGGATGTGGATTTCTACGCCAAGTGGAAAGTGATCGATACCGAAACCTTCTACACCGCGACCAACGGTGAAGAGCAGCGTGCTGAAGGTCTGCTGGCACAGCGTATTAACACGGGGCTGCGTAACAAGTTCGGTGAGCGTACTTTCCACGAGGTGGTATCCGGCGAGCGTGATTTGCTGATGACAGATCTGACCTCCGAGCTGAACACCATCACGACGGCGGAGTTCGGTATTGAGCTGGTCGACGTGCGGGTGAAGCGCATTGATCTGCCTGCTCAGGTCAGTCAGTCGGTATTTGACCGGATGACTTCCGAGCGTGAGCGGGAAGCCCGCGAGCACCGTTCGACCGGTCGTGAGCAGGCAGAGAAAATCCGCGCAACCGCTGATCGCGAGCGCACGGTAATTGCCGCGAACGCCTATCGTGACTCTCAGGTGATTCGCGGTGAAGGTGATGCCGAGGCAACGCGAATTTACTCTGCTGCTTACAGCGCCGATGCGGAATTCTACGCCTTCGTGCGTAGCCTCACGGCCTACAAAGCGTCGTTTGAAAACGGCGGAGATCTGCTGGTACTCGATAGTGACAGCGAGTTTTTCCGCTACCTGAAAAGCGGCAGCGGCAAGTAAGTGTGAGTAGTTGGCAGCGACGCCCATAAACGTCGCTGCCATGCCGCCAATCGCAGCGATTGTGGTATCATTCGCGCATCCGGGCAGGGCCAGTGCTAAATGCGCTGTAACCCGCACGGATTTTTTTGTTTTTAGCGGGCGTGGGAAATGTGGCAGGAACTGGCAGTTGCATTGAGTCTGGTGCTGGTGATTGAAGGAATTCTGCCATTTCTCAGCCCCGATCGTTGGCGCATGATGGCCTATCGCATAGCCGATCTGGATAGCCAAAAAGTACGGATGTTGGGCCTGGCAAGCATGGTTGTCGGGCTGTTGATGCTGAATTTCCTGCGCTGAAACAACACGTCGAGAGATTGTGATTTATGACCCTGGTTGATCGCTGGCTACTCCCCGATGGGGTGGAAGAACTGCTGCCTGAACAAGCGGAGCAGGTGGAGCATCTGCGCCGCCGTCTGCTCGATCTTTATAAACGCTGGGGTTATGAGCTGGTGATTCCGCCGATGCTGGAATTCACAGAGTCCCTGTTGGTGGGGTTGGGCAGCGACATCGACCTGCTGACGTTCCGTGTGACCGATCAGTTAACCGGTCGCCTGATGGGCTTGCGCGCCGATATCACCCCTCAGGCTGCGCGCATTGACGCCCACAGCCTGAAGCGCGAAGGGCCGGTACGACTCTGTTACGCGGGAAGCGTGCTGCACACTCGCCCCAAAAAGCCGCTGGCGTCGCGCTCGCCGATTCAACTCGGTGCCGAGCTGTACGGCGACAACAGCCAGGCCAGCGACCTGGAGATTATCTGTTTGATGCTGGAGACCCTGCGGGTTGCAGGGCTCAGCAATATCACCCTGGACACCGGACACGTGGGTGTCTATCAGGCGGTCGTCAGCGCCGCTGGCCTCAGCGAAGAGCAGCAGCAGCGCTATTTCGATATCCTGCAACGCAAGGCCGCCGCAGAGCTGGAAGAGTTCGTGGCTGACTTGTCAGTGAGTGAGAAAATTGCCGAACAGCTGCGCGGGCTCAATGCCTTGCACGGCGGCAGCGATGTGTTGGCCAAAGGCCGCGAGCTGTTTGCCGACAATAATGCCGCGGTGGCCGCCATCGACAGCCTGTCTGCGCTTCACCAGCAGCTGTCCCAGCGCATTCCTGAACTGCGCTTTTATTTCGATTTGGCCGAATTGCGCGGCTTCCACTACCACACCGGCTTGGTGTTCTCGGCACTGGTGAGTGAGCACGGGCAACAGTTGGCATCCGGTGGCCGCTACGATGACATCGGCAAGCTGTTTGGCCGTGGTCGTCCGGCTATTGGCTTCAGTATTGATCTCAAAGCCCTGATCAGCCTGCTGCCCGCGAGCGCCGCGACAGGGGGGATTTATGCTCCCTACAGCGACTCAGCAGAACAGTGGCAAGCGGTGCAACAATTGCGCGAGTCCGGTGAGCGGGTAGTAAGTGGTTTGCCGGGGCAATCGATGGCAGGTGACTGCGATCGTCAACTTGTAGAAGAGAATGGCCAGTGGCTGGTTAAGCCACTTGGGTAAGTCAGAACCTTTATCCAGAGATGCGGATATGAGCAAGAATGTAGTGGTATTGGGCACCCAGTGGGGAGACGAAGGCAAAGGCAAGATCGTCGATCTGCTGACGGATCAGGCCAATGCGGTCGCCCGCTTTCAAGGGGGGCACAATGCTGGTCACACCCTGGTTATTGGCGGTGAAAAAACCGTTCTTCACCTGATTCCGTCGGGCATCCTGCGCGAAGGCGTGACCTGCCTGATCGGCAACGGTGTTGTGCTGTCACCTGAGGCCTTGCTGAAAGAGATGGCCGAACTGGAGGCGCGCGGCGTACCGGTGCGTGAACGCCTGCGACTCAGCCCCGCCTGTCCGCTGATCCTGCCCTATCATGTGGCGCTGGACAAAGCCCGCGAGCTGGCCCGTGGCGATGCCAAAATCGGTACCACCGGCCGCGGCATTGGCCCGGCCTATGAAGATAAAGTGTCTCGTCGTGGTCTGCGTCTCGGCGATGTGTTCCACGCCGAGCGTTTTGCTGAAAAGCTGAAAGAGGTGATGGATTACCACAACTTCACCCTGACCCAGTATTACAAGGTCGAGGCGGTGGACTACCAGCAGACCCTGGACGAGGCCCTGCGCATGGCTGAAGAGCTGCGCCCGATGGTGGTGGATGTCACCAGCGCGTTGCACGAGTATCGCGAAGCCGGTGCCAATATTCTGTTCGAAGGTGCGCAAGGTTCACTGCTGGATATCGATCACGGCACCTACCCCTTTGTTACCTCCTCAAACACCACTGCAGGCGGCACGGCCACCGGCAGCGGCTTTGGTCCGCTGTACTTGGACTATGTACTGGGTATTACCAAAGCCTACACTACCCGCGTAGGCAGCGGCCCGTTCCCCACAGAACTGTTTGATGATGTGGGGGCGCATCTGGCGAAGCAGGGTCATGAGTTTGGGGCAACCACGGGCCGCGCCCGTCGCTGTGGCTGGTTCGATGCCGTGGCGCTGCGCCAGTCAGTGCGCATCAATAGCGTGACAGGCTTGTGCCTGACCAAGCTCGACGTGCTGGACGGACTGGAAACGGTGAAAGTCTGTGTCGACTACAAGAACCCTGCCGGCGAGTCGATCTCGGCACCGTTCGACTGTGAAGACTACGATCAGATCACGCCGGTCTACGAAGAGCTGCCCGGCTGGACCGAGTCGACCATCGGAGTGAAATCGCTGGATGAGCTGCCCGCGAATGCGCGCGCCTACATCGAGCGTCTCGAAGCCCTGCTGAATGTCCCCATCGATATCGTATCTACCGGCCCGGACCGCGTAGAGACGATTGTCCTGCGTCACCCCTTCGCTTGAGAGGGCGGCGCGACATTCGCGCAGTGATATAAAAAAAGGCCATGCAATATGCATGGCCTTTTTTTTGCCTGCTTGGCGAGGCTGTTTGCCAGTTAGAAGCTCAGCTGCACCCGCATGGCGTAGGTGTCGATGTCGTCGGTGAGCTCGCCACTGACATTCTGCAACGCCCCGCCTTTCAGTTCATAGCTGTGGCTGTAGTCCAGCATCATTCGCACATTGCGATTGAGATACCAGTTCAACGCCAGGGTTACCCGGTCGGCCTCGCCACCGGAAATATCCCCATCTTCCAGGTCGATGTGATCGAATCTGGCAGCCAGTTCAACTGCGCCCCAGTGTCCTTGCTCAGGATTGAAGTCGGCATTGATGCTGGGGTATTTGAACTCGCCTTCAGACGCCTTATAACGGCGCTGGCCATTGATGAGATAGGCCACCTGCGCGTAGTAGGCGGAGAAGCTCAGGTCGTCTCCGGTTTCGCGGCTGACATCCGTAACCGCGTATTCACTTTGAAACGTCCACGGCCCACACATGGCAGCGAGCTCAAACACGCCGGTCTGCACTTGCTCCATGTCAGCGATGCTGGCGCTGACCGGTTTCAAGTCTGAAAAATTGGTGGTCTTGTAGGAAAAACCGGGTGACTTGCCGTTCGCCAAGCCATCGTCACTGGTATTGCGCAGGCCGAATGAGCCCCCCACATGCAGCAGGCTGGTGCGGCTGACTATCGGCGCATAGGTAGCGCGCAGGCCAAAGCCAGTGCCTTCATCCGCGTCGCCATCCGAGACGCCGTCCCCGAACAAGCCGGTTTTGAAATGCCAGTTGTCGCCACCTGATGCAACGGTAATGCCGATAGCGCGATCAAAATAGGGCGTGGTAATGCCGGCGACCAGCGAGCGCTCGATAAAGGGGATATCGTTGGAGCTTTCTTCAATCTCCATGCTCACGGCCTGCTTTTGATTCCCTACGGTCACCGTCAGCGGCAGTCCGCTGAAATGGTAGCCCAGCGTCGCATCTTTGAGGCTGGTTTTGTTGCCGGCAAAATCGGCTTCGATCAGGTAAGACCACTGTTTGCCGATATCGCCTTTGGCATACAAACGTGCGCGTCGAATCTGGGTGCCATCTATACCGTCCTGCTGTCCGGCCAGTTCCTCGTGGTCATGAACCGCGGCATCTGCGTGGAGGCGACCGCCGAATTGAAAACTGCTGCGCCCATCTGCACTTTTCACTTTCAGACCGCCGCTGCCGATGTCCACAACGGCATTATTCACACTGCGGCGCTCTTTCTCGGCCTGTCGAATCTCTTCTGCCTGACTCTCGGTCAGGATTTGTTTTTCTACCAGGATATCCAGAAGCTCTGGCGAGGTGCTCGTCTGCGCGGCTGCGTTATAAGAAGCAGAAAAGCCCATGATAAACAACGGGATATAACGTAACTGCCGGAAAGTACTTGTCATGATTATGGGTATCCAAATGCCGAGTGGTACTAAGAAGATGGCAATTTTATTTACATTTTATGACAGTTTTATGACTTATCCAGTGTGATTGTGGCTGATTTTTAATCCCTCTCCGTGTTGTTGTCACAATTCGTGAAACATTTTCGTCACATTACGTTCACGCATCTGTCATTCCTCCCGCCTAGCATACGCCCCATCGACAAATTACCTATGCCCTTATTGAGAAGGTTACGGAGATAAGTCCCTATGAAAAAGCTTTTTGCGATGACAGCAATGGCCTCGGCTATGGCCCTGGTTGGTTGTGGCGGCGGTGGCGACATCAATATCAACGCCCAGAACAATTCAGTTGATAACAGCACTGGTGGCGGTTCAACTGGCGGCACTAACTTCTGTGCCTCGTACAATGACAACGGCGTGACTCGTCAGGGTAGCGTTGATGGCGTCAACTGTATTTATGGTTCAGATTTCGTCAGCCTGACTAATCCCATTGAAGTTGCTGCTACTGACCCGGTGGTTTTCACCAAGCTTAGCAACGGCGGTGTCCACATTTTCCGCGACAGCCTGGTTGTTGGTCGTAACTACGATAACGACGCTGACATGGCTGCTGCGGGTATTGTTGAAGGCGGTGATGGCTCTGCCATTGAAATTGAAGCAGGTGTAACGCTGGCATTCCAGGGCAGCGACGATTACATGGTCATCAACCGTGGTTCGCAAATCTTTGCCAACGGCGAACAAGGTGCTCCGGTTACTATTACTTCTGTTTCTGATGCCGTTGAAGACGCGGTTGGCGCAGAAGACGTGCAGCAGTGGGGTGGCTTGATCATCAATGGCTTCGGTGTCACCAATAAGTGTGCCTACACCGGGACTTTTGATGACGATAACCTCGCTACCAGTGATTGCCACGTGGCTGCTGAAGGTAAAGCGGGTGCTGGCCAAACTCACTACGGCGGTGATAACAATGCCGACAGCTCGGGCTCACTGAATTACTTCATCGTTAAGCACACCGGTTTTGAAGTTGAAGAAGACAATGAGCTCAACGGTATTTCCTTCAATGCTGTGGGCTCAGGTACGACAGTTGATTATCTGCAAGCGTATTCAACCTACGACGATGGTATTGAATTCTTCGGCGGCGCAGTGAATGTCAGCCACTATGTTGCATTGTATGTTCGCGATGACTCCATCGATGTTGATGAAGGCTACCGCGGCACAATCGACTATGCCCTGGTCATCCAGTCAGAAAATGACGGCAACCGCTGTGTAGAGTCAGATGGTATTGGCAGCTACTCCAGCAAAGATGCCGCGACTCTGCAGGACTTCATTGATCGTGGCCTGAACTCTCGCGCGACTATCAAAAACCTCACTTGTATCGTGTCTGCTACCGAGGTGACTGGCGAGCCCAATGGTACCGGTACTCACGATCCCGGTCAGGGCATGCGTATTCGCGAAGCGCACTTCCCGACAATCATCAACGCCCTGATCACCACTGCCTACAAAGGTGATGTGAAACTGGGTGACGACGACTACAACTATTGTGTTCGCATTGATGATGAAGGACTGGAAGCGGCTGATGATGGCGAGCTGAAAATCGAGAGCAGCATCATTGCCTGTCAGGACCTGACAGATGGCGACAACCTGCCTAACAGCGGCAAGACCCAGTTGGCGTGGCTGCAAGAAAGCAACGATACCTATCAAACGTTGGAAGCGGGTGAAGACCCCACTGCGGCGAGCAATGCCAACCTGGAAATCCTGAACGGCTTCTACTCTCTGCCGCTGGCAGACATGAAGCTTGGTGGCGCAGCGCCCACTGTGACTCCTGCTGAAGGCCGCGCTTACATCGGCGCCGTAACGGAAGACGACGATTGGACGGCCAACTGGGCCTTTGGTCTCGACCCCGCGAACAGTGCTGCACCGCTTTGGTTTGAATAAGCAACAGGCCTGAATGCACGACGCCAAGCCGTGAACAGAGGGCGCCCTACGGCGCCCTTTCTGTTGAACACCGGTCAATTACTAGTGGGTTTTTTCCGATGAAAAAGCAGATTGTTAAGAAAGGGATGCTGCCAGTATTCAGCCTGACTGCGCTGAGTATGGCCATCTCTGCAGTGGCTCAAGAGGCGGATTCCGATCTAAGCTTCAACAAGCCGCTGGAAGAGGTTGTTGTGGTCGGGCGACTGAAGAGCTCGGCCGAAAATCTGGTCATCGAACGCCTTGAGCAGGAAGTCGCCGTCGACTTTCTCGGCTCTGAGGCGATTGGCCGGATTGGAGACTCCACCGTTGCCGCAGCACTTCGCCGCGTACCGGGTGTGACCTTAATCGACGATAAGTTTGTCTTTGTTCGTGGCCTGGGTGAACGCTACTCCAGCACCTTGTTGAACGGGGCTGTAGTCCCTTCGCCAGACTTGAGCCGAAGCGTTATCCCTCTGGATATTTTCCCAACGTCGATTGTGGAAAGCCTTGCGGTACAGAAAGTTCATTCTGCCGATATGCCTGCTGCTTTTGGTGGTGGTAATGTCGACATCCGAACCAAGGGTATTCCCACTGACTTTGTTTTTACTCTCGAAGTAGGGACTGATTTCAATACCGAGTCCAGGGATGGCTTGGTGACCTACAAAGGTGGCAGTGACGATATCCTCGGCAATGACGATGGTACTCGGGCTCTGGCTGCCAGTTTGAAAAGTGCGTTGCAGAAATATCGCGGCAGCTTGGATCGCAACGATATTCTTACTGACCTTCGTCAAACCAATCCCAATGCGACGCTGGCGGATGCTGAGCAGATCAATCGCGAGTTGGCTACAGGCCTGTATCGTAATATCAATGTCTACGAGACCGATGACGACCAGAATTATTCTGGAGAAGTGAATATCGGTAACCGTTTCTATTTGGGTGAGTCGGAGGAGGTTGAATTTGGTGTGCTGGCTGGCGTGTCATACGACCGTACCTGGCGCAAGAAAAGTTCAACGGCCCGTTCAATTTCCGACAGTGATGAAGTCGAGTTCCGTGACAAAACGACGCAAAACACGTCGTTGGCGGCCAACCTGAACTTCGGTTTACGCCTCAACGAAGATCACTCTTTGGAAACCACCAGCCTTTATCTTCGAAATACCGATGACGAAGTGGCTATTGCAGATAGCTACGACAATGACCAGCCGATCAGCGGCGGTATTTCCGATCGCCTTTACTCGATTCGCTACGAGCAGCGCGAGATGAAGGTCAATCAGATCCGCGGTGAACACACCTTTGGTGAAGTAACTCGAGAGATGATCGGCTGGGATCCGTTGGCTGTTGCTGAAGGGCTGAAGTTTAATTGGTTCTATTCAGATAGTGAGTCGACGACAGAAATTCCCAGTGAAATTGATGTTCAAACCCGCCAGCCACGTAATGGCAGAAACACCGTGGCAGCGAATGGCACCGCGGCGGACTATCGCTTTACCGACTTGAAAGACGAAGTGGAGAGCTACGGTTGGGAAGTCAAAATGCCGTTCTCTACTATGGACTGGAAGGTCGAGGTCAGCGGTGGTAGTGAGTACTGGCAGAAAGCGCGCTCATATCGACAGCTGGAATTCGGTTTGGGCTCAGTCGATGCCAGTGACGCCGTTCGTACGGGGCCGCTGGATGTTGTCTTCAGCGATGCAAACCTGCTCGACCCCAATAACGGTTATCAGATTGCTGTCGCGGGGAGTAACTCGGAAAGTTACATTGCGGCCAATCGCGTCGATGCCTACTACGGTAAGCTGGATGTAACCTGGCAGGATACTTGGCGCATTGTTGCCGGTCTTCGCTATGAGGACTATCAGCAGGTTGGTCTGACTTGGGACCCGCTGGATTTTGACGGTAGCCCTATCATTGTCAATGACGGTGCCAGCCCGGAAGTGATTGCAGAAGAGCTGCAGAATGCCGTCTTCCAGGATGACGACACCTATATGTCATTGGCGGCGACATATATGCTGCCGGGTTTTTGGGCAGAGGACTTCCAGCTGCGTTTCGGCTACAGCGAAACCACGGTTCGCCCTGACCTGCGTGAGATTGCCGATTCCAGCTACGTGGATCCGGTAACCGATGCCCTGGTGTTTGGTAACCCGGATGTACTGCCTTCGCAGTTCAAGAACTACGATGTACGTGCGGAATGGTTCTTCAGTAACAGCGACAGCTTGACTGTTTCGGTGTTCTATAAAGACATCACCGACCCGATCGAGTTGTTCCAGGCCGCAGCAGGTGATACCAATACTGCTGTCGAAATCATCAATGCGGAAAGTGCTGAGATCCTGGGTGCAGAAGTCGAGTTCATGAAGAACCTCGGAGACCTCTCTGACCATCTGCTGCCGTTCTTCCTGCAGGGCAACCTGACCTTGCTGGATACCGAATTGGTTGCTGGTGATAAAGCCGATGCGCCTACCAATGCCAAGCGTGACCTCGTGGGAGCCTCTGACTACGCAGCCAACCTGATACTCGGGTATGACTCGCCGGATGAGAAACACGCGGCAACGCTGTCATATAACGTGTTTGGTGAGCGTCTCTACTTTGCGGGTCGCAACGGCGAGCCAGATGCTTATGAGCAGCCTTTCAACTCGCTTGATGCCACATATTCCTACTACCCGACGCCAGGCTTGATTGTGAAGCTTAAGGTGAAAAACATCCTGGATGACGGTGTAGAGATCCAGCGTGAGAACGCAGGTCGCGAAGTAACAACCTACGAGGAAGAGGTAGGAACGACCTTCAGCGCGAGCATTCAATACGAGTTTTAGGCCTTCTCCAGGCGACTAGAGGGCACCTTCGGGTGCCCTTTTTTGTGAGCGCCTGTCAGGGGGAGTGTTGCTGGCTGGCGAATTTCGCCTGTGCGGCCCGCAAGCCATATTCTTCATATTTTTTATCGTTTCCCTGGCGGCGGTATATGACGGCGGCAAACTGATAGAAGCGATATTCCTCGCGATTGAGCCGAATGGCCCGATGTATGGACGTCAGTGCCTCGTCGAAATCGCCCCGTTCAAAGGCTGCCCGCGACCGACTGTAGTGCCAGAAGGGATTGCTCCGCTGCCGCTCGGCAATCACCGCTTCCAGCGCGCGAGCTTCGTCGCGTCGTCCCTCGCTGCGATACAGCCTTGCGAGGTTGGACAGTGCGGCGGCTTCTTCAGGGTCCAGTGAAAGGGCCTTGCGAAAGGCGACCTCCGCTTCGTCCAGCAGTCCCTCGCGCCGCAGCAGCACGCCGAGATTGCCCCAGATGTAGGCTTCCTCCGGGCCGAGGTGTAATGCCCGGCGGAAATAGGCGTAGGCCTTTGCCGGGTCGCCGCCATTGAGTTGTTTCACGCCGAGGTTGCTGTAGTACTGCGCGGCGGCAATATCGTCGTCGACCTGCTTTTGTGGATAGCGGTAGTCGTAGATATCAACACTGAAGTCGATAACCTGCGGCTTGTCATCGATCACGGCGACGGCATTGATATGTTTGTAGATCGCCGAGCTGTTTTCGCTGAGCATCTCCCAGCTTGGCGGTACGCTGACCTCGTTGAAATAGACATTCAACTTGGCCTCGCGGGCCATCGCGACAAACAGGGCGCTTAATGACAGGCAGTCCCCCCGGCGTTCGTCAAAGGTTTCGGTGGCGGTCAGGGTAACGCCGGGCGCGTATTCCAGTCCGAGTTGCGACGGGCGAATGAGCGCGTCGACCAAGTAGCGCAGCCGCGCTTGTTCTGAGAGCGCGGCGGGAACCTGTTCGCCAACGAAATAACGCATATCCGGTGTCATGGCCAGAATATGATCGTCTGGGGTCAGTGGATTATTGTCCAGGCCGAAGTGCTGGCCCTGCTCTAGCAGCGCGCTGGTGCTTGCCGGGGCAGGGGGCTCCAGCGTCAGCGGCGCTGCCGGTGGTGACAGGCTGCAGGCGGTATTGAACATTACCGCAACGGCCAACGGTAAAAGGCGATGTGATGCCATCAGGCCGGGACCTCGGCTTAATACTGGGAAGCGGGAAGGTGCACCGTCATCCCTTCCATGGCGTCGGTGACCTCAAGCTGGCAGCTAAGACGGCTGTTGTTCTGAGGCTCCAGAACGGCCTCCAGCATACTGTTTTCCATATCGCTGGCCGGGGGGAGCTGATCAAACCAGGGCGCGTCGATATAGCAGTGGCAGGTGCCGCAGCTACAGGCGCCGCCGCACTCCGCAAGAATGCCGTCTATGCCGTTGTCGACAGCCGCGCGCATCAAGCTCTGGCCGCTCTGAGCTTCGGCTTCCCAGGCGTCGCCATTGTGGTTGATGAAGGTAATCAGCGGCATGCCCCGCTCCTGTTTCCGTTTCTGTTTTTTTATGCAGGCCCATAGTGTAGCCGGGTGAGCGGCACACAGCGAGCGCGGTTCTGATCTGTTTGGGGGGAGCGTCGCAGAAGTGGAATGACTAGCATGGCGCATCATCATTTATGAGAGCTGTCGCAAATGTCACGCCTGAGTGTTGAAGATCGCCTGCTACTTCACGAGCTGCCTGGCCGCTATGGCGATGCGGTCGATGACCGCAATTGGTCGGCGATGGACGGCATTTTCTGTGTCGATGCGGTATTCGAAGTACGGGGTCTGGTTACGCTGAATGGGCTGGCTGAGATCAAGCGTTATATGGATGAGGAGGGTCAGCATCCACTGGCGCATCTGATGTGCAATATCCATATTGATGACAGCGCTGAGGACGGCATTGTGCGTCAGTATTTTCGCATTATTGCCCCGGTACCGCGCAGCGATACGCTCAGCAACGGCTATCCCATGCACTTCGGCTCCTACTACGACGAGTTGATAAAAACCCCTGAAGGCTGGCGGGTAAAACATCGCATTTTTTCTTCAAAGCGCTTGTACAAGCAGACCGCCACCATTGATCTAAAAGGAAAATAACGATGACACAACAGGTTGCATTGGTTACCGGCGCCAGCCGTGGTGCAGGTGCGGGAATTGCCCGCGCTCTCGGTGCGCATGGCATGATCGTTTATGTCACGGGTCGAACGGTGACGCCCGGTGAGGCGAAAGCCTGGGATGGCTCGGTGCTGCCTGGCACCGTCGCGGCAACCGCCGAGGCCATTACCGCAGCCGGTGGCAAGGGCATTGCGGTGCTCTGTGACCACAGCGACGATACGCAGGTAGCCGCACTGTTTGAGCAGATTCAGCAAGAACAGGGGCGGCTGGATATCCTCGTAAATAACGCCACCTACATGCATCCTCAGCTGATTGAGCAAAAGCCGTTCTGGGAAAAAGATCTGGGCGCGGCGGGGATTCTCGATGTCGGCTTGCGCTCGGCGTATGTTGCCAGCTGGCACGCGGCCAATATCATGGTGCCTCAAGGGTCGGGTTTGATTGCCTTTGGTTCTTCGTTTGGTGCGAGCTGTTATATGCATGGACCGGCCTACGGCGCGCAAAAAGCCGGTTTGGATAAGTTCGCCCACGATATGGCGGTGGACCTGCGAGGCACCGGCGTGCATACCGTCTCAATCTGGATGGGGCCGCTGATGACGGAGCGTGCCGCGGTCGCCAGTCAGGTTAATCCCGAGCAGTACCGGGAGTTCAGTAAAACGGCGGAGCGCCCGGAATTTACCGGCCATATTCTCTACGCCTTGGCGCACAGTGATCGGGCTCAGTCGCTGTCGGGACATACCGTCATTGGTGCTGAACTGGCCCGCGAACTGGATGTGCGAGATGAAGGTGAGGACCGGCCCTCCTATCGGGACGCACTGGGGAGTCCGCGATCGCCAAACCCTGCCATTGTCTACTGACCCAGTATGGTCTCTCGGCATAGTTGTTGCACTACTTTGAGCCTGTGCGTCGCAAGACTCTAAACAGAACAAGACGCCGTTCATGCAGCCGTGTTCCGGCGGCAACAAGGTAGCCACTGACTATGTCCGTGAATCAACAGATTTTTCCGGTGCGGCGCCACTACAACCAGTGGGTCGTCAACGAAACCCTCGAAGACTATGCACTGCGCTTCACCGCCAAAAAAGCGCGGCGCTGGAGTATCGAGCGGGTAGCGATGACGGCGCTGGGCACCACGGCCTTTCTGGCGCTGGAAGCCCTCGGGGCGGCGGTGACCCTGGAATACGGCTTCATCAATGCCGCCGTGGCGATGGTTGTGGTGATGGCGGTAACGTTTATGGTGGGGCTGCCCATCTGTCGCTATGCGGCCTACTACGGGGTCGACATCGACCTGCTGACCCGAGGTGCCGGTTTTGGCTATCTGGGGTCCACCATTACCTCGCTGGTCTATGCCTCGTTTACGTTCATCTTCTTTGCCATTGAGGCCGCTATTCTTGCCATGGCGCTGGAGCTGCTGTTTGGCTTGCCGCTGGCCCTCGGTTATGTACTGTGCTCGGTGGCGGTCATCCCCATTGTGACGCACGGTTTCACGCTGATCAGCCGTTTTCAGATCGGCACCCAATACCTGTGGCTGGCCTTGCAGATCGCCGCTCTGGTACTCGTTGCGGTTCACGACTATGAGCAGTTGCCCAGCTGGATGGAATACGGGGGGCGGCGCGCCCAGGCCGAGCAGTTTGATCTGCTGGTTTTTGGTGCAGCGGCCTCGGTATTGATCGCGATGATTGCGCAGTTGGGCGAGCAGGTGGACTACCTGCGTTTTCTGCCCCAGCGCACGGCGGCCAATCGCCGCCGCTGGAATCTGGCGGTGCTGTTCGCCGGGCCGGGCTGGGTATTTATCGGGCTGGTGAAGTTGCTGCTGGGCTCGTTTCTGGCCTATTTGGCCGTCAGTGAGGGCATGACGCTGACGGAGGCCGCGGACCCCACTCATATGTACCAGCGGGTCTACAGCTACTTTCACGACATGCCGCAATTGGGTTTGGTGATTGCTGGCGTGATGGTGCTGATCTCGCAGATGAAGATTAACATCACCAACGCCTATGCCGGCTCGATTGCCTGGTCGAACTTCTTCTCCCGTCTGACCCATAGCCACCCCGGCCGGGTCGTGTGGCTGGTCTTTAATGTGGTTATTGCGCTGCTGTTGATGGAGCTGGGTATCTATCGCGTACTGGAGAATGTACTCGGCATCTTCGCCATCGTGGCGGTGGCCTGGCTGGGAACGCTGGCGGCAGATCTGGCCATTAACAAGCGCCTGGGACTAAGCCCCGCGCACATCGAATTCAAACGCGCTCACCTCTACGACATCAATCCAGTGGGTGTGGGCTCCATGTTAATCGCCTCCTTGGCGGGGATGCTTGCCTACCTCGGCCAGTTCGGTCCCGAGGCCAAGGCCCTGACCCATTTCATTACTCTAGGCTGCTGTATGCTGGCCGCGCCGCTGCTGGCGTGGTGGACCGGAGGGCGCTTCTACCTGGCCAGAACCTCGCCGCAATTGCCGGCGGTTGAAGTGCATCAGTGTGTGATTTGCGAATCCGAGTTCGAGCGTGAAGACGTTGCTCATTGCAGCGCGTACAACGGCACCATTTGTTCGCTGTGCTGCTCGCTGGATGCACGCTGCATGGATAGCTGCAAAACCGATGCGCGCTTTTCCCAGCAGGCTCGGCAGCTACTGCGGAAATGGTTCTCCGCGAGTCTTCTCGACGCCCTGTTTTCGCGTATTGGTCGTTTCGTTAGCCTGTTTCTGCTGATCAGTGCGATCAATGCGGGCTTGCTGTGGGTGATCTATTTTGAAATGGCCATCGACAGTGACAAACCCCAGGTTATTGCCGATACGCTGACCAGTCTGTACTTCATTCTTACCATCGTTACCGGGGTGCTGATTTGGCTGTTTCTGCTGGCCAACGAAAGTCGACTGGTTGCGCAGCAGGAGTCCGACCGGCAAACGCAGCGCCTGCAGGAGGAGATTGACGCCCACTATCGCACCGATCAGGAGTTACAGCGTGCCAAGGAGGCCGCCGAGGCGGCCAACTACGCCAAGAGTCGCTACCTGAGTGGTATCAGTCATGAGCTGCGCACGCCGTTGCAATCCATTCTGGGGTATACCCAGCTATTGCGGCGCGATCAGGAGCTGGATGAGCGGCAGCGAAATTCTCTGGCAATAATCCATCGCAGCGGCGAGCACCTGGCCGATCTGATCGAGGGCCTGCTGGATATTTCGCGTATTGAAGCGGGGCGCATTGAGTTGCGCCGTGACATGGTGGACTTCCACGAATTACTGCAGCAGATGCAGCAGATTTTTGCGCCTGAGGCACAGGCCAAAGGGGTCGAGTTTCTCTTTACGGCGGAGTCGGCCCTGCCGAAAATTGTGCGGGCCGATGAGAAGCGCTTGCGGCAGGTGCTGACGAACCTGCTGTCCAACGCGGTGAAGTTCACCGATCAGGGACAGGTCGAATTTCGCGTGCGCTATCGCGCGCAGGTAGCGGAATTTACGGTTCTCGACAGTGGTTGCGGCATTGCCGCGGATGACCTCGCCACGATCTTCAAACCCTTTGAGCGGGTCAGAAAACTGGGCTCGCCACTGGTGGCAGGTACCGGGCTGGGCTTGACCATTGTGCGCCTGCTCACGGAGATCATGGGGGGCGATATCCGGGTCGAGAGTCTGGAGGGCGAGGGCAGTCGTTTCACCCTGACGCTGATGCTGTCGTCCGTTGTCAATCAGGCGGAAGTGGAAGAACCGCCGGTGATCACGGGTTACGAGGGCGCCAGAAAAACCGTCATGGTCGTGGATGATGATCCGGTGCATCGCGGCCTGATGGCCGACATGCTGGTGCCCTTGGGCTTTAACGTGGTTGAGGCCAGAGACGCAGAGCATTGTCTCCAGCAAGCCGCAGATCGCGCGCCGGATTTGTTTATGCTGGATGTCAGCATGCCCGGCAAGGATGGACACGAGTTGGCCGCCGCCCTGCGTTCGACCGGTTTTACGCAGCCGCTGCTGATGTTGTCCGCCAATGCGGAAGAGCCGCCCAACCGGCCCGACCCCAACCTGCTTTACAATGCGTATCTGCTAAAGCCCGTTAAGCTACAGACCTTGCTGGAAACGCTGGCAGAGCTGATGGGGATCGAGTGGCGACAGTCTTCGGTGATTCTGCCGACCGCCGCGCCGGTGGCGGCGCCCGATCCCGCAGAGCTCAATATTGATGCGGCCATTGCCGGTCGCTTGATCCACCTCGCGGAGATCGGCTACGCACGTGGTCTGGCGGATGCACTGGATGAAATGGAGCGCCTAGGTCAGATCCCGCCCGCTCTCGCGGTTACGGTAAGGGAACTGGCGGCACAGATTCAGTTTGCGAAGGTGATTCACGTTTTGGAAGAACACAGCTTATGAGCCGGATGCTTAACGAGGTTGCGCTGGTCGTCGACGACTCTCCCGACACCCTCGGCTTTATCAATGAAACGCTGGATGCCGCCGGGATCAGTGTGCTGCTGGCATTGGACGGACAACAGGCGCTGACCATCGCAGAGAAGGTACAGCCGGATATTATTTTGCTCGATGCCGTCATGCCGAACATGGACGGTTTTGAGACCTGCCGACGTTTAAAAGCGAACACGGCGCTGGCGGATATTCCGGTGATCTTCATGACGGGGCTGAGTGATACCGAAGATGTTGTACGCGGCTTGCAGGCGGGGGGCGTGGATTACCTCAGCAAACCTGTTGACCCCGACGAGCTGGTGGCCCGACTGCGTGTGCATCTGGGCAATGCCCGACGGGCGATGAGCGTTCAGCAGGCGTTGGATCGCACCGGCCAGTATCTGATTACGCTGGACAAGTCCGGAGTGCTGCAATGGGCGACCCGCGAGGCGCAGGCGCTGTTGCAGCTCAGCGGCCTGTCAATCGATGAGCAGGCACAGCTGATTTTTACGCCGCTGGTGCGTTGGTTGTCTCATGCCCCGGTTCGCGGGCAGCGCTATAAGCTGGAGTCCTTGCCCAAACCGCTGGATGCTTATCTGCTGAGTAACAGCGATGACGTCGAATGTATTTTTCGATTGGCCGATCCGGCCGAGCGCCCCGATGCGGCGACCCTTCGCGATCGCCTGCCGCTCACTCAGCGGGAGTCGGAGGTGCTGTACTGGATTGCACAGGGCAAGACCAATCGCGAGATCGGCGAGATTCTGGAAATGAGTCCGCGCACCGTCAACAAGCACCTCGAAACCGTCTTCCCCAAGCTCGGGGTGGAGAATCGCACGGCGGCGGCCGCCGCCGCGCTGAAGGTCTTAGCCAGCGTCTGAGTCTTTGCCTTTGCGGCTGAGCAGCAGGCGCACAATCAGCGCGCTGGAGCCGATGGCCGCCAGCAGCCAGATCAGGTGTTCGTAGTCGTGACCGAAGCTGGCCCAGTTGCCGTGGCCGGGATGGGCCAGAGCCGCTGAACTGCCCAGCATCAGCAGTGATGTCGTCAATATTTTGTTCATGGGTTTCTCCCTGTTATCTCGTTGCTTCAGGCTTGCTGACTGTTGGCGGGCCGGAGCATGCCTTCGGTTTCTATGAAGTCGATAATGGCCTGCAGGCCGTCTCCGGCTTTCAGATTGCTGAATACAAACGGGCGCTCGCCGCGCATTTTTTTGGCGTCGCGGTCCATCACCTCAAGCGAGGCGCCGACCAGAGGGGCGAGATCGGTTTTATTGATAATCAGCAGATCAGAGCGGGTGATGCCGGGGCCGCCTTTGCGGGGAATTTTGTCTCCGGCCGACACGTCAATCACATAGAGGGTCAGGTCCGACAGCTCCGGGCTGAAGGTGGCACTGAGGTTGTCGCCGCCACTTTCTACCAGTACCAGCTCCAGGCCGGGGTGACGCTGGCAGAGTTCATCGACCGCGGCGAGATTCATGGAGGCATCCTCGCGAATGGCGGTGTGCGGACAGCCGCCGGTCTCCACGCCGATAATGCGGTCGGCCGAGAGGGCTTCGTGGCGGGTCAAGAATTCGGCATCTTCGCGGGTGTAAATGTCGTTGGTAACCACCGCGAGATTGTAGCGGTGGCGCAGGGCCAGACACAGCTCCCGCAGCAGGGCGGTTTTGCCGGAGCCAACGGGGCCGCCGACGCCAACGCGTAATGTGGACTGTTGCATGGTCTCTCCTTATTTCTCCAAAGTGGCCCGCGTGAATCGGGCCGCCGTGTTCACGACCGGAATAACCGGCAATACTGGGTTTCGTGCAGGGCGCTGGCCATTGCCAGCCCCGGCAGGGTCGCCCCCAAGGCGTCGTCATCCAGCGAGGCGGCGTGCGCGATCACCGGGGGAAGTGCGGTTTGCATACGGCCCAGCAGTTGTTGAGCCTGGGTCTGGCCCAGCGGGATCAGCTTGGTTGCCGCCGCAATCTGCGCCTCCAGCCAGCACCAGGCCAGCCCGATCTGGCAGGCGGATTCGCTGATTTGCCACTGCCAGGCCGTCGCGACAAATGCGCCGAGAAAGGAGGCCTGCATGCCGGACGCTGTATCGGGTAACGGCTGCGGGAGTTGTCGCAGCAGCCGCAACAGCGCCTGCCCCATGGCTTCATCGGCCATTAGCAGCTCGCGGCTTTCCCGAGCAGCCAGTGCAAAGTCATTCCAATACTGGAAGGCGTCCCGGTCGCCGTCTTCCAGCGCCCGGTAAAGTCGGCTGGCGACTGGCAGATCCAGTCCACCGACGCCATTACGCAGGCCGAGAGACAGCCAGTCCTCGCAGCTGTCCAGCGAGCTGACCCAGCCAATCTCGACCGCGTACTCAAGCCCCTGTGAAAAGCTGTAGCCGCCCACTGGCAGGGCGGCGCTGCCTAGTTGCAGCAGGCGCAGCAGGGCGCTGTCAGTGAGCGTGATGGCCATGAGAATGAGCGTGGTCGTGGTGGTGCGTGTGTGTGCTGCCATGGCTCGTGTCGTAGGCACCGGGTTCGGGCTCAAACACGGCGCGCTCGTGACAGATTTCCAAACCGAAGCTGCGCAGCAGGGCTTCCAGTACATGGTCGGGGGTGATGCGCAGCCAGCGCTCGCCCAGTTGCAGGCGCACATGCCGATTACCGAGGTGGTAACAGGCGCGGCTGAACTGTTTCCAGTCGCTGCTGATGGCGGTGATAACGGGCTCCTTGGCGCCGCGCACGCGCAATTGATGGCCGCAGTCACTCAGCAAAATGTCGCCGGGACGCAGTGGTTTGCCGCGGTCAAGAATGATGCGCGCCTCACTGCCTTTCAGTGTTTGGGTGCGCAAGCGGCTCTTTTCCCGCTGCAGGTGATCCAGATAAATTTCGTCGACAATATCGGCGGCTCTGGGGCCGTCCAGACGGCGGTGAATATCGAACATGGCGGTCTCCTAAATCAGTTGGTAGAGCTGAGCCATGGGCAGTACCTCGGCGGGTTCGCAGCTGAGCAATTGTCCATCGGCCCGCACCTCATAGGTTTGTGGGTCGACCGTGATATTCGGCATCCAGTGGTTGTGCACCATGTCGCGCTTGGAAATATCACGGGTGTTCTTGCAGGCCAGCAATTGCCGTTCCAGTCCCCAGCGTCCGGCAACATCATTTTCCAGCGCGGCGGCGCAGACAAAGGTCACCGCCGTTTGTCTTGCGGCTTTTCCGCAGCTGCCGAACATCGGTCGGTAATGCACCGGTTGTGGTGTGGGAATCGAGGCGTTGGGATCGCCCATCGGCGCCGCCGCGATAAAGCCGCCCTTGATAATCATCGCCGGCTTGACCCCGAAGAAGGCGGGTTTCCACAGCACGAGATCTGCCAGCTTGCCGACTTCGATGCTGCCCACTTCATGGGCGATGCCATGCGCGATAGCCGGATTAATGGTGTACTTGGCGATATAGCGTTTGGCGCGAAAATTATCGTGACGCTCGTTATCTTCGGGCAGGGCGCCGCGCTGGACGCGCATTTTGTGGGCGGTTTGCCAGGTGCGGGCAATCACTTCGCCCACGCGCCCCATGGCCTGAGAGTCTGAGGAGATCATGCTGAAGGCGCCGAGGTCGTGGAGAATATCCTCGGCGGCGATGGTTTCCTTGCGGATGCGCGAGTCGGCAAAGGCCACATCTTCGGCAATGGCCGGGTCCAGGTGGTGGCAGACCATCAGCATGTCGAGATGTTCGTCCACGGTGTTGCGGGTGTAGGGCCGGGTCGGGTTGGTCGAGGAGGGCAGTACATTGGGCTCGGCGCAGGCGCGAATAATATCCGGTGCATGACCGCCGCCCGCGCCCTCGGTGTGGTAGGTGTGAATCACCCGCCCCTTAAAGGCGGCCAGGGTGTCGTCGACGAAGCCGCTCTCGTTGAGCGTATCGGTATGAATCGCAACCTGCACATCGTACTGCTCGGCCACACTCAGGCAGCAGTCGATAGACGCGGGGGTGGTGCCCCAGTCCTCGTGAAGCTTGAGGCCGCAGACGCCGGCGAGCAGCTGCTCTTCGATGGCCTCTGGCTGGCTGGCATTGCCCTTGCCGAGAAAGCCCAGATTCATCGGCATATCTTCGGTGGCCTGCAGCATTTTGCCGATATTCCACGGGCCCGGAGTGCAGGTCGTGGCATTGGTGCCGGTGGCCGGGCCCGTGCCGCCGCCGATCATGGTGGTGACGCCGGACATCAGTGCCTCTTCAATCTGCTGCGGGCAGATGAAGTGAATATGCGCATCGATGCCGCCGGCAGTCAGGATCTGGCCCTCACCGGCGATGACTTCCGTGCCGGGGCCGATAACGATGTCCACGCCGTCCTGAATATCGGGATTGCCCGCTTTGCCAATGGCCGCGATTCGGCCGTGGCGCAGGGCGACATCGGCTTTGACTATGCCCCAGTGATCGAGAATCAGCGCGTTGGTGATTACCGTGTCGACCGCCTCGGTATTGCCGCGCTGGCTCTGGCCCATGCCGTCTCGAATCACTTTGCCGCCACCGAATTTCACTTCCTCACCGTAGCGGGTGAAGTCCTTCTCCACTTCAATCCACAGCTCGGTGTCGGCCAGCCGCACGCGGTCGCCGGTGGTCGGGCCATACATTTCCGCGTAGGCGCGGCGATCAATCGTACTCATGGCGTGTCTCCTTTGGCCGCCGGCAGATCACCCATTACCTCGCCGCGAAAACCGAAGACCCGCCGATCGCCTGCCAACGCGACCAGCTCTATTTCGCGGTCCTGACCCGGTTCAAAGCGCACCGCGGTTCCCGCGGCGATATTCAGGCGAAAGCCCAGTGCCTGTTCGCGGTCGAACAGCAGCGCGGGGTTCACCTCGTAAAAGTGGTAGTGAGAGCCGACCTGAACGGGTCGGTCACCACTGTTTTCCACCCGCAGGCGGCGGGTATTGCGACCGCTGTTCAGGTCGATATGGCCGGGTTGCGTATCGAGTTCGCCGGGAATCATGCCTTTACTCCCTCAGTTAATTGGCTCGTGGATGGTCACCAGCTTGGTGCCATCGGGAAAGGTGGCTTCCACCTGAACTTCGTGGATGAGTGAGGGAACGCCGTCCATCACCTGCTCGGCGCTGAGCAGGGTTTTACCCTTGCCCATCAACTCGGCGACGGTCATGCCATCGCGGGCAAACTCCACCACCATCAGGCTGATATAGGCCACGGCCTCCGGATAGTTCAGTCGCAGGCCGCGCTGCAGGCGTCGCTCTGCCAGCAGGCCGGCGGTGACCAGCAGCAGTTTGTCTTTTTCGCGGGGAAGCAATTCCATGGGGTCTCCTCAGGTGGCCCAGATTCGGGGCGCGCAGGCCGGGCGCTGCAGCAGGGCGGGACGAACTTGCGCCCAGGCGTGGACAAAGGCCTGCCTCGCGCTGAAGGCACTGTCGCCCAGATAACGAATAATCAGCCACTCACGCAGCCGGGTCATCGCCAGCGGCAGCGACTGCAAACGCAGGGCGTCGATCAGTGCGTCCAGTTCGTCGGCACTGTCAAAGGGGCCCGCCAGCATCAGGCCGATCACGCTGTGCCCATTGAGCCCCGCCGCGCCGCACTGCAGCGGGTCGGGAGCGCGCAGGGCAAAACGGTCGAGCAGGCTGAGGCGGCCATTGTGAAAAACCCGGCTGCGCTGGATGAATTCGCCGTGAGTGAAGGGCGCCTGACTGGCGGGCAGCCCCAGGCAAACCACATCCCAGGCAATCAGCCTGGCGCTTCCCTCAAGGTGAAAATCGTTGTGGCTGTCCAGCTCGGCGCCGGGGTAAACAATGGTTTCCATGGGCAGCCATTCCAGCGAGGCGTTGTCGGCGAGATAGAGCTGCTGACGTTGTTGCTGACGTGTGTGGGACTCTCTAGCGCGATAGGCGCGCCCGGCGCCGGGGGTGGTGATCAGTGCACGACTGCCGGTTTCCGTGTGGATCGCAATATTCAATCGATCGCCAGAGACCAGCCCGCCCGGCGGATGCAGAATATAGCTGTGAGCCAGTTCCGGCCCCTCCGGGTAAAACGGCCGCTGCACTGATAACGGCCCGTGGCGGTCGGCCCGCATCAGGCGACAGCCGTTGGGGCGCCGGGCAAAGTGCAGCGACAGCGAGGCGTGCCATTGGCTGACACTGGGTTTGACCGGCAAGGCCGAGCCCATACTCAGACCGCCAGATGCTGCTGAATGAGCTGGTCGTTGAGTTCGGCCATGGCGCCGGCCGCAACAATGCGTCCGCGCTCCATCAGGCGGAAGTGATCGCCAACGCGCCGGGCGAAGCCCAGCTTTTGCTCGACCAGAATCAGGGTCATGCCTTCGTTATTTTTCAGGTGCATCAGTACATCGCCAATCTGTTGAACAATATTCGGCTGAATACCCTCGTTGGGTTCGTCGAGGATCAGCACTTTCGGGTCGGTGGCCAGTGCCCGGCCGATGGCCAGTTGCTGCTGCTGTCCGCCGGACAGGTCGCCACCACGACGGCGGCGCATATCGGCCAGTACCGGGAACAGTTCGTAAATTTTCTGGGGAATGTCCTTTGCTTTATCGGCGCGGGCGCCCAAGCCAATGCGCAGATTTTCCTCAACTGTCAGCTGAGGAAAAATATCGCGCCCCTGAGGCACATAGCCGATGCCGCGATGAGCGCGTTGGTGGGGCGCCAGTTTCAGCAGGTCGCCGCCGTCAAACTGGCACTCGCCACTGCGGGCGGGCAGCAGTCCCATAATCACTTTCAGCAGCGTGGTTTTGCCCACGCCATTGCGTCCCATAATGCAGGTGCACTCGCCGGGGGCAATATCCAGGTTCACGTCCCAGAGAATCTGCGTGCCGCCGTAGGCCTGGTCCAGGTGGTGTACATCAATCATGTTCAGCCCTCCGCCCCGAAGGCGCCGGCATCCTTGCCGAGATACACCTCAATCACGTCGGGGTTGTTCTGTACTTCGTCCATGGTGCCCTCCGCCAACAGGCTTCCCTGATGCAAAACCGATACCGTGCGGGCAATCTTGCGGACAAATTCCATATCGTGCTCCACCACAATCACCGTGTGTTCCCCTGCGAGGCTGGTGAGTAGTTCGGCGGTGCGATCGGCCTCGCTGGCGGTCATCCCGGCCACTGGCTCGTCAATCAGCAGCAGGCGCGGCTCGGCCACCAGCAGCATGCCGATTTCCAGCCACTGCTTCTGGCCGTGAGACAAGGCCCCGGCCAGCCGCTGGCGCTGCGCCCGCAAATTGATCGTGCCCAGTACCTCGTCGATGCGGTCCTGCTGGCTGCTCGACAGGGTGGCCCGCAGGCTGTGCCAGATCCCCTTGTGGGTTTTCAGTGCCAGCTCCAGATTTTCGGCGACGGTCAGCGCCTCGAAGACGGTGGGCTTCTGAAATTTTCGGCCAATGCCCAGTTGCGCGATCTCGGCTTCATCGTGTTGCAGTAGATTGATGGTCTGGCCGAAATAGGCGGTGCCGCTGTCGCAGGGGGTTTTACCGGTGATCACATCCATCAGCGTGGTCTTGCCGGCACCGTTGGCGCCAATCAGGCAGCGCAACTCGCCGTCGTTAACGTAGAGGTTGAGATCGTTCAGGGCTTTGAAGCCGTCGAAGCTAACCGTCAGCCCCTCCACATAGAGAATCATCTGGTGGGAGACATCGATGTTCTGCTCGGGCATGAGGAAGGGCCATACCCGGTCGCGGTGACGAAGCTCGTCGAAAAACTCGATCAGGTTCATGCGTGACCTCCATTGGCGGGTGCCGCGCTGCTGTCACTGTCACCGTTATCCCCTCTAGACAGCTTGCGGCTCAATAAGCCTGTCAGGCCCTGAGGCAGGAATACCGTGACCGCGACAAACAGCGCGCCGAGGGCAAACAGCCAGGCGTCTGGCATCCACGCGGTAAAGCGGCTTTTGGCGTAGTTCACCAGCAGGGCACCAATAATGGCGCCGTACAGCGTGCCTCGGCCGCCGACCGCGACCCAGACCACGATTTCGATGCTGTTCAGCGGAGCGAATTCGCCCGGATTGATAATGCCCACCTGCGGCACATACAGTGCGCCGGCCGAGGCCGCGAGGGCCGCTGAAAAGACAAACAGCCAGACCTTGTAGTGCTCGGTGCGGTAGCCGAGAAAGCGGCCTCTGGCTTCCTGGTCACGGATCGACACGATGATGCGGCCGAATTTACTGTTCACGATGTAGCGACAGGCCAGGTAGCCCAGCGTGAGCAGTGTGATGGAGGCGAGCAATAACCAGCCTCGGGTGGTATCCGATTGCAGGTCCGCGCCGAGAAGGTCTTTAAAGTCGGTGAGGCCATTGTTGCCGCCAAAGCCCATTTCATTGCGGAAGAAGGCGAGCATCAGGGCGTAGGTCAGCGCCTGGGTCATGATCGACAGATAGACCCCGGCGACCCGCGAGCGGAAGGCCAGCCAGCCGAATACGAAAGCCAGCACGCCCGGTATCAGCAATGCCATCAGCATGGCGAAGCCGAAGTGATCGAAGCCCAGCCAGTACCAGGGCAGGCTGTCCCAGTTCAGGAAGACCATAAAGTCGGGCAGTTCGGGGTTGCCGTATACACCGCGATCGCCGATCTGGCGCATCAGGTACATGCCCATGCCGTAGCCGCCAAGGGCAAAAAAAGCGCCGTGCCCGAGGCTGAGAATGCCGCAGTAGCCCCAGATCAAATCGACCGACAGCGCCAGCGTGGCGTAGCAGAGGTATTTGCCCAGCAGCGTAATGCTGTAGGTGCTCACGTGCAGGGCCGAGTCGGCGGGGAATACCGCGTTGGCAAAGACCGACCACAGGGTCAGCAGCCACAGCGCGGCGAACAGAAAGTGCGCGGGGCGGCCCTGCGCCAGCAGTTGACGTCCTTGAGTCAGCTTCATTCTGCTGCCCTCCCTTTCTGCGGGAACAGACCACGGGGTCGTTTCTGGATAAACAGGATGATGAAGATCAATACCAGAATATTGGCCAGTACCGCCCCGGTGACGGGCTCGAGGAATTTATTGGTCAGCCCCAGCCCAAAGCTACCGACCAGTGTTCCCCAGAGGTTCCCGGCGCCACCGAATACCACCACCATGAACGAGTCGATGATGTAGGCCTGGCCGAGATTGGGGCCGACATTGGTAATCAGGCTCAGCGCCACGCCGCCGACACCGGCAATGCCCGAACCGAGGCCGAAGGTCATGGCATCGACCCACTCGGTGCGAATGCCGATCGCCTTGGCCATGTCGCGGTTCTGCGACACGGCACGCACCCGCAGTCCCAGCGAGGTCTTCTTCATGATCAGCAGCAGCATGGCGAAGACCAGCAGGGCAAACAGCAGGATGTAGAGGCGGTTATACGTGAGGGAGAGTACCGGGTTGATTTGCAATGAACCGCTCAGCCACTCGGGAGTAAACACCTGGCGATTGAGCGGTGAAAAAATACTGCGTACGGCTTGCTGCAGAATCAGGCTGATACCGAAGGTGGCCAACAGGGTTTCCAGCGGACGGCCCTTGAGAAATTGAATGACACCGCGCTCAATGAGAATGCCGACGCTGCCCGCCACAATGAAGGCGACGGGAATCGATATGAGGATCGACAGCCCGATATGATTGGGCATCAGTTGTTGAACCACATAGGTGCTGTACGCGCCGAGCATGATCAGCTCGCCGTGGGCCATGTTGATCACGCCCATCACGCCGAAGGTGATGGCAAGCCCCGCGGCCGCGAGCAGAAATACCGACCCCAGGCTGAGCCCGAAGAATAGGGTGTTGAGTAGCTCGTAGCGTTCGACGCGGGCGGTGGAGTGACGGCTGGCTTTTTGCAGGGCGGCCAGCAGCGCCGGTTCACTCTCGGCGTCGGTGCTGGCAATCGCCGCCTTCAGGGCATTGCGGACCTCGCTTTCCAGCCGTCCGCTAAGGGCTTTTGCGGCGCTCATGCGCTGTGTGATATCGCCGTGCTTTAATGCGTAAAGACTCAGCGCGATATCCATTTTTTCCTGAATACGGCGATCGGCCTCCTGCTGTCTGGCGACAACAAGGGCCTGATGGCCGTCGCTGTCCAGCTCGCCAAACATCGCTGTCACCGCTGCCATCCGGCGCGCGGGATCGCGGCTGGACAAGGTCAGCCGGGCGATGACCTGGCGGATGCTGCTGCGCAGACGATTGTGGGTTTTTACCTTGCTGACATCACGGCGACCGGCGATGCCGAGATCGCTGTTGTCGAAGAAATCATAGAGTTGATACTGGCGCTCGGGCGCTGCGTCCACACGCAACAGACGCTGGTCGTCGCGACGGTAATACAGCTCGCCATCTACCAGGGCATTCAGTAGCGGCAGTGCCGCTTCACCGGCCTCGGCCTCCAGTTTCAGCACGATGGCATCAATCTCGTTGAAGGAGGCGCCTGCCAGTGGTGCGGCCAAGCTAGCCAGCGACTCGGGCGGCGCGTCGCTGTCGTCGGCGAAGGCCGTGCTGATGCCGGTGACTACCAGTATCAGCAGCGCGCCGAGTATTTGTGTGAGGAAGCTTTGCACGATTGAATACCCATGCGAGTGAAGAAAAGAGAGCGAAAAAAACGGGCGGAGAAAGCCCCCGCCCGCCGGGCTTATTGACTCTGCCCGGTGCACTGCTTGGTTTTCGTGTTGTAGTTGCCGCACTTCAGTGGTGGCGTCCAGTCGGCAATCAGATCTTTAGAGCCGGGGAGGTAGTCAGACCAGGCATCGCCGGCAACCAGACCGTCGGTTTCCCAAACCACCTCAAACTGGCCGTTTTCCTGTATCTCGCCGATCAGTACCGGCTTGGACAGGTGGTGGTTTTTGTTCATCACCGCGGTGCCGCCGGTCAGGTTGGGCGCGGTCATGCCGATCATCGCCTGTTCGACCTTGTCGACATTGGTGGTGCCCGCTTTGGTAACGGCCTTGGCCCACATATTGAAGCCGATATAGGTGGCCTCCATGGGGTCATTGGTCACGCGTTTTTTGTCGCCGATAAAGGCATGCCAGTTGTCGATGAAGTCGTAGTTGGCATCGTTCTCAACGCTTTGGAAGTAGTTCCAGGCGGCGAGGTGGCCGACCAGTGGGCTGGTGTCGAAGCCGGACAATTCCTCTTCGCCAACCGAGAAGGCGATGACCGGAATATCCTCAGACGAGACGCCCTGGTTACCCAGCTCTTTGTAGAACGGGACATTGGCGTCACCATTGATGGTGGAGACCACGGCCGTCTTCTTGCCCTTGCTGCCGAAGGCTTTGATATCTGACACGATGCTCTGCCAGTCAGAGTGTCCGAACGGGGTGTAGTTGATCATGATGTCTTCCGACTTCACGCCCTTGGACTTCAGGTACGCCTCGAGGATTTTGTTGGTGGTACGCGGATACACATAGTCGGTGCCCGCCAGTACCCAGCGTTTCACACCCAGCTCATTGGCCAGATAGTCCACTGCAGGAATCGCCTGCTGGTTGGGCGCCGCGCCGGTGTAGAAGACATTTTTGGAGGATTCTTCACCCTCGTATTGCACCGGGTAAAACATCAGTCCATTGAGTTCTTCGATGACCGGCAGTACCGATTTGCGCGAGACTGATGTCCAGCAGCCGAAGATGACGTCAACGCCTTCTTTGGTGATCAGCTCGCGGGCTTTCTCCGCAAACAGCGGCCAGTTGGAGGCCGGGTCGACGACCACCGCTTCCAGTTTTTTACCGAGCAGGCCGCCCTTTTTGTTTTGCTGTTCAATCATCATCAGTACGGTGTCTTTCAGCGTGGTTTCGCTTATTGCCATGGTGCCGGAGAGCGAGTGAAGAACACCGACCTTGATCGTGTCGGCGGCAGCGGCGGCCTGGCTGAGGCCGATGCCTACACTCAGTGCGCAGGCGGAAAGAATCTTTTTAAATTTCATAGCAGTCTCCATTGTCGTTGTGACGGGCGTTTACAGTTGCAGTTGAACGCCGAAGGAAAGGCTGTCGCGGTCGGGCCCCGCATAACCTGAAATATTGGCGTCGCCGCTGTTGTAGTTCAGGTTCAGGCGCGCGTTGTGACCGTCGATGATGTAGTTCACACCCAGCTCGGTAAGCTCGCTGCTGTCGGCATCGGACGGTTCGTTGTTGACGTGACGTAGGTAGGGCTGAAAGCGTCCGGTCTCGCCGCCGGGGATCAGGTAGGCGACGGTGACGTAAGCGGATTCACCGTCGAACAGGCAGAAGCAGTCAGCGGGTACCGCGGTGGGTGTGGCAACGGTGTAGTCCGCTTCAAAGCTCTTGTACTCGGCGTCGATAGTGACCACGCCGCCACCGTCGAGAACGGTTTCTGACAGCAGATCGATGGTGTAACCGCTGAAGTCACCCGATTCGGTAGCGCTGCCGCTGCCGCCTGACTGGCTCTGGAAGGAGGCCGCCAGAGTCAGGATGTTGCCCAGCGAGCCGTAGTAGGTACCGCTGGTGTAGTAGCCGGGGTTGGCTTCCATGTTGAGGAAGTTGTAGGCAAAGCGACCGGCAAACAGCAACTCGTCATCGACATTGCTGGCGCCTTGCAGGCCGTCAAACACGCCCAGTGCATACTGGAATTTGCCTTGCGCGCCCCAGAAGGTCACACCGTCATCACGACCGTAGGTGCCCGCCATACCGCCCTGGTCAGAGGGGTAGAGAGGTTGGGTGTACTGGTTCCAAGTCAGGCCGTAGAACGGCCCGTTCATCTCAATGCGGTCAGCGGGGGTCAGCATGCGACCGATCCATACATTGACGCCCGGTGAGAATTCAAAGCGGGCAATGGCGTCGAGAACATCGACGGGACCGTCACCGAAAATTTCATCGGTATTGAGGGTGAAGCCGATCGTTTTGTTGAGCTGGCCGCCAAGATAGATGCGGATATTTTGAATATCGAAGTCTTTGCCGTAGGCATCGCCGCTGGGGGCGGCATCTTCGGTAAACGTGGCCGCTGCCCGAAGGCCGGCACCGAGAGTCAGATAGCTGTCGTCACCGATATCGACCTTGATACCGGCGTGGGTCGCGCCTGCGCCGAACAGCGCGGTGCACAGCGCGAGCTTGCGCAGAGTCTTTCCTTGTCGAAGTGAATGCGTAAGAGAGTTCATGTCGTCATCGCCTGTCCTGTGAGTGATGGGGCAAGCAGGATTATTGCGAGGCGACGACGGCGCAGGTATGCGCACAGTGGCCCAAGCCACTGCGTTATTTAACGCATGGCCGGGTGGTGGAAATTGCGTTAACGGAGGGTGGTGGGGCCTTGCCAGCGGCCACTGGCGATGATCGGACGGTGGTGCAGCGGCCGGTTGTAGAGGTAAATCCAGCAGGGGGCGCCACTGGGCGAGCTGATGGTTTCCCGGAGGTAGAGAGAGCGGGCAGGGCGGTTAGGGTTGTAGTCTTCCAGCGCATCCAGTCGTCGCAGCTCGTCGGCCGAGACGCTGTAAATTTCGACATACAGACGGCTCTTGCCGCGCACTGCGGCGGGGTGGCTGCCGAAGTCAAACAACTGAAAGCCTTCCAGCCAGCCCTGTTCCAGCGGCGTCTTGCCGTGCAACAGGTGATGGTTCGACTGGCCTTGCCTGAGGGTGCCATACACGGCAACGGGTAACAGTGCTTGGTCTGTGCTCATGATCAGTCCTCAATATACTGCTTGCAAGGCTGGCGTTTCAGCGTGGCGTCGTTGACACGCGGTCTCTCATAAACTGCCGCGTTGTCGGTCGAAATGCAATGCGGCAATGTGTTGCAGCGACCCGCTACTGGCCGATCAGTATCAGTTTGCCGGTCTTGGGGTCACGATACACCTGCCCCAGCGATTCCATGCCACTGTCGTCGCCATTCACTGCGTTTTTCAGTGACGCCGGCGGTTCTGCCAGTTCCTTCCCTTCGTGGAGCTCGACAGGCTTGTCGAGCTGGAAGTGTTCACGCAGCGACGGACTTCGATCGATGATCACAATCAGCAGACCCAGTGCGAAGACCAGCATCACATCCATAATATTGGCAAAGCTCGACAGCGGGTCGGTATCGTCGTCGGCAAAACGGCGCTGTCGCCAGGGGGACTGACGAGTGGGGTCAGTCATGGCTGCCTCCCTGCAGTGTTTGCCAGGTGGCCTCGTACCAGCGGCGGCGCAGGCGGCCGAGAATATAGGCGACGAGACCGACCAGCAGTCCCAGCACGGTCGTGTCGAAGGCAACGGTCAGCGCGGTCGCGAGAATATCGATATTGCCGGAATTCAGCGCTGACAGGCCGGGGCCGAGCGGGATCAGCGTGCCCATCAGGCCCAGCACCGGGCCACTGCGGGCCAACAGGTCGACCCGTTCCAGTCGACGGTTGGCGTAGTCCTCAAAGCTTGCCAGCGACTGGCGTTGAAGCCGCCGCAGTGTCAGGCTGCATTCCGCTATCGCCATGCCCGTTTCCCAAACGGTCAGCAGCAGCGCGATGCCGAGGGCGGCAATCACCGGGTAAAGCAGCCCACCCACCAGTTCGTGCAACAGGCCCTGCGTTAAGCCGTGAATCATGACGGGTCTCCTTGCTTGCCATGCGATTGATGTACTGCCCGATAGAAGCCGGCACTCAGCGTCAGCAGCAGTATGGCGGCCAGCCACCACTGCCACTGCCGGTCAGGGTTCGCCTGCTCGGCGGTCTCGCTTTGCTGGCCGGAGCGTTGCGCTTGTTCGGCACGGGTGTCGCGGTCGGGCGTTTCGCTGAGTTCGGTGATGCGAGTGAGGGTTTGCGCCTTGTCGGTCTCACGTCGGGCGCTGTCGATGACGGCTTTCAAAGCCTGCCACTGCTCAGCGCTCAGCTTGTTCTCCAGCCAGGGCAACATGGGGTGGTCGGGGGCGGTGTGACCGCTGCCCGGCAGGCCATTTTCCGCGACCAGTTGCGCGAAGCTTTGCGCCAGCGATTCCGTGGTGGCCGCATCGGCCTGCCAGAAGCCTTTCTGGATGGTGACCAGCATAATGGCCAGCATATTGCTCTTCACATGCACGTTGTGGCCCTGCTCCAGAAAGTCGTCCAGCCCGAGTTGGTAGCGGTCGTCGACGTACACATCCTTCACCTCTTCCCAGGCCCAGTCGCCGACCAGGGTGGGGTTGGTCACCTGCCAGCCCCAGAGGTATTCCAGAAACTCGCTGCCCATGGTGCGCGCCCCGGCGTAGCCGTGTTCCATCAGTGCCTGCAGCCAGGCCGGATTGAGGAAGCGGCCGCGCAGCTCGCTGCGCAGTGCGGTGCTCAGCGGTTCGGCGTGAATATCGTTGGGGTCGGCGTGATGCAGCACATAGTTATTCGGTGCGCTGCCGGTAAGGGTTTCCACCGCCAGACTCAGGCCGCCGAGATAGTCGAAGGCATCGTTATTATCGATCAGGCCATAGAGATTGCTGGAGCGTCCCATGTAGGTATTTTCGACCTGACTGAGAACCTGTCGGAATTGCGCCTCAACCGGGCGGCCAAAGCCGTTGGCACCGTAACTGTGGCCGAGGCGGCGCAGGTAAATATCCGCCAGCTCGCTGCGCTGCTGCCAGGCGCCGGAGCGCTCTACCAGTCGGTTGACCCCGGCGCCATAGCTGCCGGGGGCATCGCCAAATACCCGCAGGCTGGCAAGCTGCCCGGCGTCGCTGTCGCTGCGCCCCTGTGTGAGCAGTGCTCGGGCATCCTTCACCCAGTGGGCGGCGAGCTGATTCTGTTGCAGATTTTCACTGCCGTAAAAGGCGCGGGGATCTTCCCGTTGCAGGGGCTCAAGGGCGTTTTGCAGCGACAGCGTCAGCGCCGGGTAGTCGCGAACAATGGTATTGGCACTGGCTTCCAGGGCCATCAGTGTGGCGCGATTCAGCAGGCGCATCTGACGGCTGTACAGGTCGCGAAACAGGCCAGAGGTGGTGAAGACGGTATCGCGACGCACCTCGCCCTCCGTCAGCGCGCGGCGCTCCAGTCCGGTGACCAGACCACGGCTGTTCCACACGGGTTGCAGACCGAGCATGTCCAGCCCGAAGGCGATCATCACGCCTTCGTCGCGAACCACATCGGAGGCCCAGAGAATCAGCGCTTCGCGTTTGTCCTGATTCTGCGGATTATTGGCGCGGGCACTGGCGGCCATTTCGCGGCCCAATTCCCAGGCGGCGGGGCTGGGGATCAGGCTGTTGTCCAGTGCGTAGAAATTGCGCCCGGTGGGCAGCGCATCGGGGCTGCGAATCGGATCGTTACCTGGGCCGGGAGCGATAAACTCACCGTTGAGCCCGGCCAGCAGGGCCTGCATTTCTGCGTCCGGGGAGCCCGCCAGCAAGGCCTGCCAGTCGCGGCGCTGCTGTTGAGAGTCCGGAGCCATGGAGCTCAGCATCATGCTCAGGGCGTCGTCGCTCCACGGCGAGCCGAACACGTGCAGGCCCAGCGGCATAAAGCGCTCTTGAAGGCTGGTCAGGTAGTGGCCGACTTCGTGAACCAGCATATCGTCGTCCACCTGCTCAAAGCTGATGCCCATCACCGCCAGTTCGGCGGACATGGCTTCGGCCAGTTCGTCTTTCAACTCCAGCGCAGTGAGCTTGTCGCGTATCTGGGCCATCAGGCGATCGCTCAGTGCCTGATTGTCACCGCCGTGCAACGCTTCGAAACTCTCCACCAGTTGTCGCAACTTCAGCAGCTCGTCGTACAGCGGCGTATGGGCCAGTGGCGGGGTCAGGTGGTCAACCATCACCGCCAGACCGCGACGTTTGGCCTGAATGCCCTCGCCCACGCCGTCGACGATATAGGGATAGATACCGGGAAGGTCTCCGGCGATGAGGCGCGAATAGTCGTCCTCGGCAAGGCCCACCGAGCGCCGCGGTAGAAACTCATAGGTTGAATGACGACCGAGATGGACCAGCGCATCGGCCTGAAAGTCATCGCGCAGGTAGTGGTAGAAGGCCAGGTACTGGTGCGGTGGCGGAAAGGCCAGGTTGGCGTGCAGCAGCTCCTCGTTAATTTCCCAGCCACGCGGAGGCTGTGGACCGATGAAAATGTTGCCGAAGCGCAGTCCCGGTAGCAGCAACTCGCCTTGATGGGTCATGACCCTGCCGGGGGCGGGGCCCCAGCCGCCCAGTCCTTCAATGCCGGTTTTGCGCAGTGCGGTAATCAGCGTCTCGGCTTCCTGCCAGCAGTTGGCCTCAGCGTTGAGGGTTTGCTGATAACAGCTTTCCAATTGTTCCAGCAGCGCCAGCGCGCGGTCGCGGGCGGGGTGGTTAACGCCCTCCAGCAGGTGGCGCATTTCTTCGACGGTGTGGGCGAGTGCGTCGCGCGCTAGTTCGGGTTGGTCGGCATTTACCGCCGCGTTGAGCTGGCTGTGGAGAAGGCCAAAGGGGCCGTCGACCATTTCCCGCTGGATGCTGTCGGGCAGGGTGGCAAACCACTGTTGATAGCGCGAGCTGGACATGTGCAGCACATCGTCGCTCATGGCCGCCAGTGCCCCGGCGTCGTTGGGCAGATTAATGCCCTTTTTCTGCATCTGGTTGAGCAGTGCCTCGGGGCTGCCCGGCAGGGTGCCGGTGTTATAGCCCTCCGCCTTGAGGCGCTGGAGTATGCGCCACAGCGAGGCGGGCACATCGAGGTTGTCGGCGCCGATATTGTGCCGCCCCGGCGGGTGGTTGTAGTAGATCAGTGCGACGCGTTTGTCGGCATTGTTTTTGTGTTGTAGCCGCTGCCAGTTGGCGGCGCGATTGATCACGGCTGCAATGCCGTCGGGCACGGGCTGTATGGCCTGAATGCGAATGCCACTGAGCGGGTCGGCCTGCGCCTCCCCGGCAGCGGCAATCACCAGTGGCTGGCTGGCACCCTGTAATTCCGGCATGGCGACCTGATAGTAGACCTTGTCGTCGGCGAGGCCGTCGGAGGAAAGCTGGCGTTCCAGTGTGCTGCGGTCACGGGATTTGATCGCCTTGATGACCGGCACATTGAGCTGGCGCAGGGTGTCGGTAACGGTCTCCCGGCCTTCGCCGCCACCCATCACAAAGTCCTGCAGCATAACCACGGCGGCAAGCTGCGTTTTCAGTGGCCGCAACGCCTGTACAGCTTCAACACCGGCCTGCCCCCAGTAGGCCAGCCCGCTCAGGCAATGCAGTTGCTGCTCAGTCAGTGCCTGCTGGCAGAGCTGGTCGAGCAGGGCGCTGTCGGCCGGGCGATCGCCGCCTGCATGGTCAAGCACTACCAGCAGGGGTTTATCGCTGGCGATCTCGGGGAGCCGGGTATAGGTCTTGTCGGCATATTGCCAGCGCAGTCTGGGCTGGGGGCGGGGTGGAGCGGCGTGGAGTTTTTCCCCCAATTGTTCAAACGCCCAGACAAACAGCTCGCGGGTATTGTCGATGCCACCGGCCTGCCAGTATCGGCGGGCAGCGATCCACGGCGCTTGTCGAGGGTAGCGGGCGGCGAGCTCATCCAGGGTGGTATCAAAATCCTTGCTGGGCTGGGTGCCGGCAATGTCCTGCAATTGCTCGGCGCTGTCGAATACCGGCTGGCGATTGAGCTGGCTGAGGCGAATCAGCCGGTGATCGCTGTTCATTATCAGCACTGGCGCGGAGGCCCGCTTCAGTGACGGCTCAAGGACGTTGACGCTGGCGCCGAACAGGCCCATGCCCACTACCAGGTCGGCGCGCTGGATCAGCGCATCGATCTCGGTTGGGGGTAATTCCCAAAGTTGGCTGTCGCTGCGGGCGGTAATCCGGTAGCCGGGGTGTCGCTGATGGAAGCGACTCACCGCTTCGGCGATGGTCTCGGCATTGCGCTGGGAAACTAATACCAAGAGCTCCGGCGTGTCGCTGGCCCGCGCCGGGCCTGCCAGCAGGCTAAGCAGCAATGTAAGCAGCAATGTCAGGAACAGCCACAGTCGTAGCTGCGGGCAGAATACAGAAAGTCGCGTCATGGTCGGGCCTCGTGGCGGCGGGTCTGTCGTTGTCGGTTTCTGCGCGGCGGAGGGCGCAGACGTCGCCAGCCGATCAGGCAGGCGGTCAGGGAGAACAGGAATCCGGCGATGCTTAAACTGATGACCAGCAGGTCCCAGCGCGGCCGGTGTTGAATCAGAAACAGGAAATCCAGACTGTGCAGACCGTTGTACAGCCAGCGCTGTGCGCGGCGCTTGGTGGTCATGCGGCCCAGCAGTTCGCCGGTGTGCAGGTCGATGTGAAACCAGCTCTGTGCCGGGTCATCAAAGCGCAGGCGCAGTACCGGCAGCGGTCGCCAGCGTTCGTGATGGGAGTAGTAATAGTGGTCGTAGCGATCCAGCCGTTCGGCAGCGATCAACGAGTAGCCCAGCATCATATGCTGCAAGCGGGCCTGACTGGCCGCGGCCCAGTTACCACCCGCGGCGGGGTCGATGACGTCGCGTTGCTGCTGGTCGTTGATGGTGTAGGTATAGACCTCGCCGTTGAACCACTGCCAGTGCAATTCGCGGGCATCCGGGTGGTGGCGCAGCGCCTTGCGAATCGCCTCCGCATCGTCGAATTGCGTCTGCGAAGGAATGCCGCGGTAGTGATCAGCCTGCTGGCGATAAGAGGTTTCATCGCTGAACAGGCCCCAGGGGTTCATCGACATCAGGCCGCTGAACATATACGTGCACAGTGGCAGCAACACCGCCAGACCCAGCAGGTGGTGGAGCTTCATGGTGTTGCGATAGGGGCTAATGTCTTTGCCGCGATAGCGTTTGCGCAGCCGCAGACGCAGGATGCCGACCACGGCGCCGGTAAAAATGGACACCAGCCCCGCCAGCGATAAGCCAACGATCAGCCAGTGCCAGACGCTCGGGTCGCGTCGCAGCGCGACCGGGTAAATCCAGTGCAGGTTGGCGCCCAGCCAGTTCCAGACGCGTTCATGGTGATGGGTGTCGCGGAGCACTTCGCCGGTCACTGACGAGATATACAACTCGGTGCCGGCGTCGTCGTGCAGTGCGATATGGTAAAGGGGGCGATGGGCATGAAGGCTGCCCGATACTGACCACTGATCCATGTCGATCAGACGGGCTTCCGCGGTCGGCGGCGTATGGAGTTCACGCTGGCGGACATAAACTTCAGCGGCCGCCAGTGCCTGTCCCAGGGTGATGTTGCGGATGTGCTCGCCGTTGTCGGCGAACATTCCCTGCCACTGGCCGTCGCGGTTCTGCAGTAGATAGGCAGGGCGCCCCGCCACGCTGCTCAGCTTGAGCTGCTGCAATGCTTCGGGCGAGCTGCGGTCGAGCAAGGCCCGAGGCCCGGCGGTAATGGTGTCGGCATCCAGCGGCGGCAGCGCCGCCAGACGCTCCGCTTGGCTCAGTGACGGGAAGCCCACGTACATCATCACCACACCACTGAAAAACCACATGGCGAACAGCAGGCACAGGGCCACGCCAGTCCAGCGGTGAAGCAGATACAGCCAGCGTTTCAGCTTCATTCGAACGCGCGGCCTCTTTCTGGCCGCGGTGACTTAGAAGTCATAGCGCAGTTCCAGCTCAGCGCTGCGGCCGTCGGCCAGAATCCACTGCTCGCCATAGGGGGCCAGCACATAGTCGGCGGTGTCGCTCAGGTTCTTGCCGCGCAGGCTCAGCCGGAGCTCGTCACTGAGCTGCCATTGCAGGCTGGCGTCGTAAACCACGTAGTCGGGGAGCTTGTTGGTGTTGGCATAATCCGCGTAGCGTTCGCTGACATAACGGCTGCCCAGTGAGGCGGTCCAGTGCGGGAGGAACTGCCAGCTTACCCACAGGTTGGCGGTTTTCTCGGGAACATTGCGTGGAGTTTTACCGCTGTAGTCGTTGGTGCCGCTGCGGTATTCCTCATACTGGGGATCGGTGATCGCGAGGTTGAAATCCACCGAGACAACATCCAGCGGCAGCCAGAACAGTTCCAGCTCGACGCCTCGAGAACTCTGCTCGCCAATCTGGCGCTGGACCCCGCCGGGGTCGCTGCTGAGAAGATCGGTCTTCACAATATCGTAAACCGCCAGGCTGACTTGCAGGCGTTCGTTCAGCAGATTCTGCTTGATCCCGGCTTCCCACTGCGTGCCCTCCGCGAGGTCGAGGCTGGGGTTACTGGCAGAGAGCAGAGACTGTATTGCATCCACGGCCTTGCTGTACTGCAGATAAAGGCTGGTGGCCTCCGAGGCTTGGAATACCGCGCCAAGACGCCAGCTGTTGCCGGACAGCTCGTCATCAATGTGGCTCTCCGGTTGACCATTGCTGCGTGCGAGGTCGTCGCGGCTATAGTCGATACGGTCGTGCCGGAGGCCAGCGACCAGCAGCCATTCGGGTGTGATCTCCAGTACGTTGTCGATAAACAGTGAGGTGACATCTGTTTCGGAGTCAAAGTCGCGGGTGGTGGCGCTGCCCACATTGTCTTGCCAACGTCCCGGCGCAGGATTGTTCAGATCGACACTGGAGTTGCCGGTGTAAGGCGAGTTGTTGATATGGCTGAAACGGATGTCGTTCAGTTCTATCCCGATATTCAGGCGGTTCTGCATGCCCGCCATGTCAGTCTTCCAGAGCAGGTCGCTGCGGTGGCCGAGCTGTTCCTGTTCATGGAGAATTTCGAGGTAGGAACCACGGTCTACCTGTCCCGTGGTGTCGTTGTAGCGATAGCTTTCCACATTGCGCCAGTGGCGTTCGGCTGTGAGGTAGTAAGTGTCGCTGCGCCACGACAGGTTCTCACTGAGCTGCCATTCCGTATGCAGGCGCGGCCACAGGTCTTCGTACTCAACCAGGCCATCGGCGACGTTGTAGTTATTGCGACGCAGGCTGTCGCGGATTTTTCCGTCGACCAGTGGTGTGCCCCAGTAGGGCGCGGATTCGGTATTGGCGTAGTCGATGCTCAGTGTGGCCGAGAAATCCTCCCTGGGCCGGTACAGCAGTGAGCCGGCAATCGCCTGACGCTCGGCATCAGCGCGGTCGACATACCCCTCGGTTTGGTGATGTACCAGGTCGACGCGGTAAGCCAGTTCCGGGCTCAGTTCACCGCCGGCACCATAGGCATAACGCTGCAGGCCAAAGCTGCCCAGCGTGACCGCGACGCTATTGCGGGTTTCCCCAAACTGCGGCTTTTTGCTCACATAGTTCACGGTTGCGCCCACGGCGCCCACACCGTGAATCACCGAGCCAGGGCCGCGAAGTACTTCAATGCGTTCCACCGTCCAGGTGTCGGCAGGAAAACTCACCGTGCCCGAGCCGACATACAGGCGCGTGCCGTCGTAGGTGCTGACCACCGAGCTGTGGCCGTTAAAGCCGCGCACCGAGGTGGCGCTGCTGCCGTTGCCGGGACTGGCGCTGGAGGAAAAGCCCGCCGCGCGGGTGACTGCCATCATGCTGGAATCGTCACCGCGCAGCGCGATAGCTTCCTTGCTGATGACCGACACACTGGCGGGAATGTCCTGGGCGGACAGGCCGAGCCGTGAGCCTGCGGTGTTTTCTTCATCCAGTGCCAGTCCCTGTGACGACAGGCTGGTAGCGCGAACATCCACGTATTCCAGCTGCTGGTGCCCTGCCCATAGCGGGAGGCTGAGAATGCTTGATGCGAAAGCCAGCACCAGTGGGGCGCTACGGGGAGAAATGTCCTTTTTCATGGTGTTTCCTCAAACGGTTCGTTAGGCCGAGAGGAAAGGGAAAGGACGCCGGCAATGATGACATTGCCTATTCCGGCGCGATCGAAAGCCCTCCGCTTGATCTCGGCAGACAACAGTTGCGAACGTATGAGGGAGGAACAATCCGTCGTGGATTGCGTGATCAACGAGGTAGGAACCTGCGTGAAGCCCTCCGCTTCATCGGTACAGCACTGCATGCATGGCAAAGCACAAGGCTTCGCCATCAGGCCGGTATCGGGCTTCTGTGAACCTCTCGAATGAGAGCAGTTACCGTTGCGGGGGCAGCGGTGGCTTTGTCTGCGGCGGCCAAATCATTGCCGCGACGCACCACACTTCCCGTTTACCCTGCTCCAGACACTCCGGGCGAAGGAGAGTCGAGCAGGCACCTGATGCAGGGCGGGATCATATAGAAAGGCCTTTGGGGGCGCAAATTCAGTGAGAAAACAGATAAATGTAGAAATAAAAAAGCCGACCCTGTTGGATCGGCTTTCTTGAATAATGGTGCCCAGGAGAGGACTTGAACCTCCACGGCCGTGAAGCCACTAGCACCTGAAGCTAGCGTGTCTACCAATTTCACCACCTGGGCACAGGAGGTAAAACACGACGTGCGTCGTTGAGGCGCGCAATTTACTGATGCCACGCCTTTTTGTCAACGGTTTGCGTTACACTGGCTGCAAAATTTTTACTGTCATCCAAAAGGACGCATTTCTGCATGCCAAAAGGCCCCAACAAGCATTCTGATCCCCACGCTGCCCGTGAAGCCGAGCGCTACGACAACCCGGTACCCAGCCGGGAATATATTCTGGACGTCTTGCAGGGTGCCGAGCAGGGCATGAGTGCGGCGGCGATTCGCCGCGCCCTGGGGATTGAGGGTGAGGAGCAGCAGGAGGGCCTGCGCCGTCGTCTCAAAGCGATGCTGCGCGATGGCCAGCTCATTGAAGGGCGCCGTGGCAAGCTGCAGGTGCCGGATCGCGGCGAGGCGCTTATCGGCCGGGTGCAGGGACATCGGGACGGTTACGGTTTTGTGCTGGTGGAGGACGGTGAAGACATCTATCTCCACAATCGGCAGATGCAGCAGTTGTTTGATGGCGATGTGGTGTCGGTTGAGGTCAGTGGCACCGACAGTCGCGGTCGACGTGAGGGCATTGTCATCGAGGTGCTGGAGCGCAATACCCGGCAACTGGTGGGCAAGCTGAAAGAGCAGCGCGGTCGCTGGTTGCTGGTTCCCGATAACAGCCGCATCCAGAACTGGGTGCAGCTGGACGATGACAGTGTGGTGAATGCCCGTGAGGGCGACTATGTGATGGCCGATATCACCCGTCAGCCGGGTTTGCGTCAGCAAGCGCAGGGACGGGTCACCGAGGTGCTGGGCGATCGCGCCACGGTGGGTGTGGCCACCGAGTTGGCATTGCGCAGCCACGAAATTCCCTTCGAGTGGCCTGATGAGGTTGAAGAGGAGGCGCGGCGCTTTGGCAGCGAGCCCGATGAAGAGGGCAAACTGAACCGAGTGGATTTGCGCAAGCTGCCGCTGGTGACCATCGACGGGGAAGATGCCCGGGACTTCGATGACGCGGTGTACTGCGAGAAAAAGCGCTTTGGTGGCTGGCGACTGTGGGTGGCCATTGCGGATGTTTCGCATTATGTGAAGATCGACTCGGCGCTGGATGCAGAGGCCCATAAGCGGGCGACCTCGGTGTATTTCCCCGACCGGGTGGTGCCGATGTTGCCGGAGGCACTGTCCAATGGTCTGTGCTCACTGAAGCCTAATGTGGAACGCCTCTGTATGGTCTGCGAGATGACCATCAGTAGCCGCGGTCGTTTGAGCGGTTATCAGTTCTATGAGGCGGTCATGCGTTCCCACGCACGGCTGACGTACAACCAAGTAGGGGCGATGCTCGGCGTTGAGGGGGCTGATCCGGCGAAAGACACCGGTGAGCACCGCGAACTGCTGCCCCAGCTGAAAGAGCTGCATAACCTCTACCGGGCCTTGCGCAAGGCCCGCGATCAGCGCGGGGCCATCGACTTTGAAACCGTTGAAACCCGCGTGGTGTTCGACGACGAAAAGCGCATCGACGAAATTGTGCCGGTACATCGCCACGATGCGCACAGAATGATAGAGGAGTGCATGCTGGTGGCGAATGTCGCCACGGCGCGCACACTTGAGCGCTCAGGTATTGAGGCGCTTTACCGCGTCCACAATGGTCCCAGTGATCAGAAGCTGGGTAACTTGCGAGAGTTTCTCGGGGAAATAGGTCTTGGCTTGAAAGGCGGCGAGCAGCCATCGCCCACAGATTATCAGGCATTGCTAGCCAGCTTGGGGGATCGCCCCGACGCGCAGATGATCCAGACCATGATGTTGCGCTCATTGAGTCAGGCGGTTTATCAGCCCGACAACGAGGGGCACTTCGGCCTGAACTACACGGGCTACACCCATTTCACCTCCCCCATTCGGCGCTACCCGGATTTGCTGGTGCACCGCGCCTTGCGCTACCTGCTGCGCAGCGGCGGCGGAGATGCGCCCAAATGCTTCCGTCCGGTGAAAGGGGCGAAGAAGCTGCCTCGCAAGGTGATTTACCCCTACGATATGACCGCCCTGCTGACCTTGGGTGAACACTGCTCGATGGCTGAGCGCCGGGCAGATGATGCCAGCCGCGATGTCATGGCCTTCCTTAAATGCGAATTCCTTCAGGAGCATGTGGGCAGCGAGTTCGATGGCCTGATTGCCGCAGTCACTGGCTTCGGTCTGTTTGTGGAGTTGGGTGACTTATATATTGAAGGCTTGGTGCATATCTCCACCCTGCCGCAGGATTACTATCAGTTTGATCAGGCCCACCAGCGCCTTGTGGGTGAGCGCAGTCGGCGTGTGTACCAGTTGGGTGACAGCCTGCGGGTGCAGGTGCTGAGTGTGAACCTGGATGACCGCAAGATTGATCTCGGCTTGGCCAGCGGCAGTGATAAGCGCCGCAAGCCGGGTTCCGTGCGCGAAGCGCTGGCGCGGGGCGAGCTGCCAGGCATGAAAAAAGCCGATAGTCCAAAGAAAGGCGGTCGAAAAACCGGCGGGACGGGTAAGAAAGACGGTAAGTCCTCGCGCTCGGCCAGTGCCAATAAAAAGCGCCGTCGCCGCTGAGATGATGTGGCCCGCCGCGTTCGCCAGCGGGCTTGATAATACGGAAGCAAAGAGTGAAAGAAACGATTTTTGGTCTGCATGCGGTGCAGACCGCGCTTCAGCGACGCCCCGAAAGCGTTGAATCGCTGATGGTTATGGAAGGGCGCCGTGATAAGCGTCTGGCTGCGGTGCTGGCGCTGGCCGAGCAGCGGGGTATCCCGGTGCGAGAGTGCCACCGCAAGGAGCTGGATGACCGGGTTGATGGCCGCCATCAGGGTGTTATTGCGTTAGCAGAAGCGCCGCGTCAGTTGGGTGAAAAAGCCCTGCCGGAGCTTGTCGCTGCGGCAGGGAAAGATGCTCTGCTGCTGGTGCTGGATGGTGTGACCGATCCTCACAACCTCGGAGCTTGTCTGCGCAGTGCCGATGCCGCGGGGGTGACCGCGGTGATTGCACCTCGCGATAACTCGGCCAGCTTGAATCCAACGGTGCGCAAGGTCGCTTGCGGTGCGGCTGAAGCCGTGCCCTTTATTCAGGTCACGAATCTGGCTCGCAGCCTGCGTCAGCTCCAAGAGGCTGGGGTATGGACTATCGGGCTGGCTGGCGAAGCAGAGCAGTCTTTGTACGAATGCGATCTGCGCGGGCCGGTGGCGTTGATCATGGGGGCTGAGGGTGCGGGCATGCGCCGCCTGACGCGCGAGTGCTGTGATTATCTGGCCAATTTGCCGATGGCTGGAGAAGTGAGCAGCCTGAACGTGTCGGTCGCGACCGGGGTCTGTTTGTTCGAGGCCGTGCGCCAGCGCCGCTGATCTGATTAAAAAATGCACGAATGGCTTGCATCCGGCGGGCCGCTTGCCTAAAATCCGCGCTCTTGTTTTAACGGTGAGCCCGCCTTTTGGCGAGTTTGCCCTCCTTGCCACACCTTAAAGGGTGGCTTAACCCGTAAGGAGCATACAATGCGTCACTACGAAATCGTGTTCCTGGTCCACCCGGATCAGAGCGAGCAAGTACCGGGTATGGTCGAGCGCTATACTCAGGCCATCGAAAAAGACGGCGGTAAAGTTCACCGTCTGGAAGACTGGGGCCGTCGTCAACTGGCTTACCCCATCAACAAAATCCACAAAGCTCACTATGTGCTGATCAACGCTGAAGCCAGCGCTGAAGCGATCGACGAGCTGACCACTAACTTCCGTTACAACGACGCCGTACTGCGTAACCTCATTATCCGCCAGGATGAAGCTGTGACTGAAGAGTCGCCGATCATGAAGGCAGAGAAAGAGAGCCGTGAGCGTCGCAGCCGCAGCGAGCAGCGCACCGAGCGCCGCGAAGAGCAGCAGCCCAAAGACAACGCTGAAGCAGCCGAAGAAACGGCTGAAAACAGCGCTGAATAATTGCGGATTGAGTGAGGAATTAGAAAATGGCACGTTTTTTCCGTCGTCGTAAGTTCTGCCGCTTTACTGCGGAAGGTGTTAAGCAGATCGATTACAAAGATCTGGACACCCTGAAAGCCTACATTTCAGAAACTGGCAAAATTGTTCCCAGCCGCATCACTGGAACCAATGCCAAGTACCAGCGCCAGCTGGCGACTGCCATCAAGCGCGCGCGCTTCCTGGCTCTGCTGCCGTACACCGACAGCCATAAATAAGCTGATCGCTTAGCCATGCGCCCCCTTGCAGAATTTATTATGAAAGGGCGCCTCCAAGCAGTTGCGGTCGCTGCTCTGGGGATTGGCACCTTGATGTTTGCCTGGGTGGGGGCTGCCGCTGCCGCTCTGGTAACCCTGAGAAAGGGACTGACCGAAGGCGCTTTTGTCGTGATGTGGGCGCTGCTGCCGGCCACCGCCGTATTGGTTTACGGCCAGGATGTTGGCCCGCTTTGCATGTTGCTGGTCACCGCCTTGGCGGCCTGGGTATTGCGCAATACGCGTTCTTGGGCCAATGCAATGGCGGCCGCTGTGGCGGGGGGAATGGCCTCCGCTGCGGTGCTTAACCGCTTCGGGCAGGATTATCTCAGCGGCATTCTTGAGGTGGTTCAGCCCATGCTGGATCAGCTGCAGGCACAGTCAAATGGCAGCCTGCCGCAGATTTTGACCGGCGACATCGCCGCGGTAATTGGCAGCAGCACGGTGTTGTGGAGTGTGTTGGCCTTAATGCTGGCGCGCTGGTGGCAAGCCATGCTGTACAACCCCGGTGGCTTCCGCGACGAGATGTGGTCGCTGCGGTTGCCGGCGGGTATCACGGTGTTGCTGGTTGCCGGGATGTTGTTGGTCAGCCAATCCGGTGAGGTTTACCGCTTTTGGGGGGTAATGTGTCTGTTGCCCTTTATTGCCTGCGGTTTATCGCTGCTGCACGGAGTGGTCGGACGGTACAAGCTGGGGCGCACGTGGTTGGTAGTGTTTTATATCGCGCTGTTGTTAATCGGCCCGCTTTGGGCGGTGTTGATACTGACAGCGATTGTGGATAGTTGGATTGATATCAGAAGGCGTTTGCCGACGGCCGGATAGGCCCGGCAAGCGCACATGAAGAGGGTTAGAACCATGCAAGTGATTCTGCTTGAGAAAATTGGCAAGCTGGGTGATCTGGGCGACCAGGTCAATGTTAAGTCCGGCTACGGCCGTAACTTCCTGATTCCTTTCGGTAAGGCTGTGCCTGCAACCGACGCCAACGTGGCGGAGTTTGAAGCACGTCGCGCTGAGCTGGAAGCCGCTGCCGCTGAGAAGCGTGCAGAAGCTGAAGCTCGCGCTGCCAAGCTGGCGGAAGTTGCCGTGACCATCGAGGCGAATGCCGGTGAAGGTGGCAAACTGTTCGGCTCTATCGGTACTCGCGACATTGCTGATGCAGTGAGCGCGGCCGGTGTGGAGATCAACAAGAGCGAAGTGCGTATGCCCGAAGGTCCGATTCGTGAAATCGGCAGCTTCGAAATCGCAATTCAGCTGCACAGCGACGTTATTCAAAACGTTGCACTGACTGTCGTTGCCGAGTAATTGGCGGGCGACCTTGGTCGCCACAGTCTGACTATTTGCAAGCGCAGCGGCCTGCCGCTGTGCTGTGGCTGAAAGGCGCGCCGGGCCAACGGGCTCTGCGCGTTTTTTTTTGCTCTGAAGTTTGCCACAATGGCCGACCCGGTAATCTGCGAGTATCCCCGTGCAAGCTGACGCCTACCCCGATTCGCCACCCGAGTTTGACGAGGGTGACTTCGCCAAGCTGAAACTGCCGCCCCATTCTCTTGAGGCGGAGCAGTCGGTGCTGGGCGGGCTGATGATCGCCAGCGAGGTATGGGACTCCGTCGCCGACATGGTGGGCGAGGGCGATTTCTTCCGCCCGGAGCACCGCCGTATTTTCGCCTGCATGACACATTTGGTTGCCCAAGAGCAGCCGATTGATGTGGTTACGCTGGCGGAGACGCTGGCACGCAACGGTGAGCTGGATGAAGTCGGTGGCACCGCCTATCTGGCAGAAATCGCCAGCAATACCCCCTCTGTTGCCAACATTCGCGCCTATGCCCAGGCCGTGCGCGAGCGCGCGATTTTCCGCTCGCTGATTGCGGCAGCGAACTCGATTGCCGATACCAGCTTTAACCCCGAAGGACGCAGTAGCGACGAAGTGCTGGATGAAGCCGAGCGGCGCATCATGCAGATCGCCGAGGAGCGACCGAAGAGCGGGGGGCTGGAGCCGATCAATCCGCTGCTCAAGCAGGCGGTGGACAAGATTGATGAGCTGTTCAACAACGACGAAGCCATTACTGGTCTGAGTACGGGCTTTGAAAAACTCGACGAAATGACCTCGGGCTTGCAGAAGTCGGATCTGGTCATCGTTGCTGCCCGTCCGTCGATGGGTAAGACCACCTTCGCCATGAACCTGGTTGAAAATGCTTTGCTGCGCTACGAGCAGCCGATTCTGGTGTTCAGCATGGAGATGCCCGCCAGCCAGTTGATGATGCGGATGCTGTCCTCAGTGGGCAAAATTGACCAGACGCGGGTGCGCAGCGGCAAGCTAGAAGAAGAGGACTGGCCCAAGCTCAGCGCGGCGGTCAGCAAGTTGAAAGACCGTCCGTTATACATTGATGACACCCCGGCGCTGACGCCGACGGAAGTGCGCTCAAGAGCGCGCAAGGTACTGCGCGAGCATGGCAGTATCGGCATGATCATGCTCGATTATCTGCAGTTGATGCAGGTCGCCGGACGCAGTGGCGAAGGTCGGACGGCGGAAATTTCCGAGATTTCCCGCTCATTGAAAGGTATTGCGAAAGAATTCGAATGCCCGGTGGTCGCCCTTTCGCAGCTGAACCGTGCGCTGGAGCAACGGCCGAACAAGCGCCCGGTCAATTCAGACCTGCGGGAGTCCGGTGCGATTGAGCAGGACGCCGACGTCATCATGTTTATCTACCGCGACGAGGTCTACAACGAGGAAACTCAGGACAAGGGCGTGGCGGAAATCATCATTGGTAAGCAGCGGAACGGGCCCATTGGCACCGCCCGCCTGGGCTTTATCGGCAAGTTTACCCGCTTCGAAAACCTCGCGTTCAACGACTACGAAGATTACTGATCTTCTTCCTTCTTCCGGCCATTCTCGGTAAAGCGGCCAAAGAAAATTCCTACTTCAAACAGCAGCCACATCGGCAGGGCCAGCAGCATCTGCGAGATGACGTCGGGTGGCGTCAGCAGCATCCCGAACACAAAGCACACGACGATAACGTGGGGGCGCTTCTCGCGCAGCTTTTGGGGGCTGACGACGCCAGCGCTGATCAGCAATACTGTCGCGATGGGGATCTCAAAGGCGATGCCAAAGGCCATAAATAGCTTCAGTGCGGTATCGAGAAAGCGTGAGATATCCGGGGTATAGGCAACGCCCTCGGGGGCGATGCTGCTAAAAAAGCCAAAGACCAGCGGAAACACCACCACATAGGCAAAGGCCAGTCCGAGATAGAACAACATGACGCTGGATATCAGCAGGGGCGCAGCGAGTCGCTTTTCGTGACGGTACATGCCCGGCGAGATAAATGCCCAGATTTGATGGAGTATTACCGGGATGGCCAGGCAGATAGCGGACACGAGCACCAGTTTGAAGGGGGCCAGAAATGTTGAGGCGACTTCGGTGGCGATCATGCCGCTGCCTTCAGGCAGATACTGTTGCAGTGGCTTGGCCACAAAGGCGTAAATTTCCGACGAGAAAGGCATGAGGGCCAGGGCGCAAATCAGTACCGCCAGCACTACGCGCAGCAGGCGATCACGCAACTCAGTCAGGTGGGCAACCAGGGGTTGACCCTGATCAGTATCGGCATCGAGACTCATGAGGGCTTACTGCTACTCTCTTCCGAAGGAGTGTCACTCGGTGGGGTATCCGAATCAGGAAGCGCGTCGGAGGGGGCGGCTTCTTCCTCTTGGTTGGGCGTGTCGCTTGATGGGCTGAGCCGCTGTTCCAGAAGACGAAGCTCGTCACTGGCGGCGTTCAGATTGCCTTGAAGCTTGTCTTTGCTCTCGTTCAGCGAGGCCATCACCGATTCATTATGGAGCTGGCGCCGGATTTCGTCGGCGCCGATTTCCCGTTCGATTTCCTGCTTCATGCTGGAGAAGCTGCGGCGCAGGCGCCCCAGCCAGAGGCTGGTCGTGCGAATAGCACTGGGCAGGCGCTCCGGGCCGATCACCAGCAGGCCGACAACGGCTATCAGCAGCAGTTCAGCGAAACCGATATCGAACATGGATTAGCGAGACTCGTTCTTTTGCTGCGTGTCGGCTTCGGTCTTTTCGCCTTCCGCGCTTTCCTGCTGCTCGATATTCTTGGCCTTGTCTTCACCGTCCAGGCTGTCTTTGAAGCCTTTGACGGCACCGCCGAGGTCGCTGCCGATGTTCTTCAGTTTCTTTGTGCCGAACAGCAGCACAACGATTGCGAGAATGATCAGCAGTTGCCAGATACTAATTCCACCAAGTCCCATGACATTTCCTCTATGTGTTGTTCTTGTTGCGTTGCGCTTTCTCTTCGTGGCCGGAAAGCCCGAAGCGGCGCGCTAATTCGTTGATTACATCGCGATGGTCTGCGCCGAGCTGCTGCAACATTACCATGCTGTGAAACCACAGGTCTGCGGTTTCGTAAATGACGTCGGACAGCTCGCCGCTGTGTTCAGCATCTTTGGCAGCAAGAACCGTTTCCACGGCTTCTTCGCCGACTTTTTCGAGAATCTTGTTCAGCCCTTTATGGTACAGGCTGGCGACATAAGAGCTGTCGGCGTCAGCGTTTTTGCGCTCGGCGAGGACGGCGTCCAGTTGCTCCAGTAGGGCGGAAGAGTTACTCATACGATCACTTGCTGTAAATACTGGCGGGGTCTTTGATAACGGCTTCCCGCGTTTGCCACTGGCCATCCTGCAGGCCGCGATAAAAACAGCTTTGGCGCCCGGTGTGGCAGGCGATGTCGCCGATCTGCTCGACCTGCAGCAGCAGCGCGTCGCCATCGCAGTCCAGTGCAATGTCATGCAGGGTCTGCACATGGCCGGAACTCTCGCCTTTGCGCCACAGAGCCTGGCGAGAGCGAGACCAGTAGACGGCGCGGCCCTCGGCAACGCTCAGCTGCAGGGATTCCGGGTTCATCCAGGCCATCATCAATACGCGGCCGCTGTGCACATCCTGCGCAATGGCGGCCACCAGGCCGTCGTTATTCCACTTTACTTCGTCCAGCCACTGCACGTCTGCGGGCGAGGTCATGATTCTATCCCTTAGCGTCGAGGGGTGCTTACTTTACCTCAGCGGGCGCGAATAAAAAAATACAATGCGACGACAGCGAGAGCGATACTGCCGGCGGGCAGTTGAGTGAGGCTTTGCTGGGCCGTCGGGCTGGCGGCAACATAGGCGGCGCCGATGGCGAATAAGCCCAAGCCCAGGTTGCGATGGCGACGTTGCCGTTGCTGGCTCTCCTGCTCGACCTGCTGCAACTGCAGGCGCAGTAATTCGTTTTCGCTGCTATGGGGAGAAGGACGCTCCAGCAGCGTTTCCGGAAGTTGCGGCAGTTGTTCCAGCCAGCCTGGAAGTCGATGGCTGACGCGCTTGAGCATGGTCTGGGGCGAATAGCGATCACGTATCCAGCGCTCCAGAAAGGGCATGGCAGTCGACCAGAGGTCGAGTTGCGGATAGAGCTGGCGCCCCAGTCCTTCAATATTCAGCAGGGTCTTCTGCAGCAGTACCAGCGATGGCTGTACTTCCATGTCAAAGCGGCGCGCGGTCTGGAACAGGTAAATCAGCAATTGCCCAAAGGAGATGTCGGCCAGAGGCTTCTCAAAAATCGGTTCGCTGACACTGCGAATGGCGGCTTCAAATTCGTGCACTTTGGTGGTGGGGGGCACCCAGCCGCATTCAACGTGCAACTCGGCCACCTCGCGGTAGTTACGCTGAAAGATGGCGAGCAGGTTGCGGGCCAGATAGTACTGGTCGAAATCGCTGAGGCTGCCGATGATGGCGCAGTCGATAGCGATGTACTGGGGCGAATTGGGCCGCCCCTCGGCCACAAAAATATTCCCCGGGTGCATGTCGGCGTGGAAAAAGCTGTCGCGGAATACCTGGGTGAAGAAGATTTCCACGCCGCGTTCAGCGAGCTTTTTCATGTCGGTGCCCTGAGCTTTCAGGGTTTCGACGTCGGTGACGGGGATGCCATGAATGCGCTCAATCACCAGTACATTGCGGCGCGTATAGTCCCAGTGCACCTCGGGAACGTAGAGGATGTCGGAGTTGGCAAAGTTGCGGCGCAGTTGCGAGGTGTTGGCGCCTTCGCGTTGCAGGTCAAGCTCGTCGTAGATGGTGTGACGGTAGTCTTCCACCACTTCTTCGGGGCGGAGGCGTCGGCCATCAGGCAGGTGGCGCTTTACCAGACGTGCGATGCTCTGCATCAGCCGGATGTCTTCGCCGATGGTGCGCTCAATGCCCGGGCGAACCACCTTGACGACCACGTCTTGCCCGGTTTTCAGCGTGGCGCAGTGGACCTGAGCAATCGAGGCAGAAGCCAGGGCCTCGCGCTGGAAGTTATCGAACAGCTCGTCGACACCTTGCCCTAGTGCCTTTTCGATGACGCCGACGGCCACGGTGCTGGGAAATGGGGGGACGCGGTCCTGCAAATGGGCCAGTTCGTCTGCGATATCGGGGGGCAGCAGGTCGCGGCGAGTAGACAGCAGCTGACCAAACTTGATGAAGATTGGGCCAAGGGATTCCAGCGCCAGCCGCAGCCGCTCCCCCCGGCTGAGCGAGGGTGTGGGGAACAGGCGCCAAGGCCCAAGCCTGGCGAGCAGGCGCGCCCGCCAGGGTAGCTGCTCGATCGGTATGAGCTGATCCAGGCGATAGCGGCAGATAATCATCAGAATGGCGAGCAGCCGTCGCAGGCCCATAGTGTGATCCTTGTTTATTGCGGCCGCTGGCACTTCTGCCGCAGGCGCCGGATACGGGCTTCCAGGCGTTCGCTGCGGGCGTTGAGCTCATCGATATCGCGGTAAAAGGCTTCCGCCTGTATGGGGTGGGGCAACAAGCGGCTTTCTTCGAGCAAAAAATCGCCGAGCTGGCGGCGCAGATTGCGGCCAGTGTTCTGCAGCCATTTCTGGCCTGCGCGCAGGCCGCGTCCTATCTGATGGGCCGCCACATCGCCAAAGGCGTCAGCCAGCGGTTGCTCCCAGTCCAGCTCAAGTTCTGATAGCAATTTTCGCAGCGCCAGCAACGGCGCGGTATCGCCGCTGACCTGAATATCGCCATTGATTAGCGCGGCGGCAGGGTCGTTGGCGGTAGCGACGGCGGCGAATTCGCTCCACCGGCCACGCAGGGCGGTGCTGGGGTTTTCCGGTGGGGTCAGCATCAGACGCAGGCGGTCGCCCGCGACGCTTAGTCCAAGGTTCAAATCGGGTTCCTGCAAGTGCAGGGCGAAGCACTCACCATCCAGCTCAAGCAGGCGTGCGGCGCTGCGCGGGTCGAGGCGCAGTGCACGGTTCACACTGTCCTCCAGCCCGGCTAATGCGGCGCTGCTGAGCATGGGGGGAATCACGGCTTCACGCCCCGGTGCACGGCCACGATGCCGCCCGTCATGTTGTGGTAGCGAACCTCAGTGAAGCCAGCTTCTTCCATCATGCTTTTGAGCGTGTCCTGGTCGGGGTGCATGCGAATACTCTCGGCGAGGTAGCGGTAGCTCTCGGCATCGTTGGTGATCAGTTGTCCCATACGGGGCAGCACGTCGAAGGAGTAGCGATCGTAGACCTTGCTCAGCAATTCGCTTTTGGGTTTGGAAAACTCCAGTACCAGCAGTCGGCCGCCGGGCTTGAGCACTCTTAGCATGGAGCGCAGCGCGGCGTCTTTGTCGGTGACGTTGCGCAGCCCGAAGGCGATGGTGATGCAGTCAAAGCTGTTGTCAGGGAAGGGCAGGCACTCGGCGTTGGCCTGCACGTACTCAATGTTGCCGACGATGCCCTGGTTGGTCAGCTTCTCGCGGCCCACTTGCAGCATGGAATCGTTAATGTCGGCCAGTACAACCTTGCCTTCGGCGCCGACAATACGGCTGAATTTGGCGGCGAGGTCGCCGGTGCCGCCGGCGATGTCGAGGACGGCATTGCCGCTGCGCACGCCTGACAGTTCGATGGTGAAACGTTTCCACAAACGGTGGATGCCGCCCGACATCAGGTCGTTCATCAGGTCGTATTTGCCCGCGACGGAGTGGAATACGCCGGCAACCATTTTGACTTTGTCTTTCTGGTCGACGGTTCTGAAGCCGAAATGGGTGGTTTTATTGTCTGCCATAGTGCGTTCCACGGGGCTGAATTGGGGTTGCTTGTTCGGGGCTGCGCTATTGTATCCGCTGTTGCCGCCCGCTGCACGGCTGTGTATCAGATATCCAGTTTGCTGCGCAGCTCCCGCATACGGCGGCGTTGCTCCTCGGCGGGCAGTGGCTTGGGGTCGGGCTTGGGAAGGGCTTCGGGCTGCGGCGGGGCCAGCGCTTCGCCTTCGCGCACCCGCTCGCACAGGGCGAGGTAGTGGCGGCGAAAAATGGGGAAGGCCTGCTGTTCGGTGTTGTTAGCCAGGAAATACCAGTCGCTCTGCTTGCCCGCGTGATAGACCGCCGGGTGCGACCAGTGCTGTTCATTCTTGGGTGAGGCTGCGCGGCAAGCTTCCACGTAGGCGCTGTGGGCGTCGGGCAGTCCAAGCGCGGTATCGTCGGGTTCGCAGTATTTCAGAATGCCCTTGATCGTTGGCAGGAATTCGGACTCGCGAATGGCGCGGTGACAGGCGGCGGTAATCTGCTCTGGCGGAATATGGCAGAGGTTGCTGAACCACAGTTTTTTGGCGTAGGACAGCTTTTCAGCGGTGGCGAAGGCCTTGTTGTACTGGTTGTGGTAGACCAGCTCAAACTCCGCGAACATGCGGTTAATGGCGTCAATGACGGCATCTTTGTCAGGCATGGGGCGCTGCTCAGAGCCCGTCTGCCCAGCTGCGGTCGGTGTGTTTGGCGATGAAGCCAGTTGCTGCTTGGCCTGCTCCAGGAGCTTGTTGCTGTCGCGCATCGTGTTTGTCCAGTTGGTGACTGTGTGCCCAGCGGTATTTTACATGCTGCAGGAATTTTGTATTCCAGGAGCGCTGCGGCTGGCCGCTGTCGCGCCAGTAGAGAATAAATTCGGGAATTTGGCGGCGGGCAAAATCGGTGTCGATCTTGGCCATTTGCAGAATTTCAAACACCTCGGGACTGGGTTGCCATTGCGAGCTGATCGGCACAAAGGCCTGTTCGTGGCTGACCGCATTGGTGTAGCGCGCCCACTGCAGGCGAATATGCTGCAAAAAACGCGAGTTCCAGTTGCTGTCAGCGGTGCCGCGTTCCCGCCAATAGAGAATGAATTCCGGCAGGGCGTCTTCAATAAAGTGCTGGCTGATACCGTCGCGCAGCAGAATTTCCCAGGCGTCCTGGCTGGGTCGCCAGTCGTTGTCGAGTACCTGCTCCCGGGCCTGTTCAATTTCCTGATACTGCTGTTTTTTCCAGCGACGGCTGACAAACTGGCTGAAGGTGCTGCTCCAGGAACTTCGTGCCTCGCCGCTCTCGCGGTAGTGGGCAATAAACTCCGGCAGGCAGGCGTCAATAAAGGTCGAAGGAATGCGGCTGAAGCGCTGCAAATATTCCAGTGCGGCCGGGTCGGGCTGCCAGTCGGCGCTGATACATTGTTTGCCGGGAACGGGGCTGCTGGCGCGCGATGGTGCTGTTGCCGGAGGCGATGCCGGGGCTTGTTGTGCAGATGTTGACGGCGCGGCTTCGCGTCCTGGAAAGGCCAATCGCAGATTGCGGGCGTTGCTGATCAGGGCGCTGCCGATAATAATGAGCCCCTGATCATGGAGCTGCTGGAATATCCGGTCGATGTCTCTGGGCTGCCAGAAAGGCAGCTGTGCCTGTAGGCGCTCTCGGTCAAGCAGATACCAGTCTTGCCCCTGGCGGGGGCGGGCTTCAAGCAGGGGTTGCCATTCGATCAGCAGTTGATACAGCAGCGCGCACTCCAGGCCAATGGTTGCGGCCAGGGTGGGGGAGACAAGTAGCGGTCTTTCGAGCAGTGGCGCCGACATTAAACAGAATCCTCGCTTGGCAGAGCATTGTACGGGCTTGCCGCCCGGTCTGTCAGCAGCGCAGTGGAGTGAGGCCGTATGGCAAAAAGTAAAATCGCCTATGTTTGCAACGACTGTGGTTCCGACCATAGCAAGTGGCAGGGCCAGTGCCAGGATTGTGGCGCATGGAATACCTTGGTAGAAGTTCGGCTGGGGGCGTCGCCAAGCAGTGGGTCGGGAGCCGCTCGCAAACAGGGCTATGCCGGGGCCGTGGGAGAGTTGCAGGCGTTGGCGTCGGTGCAAATTGAAGATCTACCTCGTATTGCCAGTGGCTTTGCCGAGCTGGACCGGGTGCTGGGTGGTGGCTACGTCCCGGGCTCGGCGGTGCTGCTGGGCGGGCATCCGGGGGCGGGGAAAAGTACCTTGCTGCTTCAGGTCCTCTGCCAGTTAGCTGCCGATCGGCGTTGCCTGTATGTGACGGGTGAGGAGTCGCTGCAACAGGTGGCGATGCGAGCGCGGCGTCTCGGTCTGCAAGCGGATGATCTGCAGTTGTATTCGGAGACCAGTCTTGAGGCGATTCTGGCTCAGGCGGCCCGTTACCAACCCGCGCTGATGGTTGTGGATTCGATCCAGGTCCTGCACAGCGAGCAGGTGAGTTCGGCGCCTGGCAGTGTTTCGCAGGTGCGCGAATGTGCCGCCGCGTTGACCCGCTTTGCCAAACAGAGCAATACCGTGCTGATTATGGTGGGGCATGTGACCAAGGACGGCGCACTTGCCGGGCCCAAGGTGCTGGAACATATCATCGACTGTTCAATCATGTTCGAAGGCGGCAGTGACAGCCGCTATCGGACTCTGCGCGGCCATAAAAACCGCTTTGGCGCGGTGAATGAGCTGGGTGTCTTCGCGATGACAGAGCAGGGCTTGAAGGAAGTCCGTAACCCTTCGGCGATTTTTCTAAACCGCAGTGATGTGCAGGCGTCGGGCAGTGTGGTGATGGTGGTCTGGGAGGGCACGCGTCCGCTGCTGGTGGAAATTCAGGCGCTGGTGGACGAGAGTAATTACGGTAATCCGCGTCGCGTCGCGGTGGGTATGGAGCAGAACCGGCTGGCCATGCTGCTGGCCGTGTTGCATCGCCACGGCGGCTTGCAGCTCGGTGATCAGGATGTGTTCGTGAACGTGGTCGGTGGCGTGAAAGTGCTGGAAACTGGTGCCGATCTGGCGCTGCTGTTTGCCATTGTGTCGAGCTTTCGTGACCGGCCACTGCCGGATGATCTGGTGGTGTTTGGCGAAGTGGGGCTGTCGGGCGAGATTCGCCCGGTGCCGAGTGGTCAGGAGCGCCTGCAGGAGGCCCGGAAGCACGGTTTTACCCGGGCGATTGTGCCCAAGGGCAATGCGCCCCGCAGTGATATGGGGATGAGCGTGATTGCCGTGAGCACCTTGGCTGAAGCCATTGAGGCGCTGTAGGGCGCCTCGATATTTAGCGTCGATCTGTCAGAACAGTTCGATAACGTCCCCATCGGCACTGTCATAGGGGCCGATGGTGCTGCCGCCATTACTGACTTCACTGGGCGCGCGATCGATGCGGAAGTATTCAAAAATGGCATCGCTCTGCCCCGGCGCGGCCAGCTTGCCAGTCTCTGGGTCGATGCGAACCGAGATAATGCCGTCGGGCTGCTTCAGGTGGCGCTCTGCGCGGTCTTTTAATGCCGCGCTCATATAATCCACCCAGATCGGGAGGGCGACCGAGCCGCCGTATTCGCTGCGGCCCAGTTTTTGGTTCTGGTCGAAACCCACCCAGGCCGAGGTCACTACGCCGCTGCTGTAGCCGGAAAACCAAGCGTCGGTGGGGCCGTTGGTGGTGCCGGTTTTGCCCGCCGCGTCGCTGCGGCCCAGCTTGCGGGCTTTCACCCCGGTGCCGCGTGTTATCACATCTTTCAAAATACTGTCGATCAGAAAGGTCACTTCTTCGTCGACTACGCGCTCCGCTTTGCGGGCGGGGGCAGTAAGATCGTCGATGTCGAGATCATCCAGGGATTCGGCTTCGTCAAAGGCGCTCATTGCGAGGTCTTCTTCGTTGCATTCATGGCAAACGATAACGGGGTCTGCGCGGTAGAGCGTGTTGCCGTCCCGGTCGATAATCTGCTCGATCAGGTAGGGTGAAACTTTGTAACCGCCATTGGCGAACACGGCGTAACCGGTGACCACATCCAGCGGTGTTAGCGAGTGGCTTCCGAGTGCGAGCGACAGGTCGCGGGGCAGTTTGCTGCTGTCGAAGCCGAAGCGCGAAACATAGTCGATGGCGTAGTTGATACCCATCTCGCGAAGCAGGCGGATGGAGACCAGGTTGCGAGACAGGTACAGCGCTTTGCGCAATCGCATCGGGCCGTTGAACTGACCATTGGAGTTGCTGGGGCGCCAGGTTCCGCCTAGTGAGGCGTCGTCGAAGACGATCGGCGCGTCATTGATGATGCTGGCCGCTGTGAAGCCCTTGTCGAGGGCGGCGGTATAGATGAAGGGCTTGAATGCCGATCCGGGCTGGCGGGCGGCTTGGGTGACGCGGTTGAAGGAGCTGCGCTGGTAGCTGTAGCCGCCGACTAAGCTGAGAATGGCGCCCGAGTCGGCATCCAGCGAGACCAGCGCGCCCTGAATGTCGGGGATTTGAGAGAACTGCCAGCGGCGGGGTGACTCACCCATGCGCAGGCGAATAAGGTCTCCCGCTGCGATCAGTTCGCCAACAGTTTCCGCTTCGTAGGTGTGGCGATCTTCATTGATGTAGCGCACGGTGCCTGCAAAGCCCTGCTCCCACTCCAGTGTGGTTTGGTCGCCGGTGGCGAGCATGACGACGGCGCGCTTGTCCTCAATGCTCAACACCAGTGCCGGGTGCCAGGGGCCGACACTGCCGACATCCTGCAGTTTTTTGCGCAAGCTTTCTTTGGCGACATCGTCGAGCTGGGTGGGGATTTTCCACTGCTGTTCGGGGCCGCGGTAGCCGTGGCGCTGGTCGTACTCCACAACACCATTGAGCACGGCCGTTTTGGCGGCGGATTGCAGGCGGCTATCGACTGTGGTGATCACGCTAAAGCCTGCCTCGTAGGCATCCCGTCCATAGCGGCGAAGCATTTCGGTGCGGACCATTTCCGCAACGTACGCGGCGTTGAGATCCAGCTGGGTGCCGTGCTGGCGAGCGGTAAGCGGCTGGCTAATGGCAACCTGATAGTCCACGTCGTCAATGTAGTCGAGGGCGTGCATACGGCGCAAAATCCAGTCTCGGCGGATATGGGCGCGTTCAGGGTTGGCAATGGGATTATAGGCTGAGGGCGCCTTGGGCAGTCCGGCAATCATTGCCATCTGGGCCAGGTTTAACTCTTTGATCGACTTGCCATAGTAGGTCTGAGCTGCGGCCTCGATACCGTAGGAGTGGTTGCCAAGGAAGATTTTGTTCAGGTACAGCTCAAGGATATCGCCCTTGCTGAGTTGGCGCTCTATCTCAATAGCGAGAAAGATCTCCGTAAATTTACGGGTAAACGTACGCTCCTGACTTAGGAAATAATTCTTGGCAACCTGCATGGTGATGGTGGAGCCGCCGCTTTGGATGCTTCCGGTGGTCACCAGTTGGGAGGCAGCGCGAAGCAGGCCGGTTACGTCAACGCCTCGGTGTTGGTAAAAACGGTCATCTTCAGCAGCCAGGAAGGCGTCGATAAAGGTTTGTGGTACTTCGACTATGCTGATGGGGGAGCGGCGTTTTTCGCCGAATTCGCCGATCAGCTTGCCGTCGCGGCTGTAGATGCGCAGCGGCGTCTGGAGTTGGACGTCGCGCAATTGTTCGACTTCGGGAAGGCGAGGGGCGATGTACAGGAAGGCCGCGCAAAATACCATGACGGCGCCGCTGGCGGCGATGAGTGCCAGCAGTCCGAAAAACCTGAAAAGAGAGAGTGTGCGAGCCATAATTTCCCAGTTATGCCAAATAGCGTTACGAATGCGCGACTAGGATACCGAAATCTGTGAAATTATCGGGGTATTTTTTTCATAACTATTTGCGCAATGGTATACACTGGTATTTAATCTTCCATGTAAAAACTCGCGCTAAGTCCACGATGTAAATAGGAAAATAATAGTGCTAGATGGCTTGTTTGGTGGTCCAAAATCCCGCAGCCTGCTAGGCGTCGATATCAGTTCAAGTGCTGTGAAAGTGCTCGAGCTGAGTCGCAGTGGCGACAAGTTTCGCGTGGAAAGCTATGCGGTGATGTCTTTGCCGCCGCAATCCGTCGTGGAAAAGAACCTGGTAGAGGTCGAGGCCGTCGGCGAGACGATCAAGGCGGTGCATGCCCGCTCCCGCAGCAAGGTGAATAAGGCGGCTGCGGCAGTGCCGGGGTCTGCGGTTATCACGAAAATACTGCGTATGCCGGCGGACATGAATGACAACGCCATGGAGACGCAGATCTCTCTCGAGGCAGACCAATACATACCCTACCCCCTTGATGAAGTTGCCTTGGACTTCGAGGTCATGGGCGTTGCAGAGGACTCCTCCGATCAGGCAGAGGTCATGTTGGTGGCCTGTCGCCGGGATAATGTCGATAGTCGGGTGGAAGCTCTGGAAATCGGCGGCCTTGAGCCTAAGGTCATGGATGTCGAGGCCTATGCGGTAGAGCGCAGTTTTGAGCTAATGGCCGGGCAGTTGGGTTGCGACGAGAATACGGTGGTGGCCATTGTCGATATTGGGGCCAGCATGACGTCGCTCAGCGTGATTGTGAATAATGAGACCGTGTATACGCGAGATCAGTTATTCGGTGGTCGGCAGCTGACCGAAGAGATTCAGCGGCGTTACGGTTTAAGCGCTGAAGAAGCGGGCCTTGCCAAGAAGCAAGGGGGGCTATCCGATGACTATGACAGCGAAGTTTTAGCTCCGTTCAAAGAGGCGGTCATTCAGCAAGTTTCTCGCTCGCTCCAATTTTTCTTCTCGGCCAGCCAGTACAGTGAGGTGGATATGATCCTCTTGGCTGGCGGTGTGGCGGCTATGCAGGGCTTGGCAGAGTTGGTGGAAGAGCGCTTGAGTGTGAATACTGTCGTCGCCAACCCCTTCGCGAATATGGCAATTGCCTCCGGGGTAGATGCCATGCGTTTAAGCAATGATGCACCTGCCATGCTGATTGCCTGTGGTCTTGCGCTGAGGAGTTTTGACTGATGGCCAATATCAACCTCCTCCCCTGGCGTGAAGCCCGGCGTCAGCAGATTCAGAAACAGTTTCTCGTTGTGCTCGGCGGCGTTGTTGTGCTGGCGGTGCTCATGGTCATGTTGGCAATGAGTATCGTGAACGGTGCGATCAGTAATCAGGAAGGGCGAAATAATTATCTTCAGGGGCATATCCGCACGATCAATAAAGAGGTTGCCGAGATTCAGGACCTGGAGACCCGCCGTCAACAACTACTGGATCGCATGAATATTATTCAGAGCCTTCAGGGGACTCGCCCGCTGATTGTGCGTGTTTTCGATGAGATGGTGCGTACTTTGCCGGATGGCTTGTTCTTTACATCAGTGGTTCGCTCTGGTGACAGGATTGATGTGGAAGGTATCGCTGAGTCGAACAACCGGGTATCTAGCCTGATGCGAAAGCTGGACGCCTCGGATTGGTTTTCTGAGCCGAACCTGACGGCTGTCAAAGCCGCAGAGCAATACGGCGAGCAAGCCAGTAACTTTAAGCTGAGCTTCCGCATCAGCGCACCGTCGCCTGAGAGCGAAAAGTAGGAGATGGCTGTGGCTTGGCAAGAGTGGCTGGACGAAGTCAAACAGTTTGATTTTAACGACCTCAACGAGGGCAATATCGGCGCCTGGCCGGTGCTGGTTCGTGCGGCGTTGTGGGCAATTGCCTTTGCAGTGGTGCTGACAGCAGGCTACTTCTACGTGGTTGCTGACCTGCGAAAGGAGTTGGCAGCGGCTGAGGCCAAAGAAGTCCAGCTGAAAAGCGAATTTGAGAAAAAAGCGTTCAAGGCCGCCAAATTAGAGCCGTTAAAGAAGCAGATGGCGGAGATGGAAGAGAGCTTTGGTATTCTGTTAGGGCAGCTGCCTGCAGATACAGAGGTGCCGGGCCTGTTGGAAGATATGACGGAAAAGGCCATCGACAATGGCTTGGAAATTTCCAGTATCAAGTTACAGCCCGAGCGCGCGCAGGAGTTCTATATCGAGCTGCCTATTGCTATTGAAGTGGAAGGGACGTACCACGACCTTGCGGCATTTGTGAGCGGTATTGCCAGCCTGCCCCGAATTGTGACCTTGCACGATTATAAGATTAAAAGCAGTAAGGACCTGACCAGTCAGCAAATGTCGATTACCGCCAAAACTTACCGCTATAAAGAAGTCGAGGGAGGGTCCTGATGAAGCGCATTTTGCTGCCCCTTCTCAGTTTGGTTCTGGCGGCCTGTAGTGGCAGTGGCCGCTACGCTGATCTTGATGCTTTCATTGCAGAAAAGCGCTCGTCGCCGAGCGGCACCATTGCGCCAATTCCTGCGCTCAAGGCTTACCGTGCGTTTACCTACACGGCGTCAGGGTTGCGTAGCCCGTTTACTAAGCCGGTTGATGTTAAGGAAATCGCCAGGCTGGAGGCGTCTTCTTCAGTCAAGCCCGATATGAGTCGGGAGCGGGAATACCTGGAGTCATTCTCCATTGATTCTTTGAAAATGGTGGGGACGGTGAAGTTGAACAATGTGCTTTGGGCGCTGATTAAAGCGCCGGATGGTGCGGTTCACCGTGTGCGCGAGCGTAATTATATAGGCCGAAATCACGGCAAAATTATTGACGTTGGTGGCAACCATGTATCGGTTGTCGAGATTGTTTCCACGGGTGGAGAAGGCTGGGTTGAGCGCCCCCGCTCGCTGGAACTGAGCAGCGGCAAATGAGAATTTGAGAGGCGGAGACATCAATGAATACCACCATGCGTAAGCCCCATCTGGCGGCCTGGCACCGCCACGGCAGAGCTTTGCTGACGCGCGGCCTGCTGCTAGCCGGATCGCTGCTTCTCTCGTTGGCGGCTCAGGCCAGCATCCTGACCAATGTGGAGTTCAATGCACTTGAGGGCGGCCGTTTCGAGGCGCGATTCCAATTTGAGGGCGCGGCGCCAGAGGTCAAGGGGTATAGCATTGAAAAGCCTGCGCGTATCGCGTTGGACTTGGTCGGTGTTGAAAATAAACTTCCCCAGAAAAAATTCCCGTTGTCCTACGACAATGCGAGCAGTGCGGTAGTGCTGGAGGGACGTGGGCGCACTCGAGTGGTGCTTAACCTAGTGCGTTTGGCGAGCTATGAAACCCGTGTCGAGGGCAACGAGCTTGTCGTTGCTGTTGGTGGCGGCGGCAGCAAGGCTTACCTGAAGGAGAAGTACAACAACCCCGTTCTTTCAATGGCAGAAAATAAGGTTGCCCCGACGGGCAACCGTATTACCGACTTGGATTTCCGGCGCGGAGACAAGGGTGAGGGACGTCTGCTGATCAAGCTCGCAGACGATAAGGCTGACATCAACGTATTTGTTGAAGGCCCTCGGATCAAGATCGATTTCGCTGATGTCGCTTTGCCCAAAAGTCTGCAGCGCAAATTTGACGTGGCGGATTTTGCCACTCCGGTGAAAATGATCAATGCGCGCATGGGGGAAAGTGGTGCCAAGCTATCGCTGGAAGCCAGTGGTGAATATGATTATCTGGCCTACCAGACTGACACCGAGTACGTGGTGAGTGTGAAACCGCTCACGCGTGAAGAGGTCGAGGAGCGCCGTAAAGAATTTACCTACGTCGGTGAAAAGCTCTCGCTGAACTTTCAGGACATCGAGGTGCGCTCGGTACTGCAGTTGATTGCTGATTTCACGGAACTGAACCTGGTGGCCAGTGATACTGTAAAGGGCAATATCACCTTGCGATTGCAGAACGTGCCTTGGGATCAGGCGCTTGATCTGGTGTTGAAGACCAAGGGTCTCGATAAGCGTCAGGTTGGCAATGTGTTGATGGTGGCGCCGGCTGCAGAGATTGCCGAGCGGGAGCGTCAGCAGATTGAGGCCCAGAAGCAGGTTGAAGAGTTGGCGCCGCTGCAGAGTGAATACATTCGTATCCGCTATGCCGATGCAGCAGAGCTGTTCAAGTTGTTCAAGCCTAAGAGTGACGGCGGGGATGATGGCCAGGCGACCAAGAGTATTTTGTCTCCGCGCGGCAGTGTCATTGTTGATGAGCGTACCAATTCCCTGCTGATTACCGAGACGGCTGAGCGCCTGGAGGAGTTTCGGCGGCTCGTTGCGCTGATTGATGTGCCGGTGCGTCAGGTGCAAATAGAAGCGCGAATTGTGCGGGCCTCTTCTGATTTTGATCGCCAGTTGGGTGTGCGCTGGGGAGGGGCTTACGTCAAGCAGAATGGTAACGAGATATTTTCGGTCAATGGTGACCTTGAGAGCGATCAGGCCACGCAGTCGAATTACCTAAGTGCGTTGGCTGCCGGCTCCAGTACCTATACGGCGGTGCCGGGCTTGGTCACTGATCTCGGTGTTCAGGGGGCGGCCGGCAGTTTCGCGCTCGGCTATATTGGCTCTGATGTATTGCTGAACCTTGAACTCTCAGCGTTGGAGTCTAAGGGGCGCGGAGAGATTGTGTCACAGCCACGGATTGTGACTGGCGACAAAGAGCCGGCGATTATCAAGTCGGGTACAGAAATTCCCTATCCCGAGAGTTCTGCCAACGGTGAAACAACTATAGAGTTCAAAGAGGCAGTGCTTAAATTGGATGTGACGCCGATTATTACACCCGATGACCGCATCATTATGGACTTGATTATTAATCAGGACACTGTTGGTGAGCTGGTCATTGCTACCGGGCTTGGTGGGCAGGTGCCGACCATTGATACTACTGAGCTGCAAACACGTGTGCTTGTCAGCAATGGCGAAACTGTGGTGCTGGGTGGTGTGTACGATCAGGTGGACATTGAAAGCGAGAGCAAGGTGCCGCTGCTGGGCGATATTCCGTTTATTGGGCACCTGTTCAAGAGCACCAATGTGACGCGCGAGAAGCAGGAAACATTGATTTTCATCACCCCACGCATTCTTGCGGACAGCCTGATAGATTGATGGGGCAATGCGAAACAACGATTTAATTTATCTGGTCGGGCCGATGGGCGCGGGAAAAAGCACCATCGGCCGCCTGCTTGCAGATACTCTCCGCCTTGAATTTCACGATGTCGATCGCGAGATCGAAGAGCGCAGTGGTGTTGATATCCCCTGGATATTTGATATGGAAGGGGAGCAGGGCTTCCGGGATCGCGAAGCCTTGATGTTGCAGTCACTGAGTGAAGTGGGTGGCGCGGTTGTATCTACTGGTGGTGGCGCAGTGTTGCGCGATGAAAACCGCAGGCTGATGGCGGAGAAGGGCCGGGTTGTCTACCTGTGCACTTCCGTTGAGGAGCAAATCCGCCGCACAGCGAAAGATCGCAAGCGTCCGCTCTTGCAACAAGGCAATCCTGAAGAGACGCTGCGCCGCCTCATGGCTGAGCGAGAGCCTCTTTATCTTGAGCTGGCGGACTATCGCATTGCGACGGACCACCGCAGCCCCAAATCTGTGGTGCAGGATTTGGTCAGCCAGTTACGCAGCGACGGTCTGACTGCGTAACTGTTATACTGGGCCGCTCGGCCCTACTTCCCAAGTACTCACGTCGGACACACATCATGAAAGAGCTCCAGGTCAGCCTGGGTGAGCGCAGCTACCCGATTTTTATTGGTCGCGATCTTCTTGGCGCGAGTGCCCTCGCATGGCAATCCTTTGTGCGAGGGCACCAGGCTTGTATTGTCAGCAATGATCGCGTTGCACCGCTGTACCTCGATCGGGTTAGGGCCGGACTAGGCGATAAGCAGCTTGCCGAGGTGATCTTGCCTGATGGCGAATCTCACAAGACCCTGGAGGTCGCTTCACGGGTGTTCGACACCCTGCTGGAGAAGAATCATAACCGCAGCACCACTCTGATTGCCTTGGGTGGCGGTGTTGTGGGTGATATGTGTGGCTTTGCGGCGGCCTGCTACCAGCGCGGCGTAGCGTTTGTTCAGTTGCCCACCACGTTGCTGGCGATGGTGGATTCATCCGTTGGCGGTAAAACTGGCGTAAACCACCCGCTCGGGAAAAATATGATCGGTGCGTTTCATCAGCCGGCCTGTGTTCTGGCGGACCTGAGCTTGCTGGATACTCTGCCGCGCCGAGAGTATGCGGCAGGCGTCGCAGAAGTCATCAAATACGGACTGATTTGCGATGCGCCGTTTTTTGAATGGTTGGAAAATAACGTCGATGCGCTGATGGCGCGTGACGGCGATGTTCTGGCGGAGGCTGTGTATCGCTCCTGCGTCAACAAGGCGAAAGTGGTTGCTGAGGACGAGAGAGAGGGTGGGCGTCGCGCTATCCTTAATTTGGGGCACACCTTTGGGCATGCCATTGAAACCGCTGAGGGCTACGGCAGTTGGTTGCATGGTGAGGCGGTAGCAGCCGGTATGTCCCTGGCGCTGGCGCTGTCGGTCGAGCTGGGGTGGTTGGATGAAAGCATCTGGAAACGGGCAGATGTGTTGATGCAGCGCGCCGGCCTGCCTCTTGTGCCGCCGCCAAGCATGAATGTGGACCAATTCCTGCAACTGATGGGGCGGGACAAAAAAGTGATTGATGGGCGGCTGCGTCTAGTGTTGCTGGAGGGGCTTGGGCAGGCGGTCGTCAGTGACCAGGCGTCAGTTGAGCAGATCTCTAAGGTACTGATTTCTGCCGGCATCACCGCATAAATTGCTTAAAGTTTGAGCGGAAACTGCCCGGCGTTTGTCGGGTTTGCCGCATACGTGTAGAATGTCCCTCCTTTTTTCGGGTACGGAACAGCGTCCCGAACAGTCATTTCGGCTATCTGCTTGTTTTTCTTGTATTTTTTGTGAGAGTCGTTTTATGAGTACAGGCCTGTACAGACCTGAAGATGTGCGCGACAACTGCGGTTTTGGACTGATTGCCCATATGCAGGGCAAAGCGAGTCACGAACTGTTGGCGACCGCCATCGAATCGCTGACCTGCATGACTCACCGCGGGGGGATCGCGGCAGACGGAAAAACAGGTGATGGCTGCGGTTTATTGCTGAAAAAGCCGGATGCGTTTCTGCGCAAGGTGGCGAAAGACGCTTTCGGTGGCGAGCTCAGTGAGCTGTACGGTATCGGTCAGATTTTTCTGAGCCAGGATGAGGCAAAAGCCGCCAGCGCACGTGAAGCGGTGGCGGGCGTGCTTGCCGACAACGGCCTGCAACTGGCGGGTTGGCGTGAGGTGCCGGTCGATGCCTCGGTTTGCGGGGAAATCGCTCTGGCCAGTCTGCCGCGCATTGAGCAGCTCTTTATCAACGTTGAAGGTCTGTCTGCACAAGAATTGACCACAAAGCTCTTTGTGGTGCGCCGTCAGGTGGAAATTGCGCTGGCGGATGACAGCGAGTTCTACATTTGTAGCCTGTCGGCAGATGTGGTGTCGTACAAAGGGCTGGTGATGCCCGTCGATTTGCCACATTTTTACCTGGATCTCGCTAACCCCGAGCTGGAAACGGCTATCTGCGTTTTCCACCAGCGCTTCTCCACCAATACTATGCCGCGCTGGCCGCTGGCCCAGCCTTTCCGCATGCTGGCGCACAACGGTGAGATTAATACGGTTGAGGGGAACCGCAACTGGGCGGAAGCGCGTACCAAGAACTTTAGCAGCCCGCGCATCCCGAATGTCGAAGAGCTGGCGCCGCTGGTTAACCGCACTGGCTCCGACTCTTCCAGCCTGGATAATATGCTGGAGCTTCTGGTTGCCGGTGGCATGGACCTGTTCCGAGCCGTGCGCATGCTGGTGCCGCCAGCGTGGCAGAACATCGAACATATGGATGCCGATCTGAAGGCGTTCTACGAATACAACTCTATGCATATGGAGCCGTGGGATGGCCCGGCCGGTCTGGTTATGACCGACGGCCGTTATGCGGTGTGTATGTTGGACCGCAACGGCCTCCGTCCCTCTCGCTGGGTAATTACCAAAGATGGTCTGATCACCGTGGCATCGGAAATTGGTACCTATGGCTACCAGCCGGATCAAGTAGTTGCCAAGGGACGCGTTGGTCCCGGCCAGATTCTGGTGGTCGATACCGAGACGGGTGAAGTTCTACACACCAAAGACGTTGATGAGCGCCTCAAGGCCGCCCACCCCTACAAACAGTGGTTGCGTGAAAACGCCAACCGCCTTCAGGACCAACTCGGTGAGGGCAACCGCCCGGCGCTGCCTGAAGGTGAGCCGCTCAAGGCACTGCAGAAGTACTTCCAGGTCAGCTTTGAAGAGCGCGAGCAGGTACTGTCTCCGCTGGCAGACAGCGGTAACGAAGCTGTTGGCTCGATGGGTGATGACACGCCGATGGCTGTGCTGTCGCGCAGTCAGCGCTCACTTTATGACTACTTCCGGCAGAAATTTGCTCAGGTGACCAATCCGCCGATCGACCCACTGCGTGAGTCGATCGTCATGAGTTTGGAAACCCTGCTGGGTGCCGAACAGAATGTGTTCGAGCAGACCGCCGACCACGCCGATCGACTGATTCTGAGCAGCCCGGTGCTGTCGCCCGATAAATACGACCGCCTGATGGGGGTAGACTCTCCGCGTTATCCCAAGGCGCTGATCGATCTCAGCTATGATCCCTCACAGAAAAGCCTGAAGCAGGCCGTGGCCGATGTCGCCACCGCGGCTGAAGAGGCGGTGCGCAGTGGCAAGGTCATTCTGATCCTCAGTGATCGCAAGCTGGAGCCCGGCCTGCTGTCGGTCCACAGCCTGCTGGCCACCGGTGCCGTGCATCACCACCTGATCAAGCAGGGGCTGCGCTGCAGTGCCAACCTGGTGATCGAGAGCGGCACTGCCCGCGACTCTCATCAGATGGCCTGTCTGTTTGGCTTCGGTGCGACGGCGGTTTACCCCTACATGTCCTTTGCGGTACTCAGCGATATGCTGGCTTGCGGCGAAATTCTGGGTGACGAGCAAACCACCTGGGGCAACTACGTTAAAGGCATCAACAAAGGCCTGCTGAAAATCATGTCGAAAATGGGGATCTCCTCCATTTCGTCCTACCGTGGCGCCCAGCTGTTTGAGGCGATCGGCCTGGATGACGACGTGGTCAATACCTGCTTCAGTGGCGTCGCCAGCCGTATTGCCGGTGTCAGCTTCGAGCAACTGCAGAACGACCAGGAAGCCTTGGCGACCTTGGCGTGGCTGCCCCGCAAGCCGCTGGATCAGGGCGGTCTGCTGAAGTATGTGCACGGTAAGGAATACCACGCCTTTAATCCCGATGTGGTGATGAGTCTGCAACAGGCGGTCAAAACCGGCGACTACGCGCTGTGGAAGAAATATGCCGATCTGGTAAATCAGCGTCCCGTTGCCACGCTGCGAGATCTGCTGGATTTCAGTGATAAGGCTGCGCCGATTCCGCTGGACGAAGTGGAGTCTGCCGAGAGCATCCTGAGCCGCTTCGACTCAGCGGGGATGTCGCTGGGTGCACTGAGCCCCGAGGCTCACGAGGCGCTGGCAACCGCAATGAACCGCTTGGGCGCGCGTTCGAACTCCGGTGAGGGAGGGGAAGACCCCGCCCGTTACGGTACTGAGCGCGTCTCCAAAATCAAGCAGATCGCTTCCGGGCGCTTTGGTGTGACGCCGCATTATCTGGTGAATGCAGAGGTGCTGCAGATCAAAGTCGCACAGGGTGCCAAGCCCGGTGAGGGTGGTCAGCTACCCGGTGGTAAAGTCAATGCGCTGATTGCGCGTCTGCGTTACTCCGTTCCAGGCGTGACACTGATTTCGCCGCCGCCGCATCACGATATTTACTCGATCGAAGATCTGGCTCAGCTCATTTTTGACCTCAAGCAGGTCAACCCTGACGCACTGGTATCCGTCAAACTGGTGTCTGAGCCTGGTGTCGGCACGATTGCCGCTGGTGTGGCAAAAGCCTATGCCGATCTCATTACTATTTCCGGTTACGACGGTGGGACGGCTGCCAGCCCGCTGACTTCTATCCGCTATGCGGGTTCGCCTTGGGAGCTGGGCCTTTCTGAAGCGCAGCAGACCCTGCGCGGCAATGGCCTGCGAGGCAAGGTGCGCGTTCAGACCGATGGTGGTCTGAAGACCGGCCTAGATGTCGTGAAAGCCGCCATCCTTGGCGCTGAGAGTTTTGGGTTTGGCACTACGCCGATGGTCGCTCTGGGCTGTAAATACCTGCGTATCTGTCACCTGAATAACTGCGCCACCGGGGTGGCGACGCAGGATGAGCGCCTGCGCGATGACCACTTCATCGGCACCGTGGAAATGGTGATGAACTTCTTCCGTTTCATGGCCGAGGAAACCCGCGAGTGGATGGCGAAAATCGGCGTTCGCAGCATTGAAGAGTTGATCGGGCGTACCGACCTGTTGGCTCAGAAAGCCGGTGAAACTGATAAACAGGGTCTGTTGGACCTGTCGCCGATTCTGTTCAAAGATCCTGCGGCAGAAGGGCAGCCGGAGTTTTGTCAGGTCAGTCTGAATGAGCCCTTCGACAAGGGTGAAAAAGCCGAAGAAATGGTGGCGGCGGTTATGCCGGCGATCGAGGCCAAATCCGGTGGTGAATATCACTTCCGTGTCGGCAACTGTGACCGCTCGATCGGCGCGCGCCTGTCGGGTGAAATCGCCAAGCGCCACGGCAACCTGGAAATGGAAGCTGCGCCGGTTGTGTTGCGCCTGACGGGAACAGCCGGACAGAGCTTTGGCGTCTGGAATGCCGGTGGTTTGCACATGCACCTCGAAGGGGATGCCAACGACTACGTCGGCAAAGGCATGGCGGGCGGCAAGCTGGTGATTTACCCGCCTAAAGGCAGTGCCTTCAAGAGCCAGGAAACCTCCATTATCGGCAACACCTGTCTGTATGGTGCGACCGGAGGCAAGCTGTTTGCTGCCGGTACCGCGGGTGAGCGTTTCGGGGTGCGTAACTCCGGTGCTCACGCGGTAATTGAGGGCGCCGGCGACCACTGCTGTGAATACATGACCGGCGGCAACATCACCGTACTTGGCAATACCGGGGTGAACTTCGGTGCCGGTATGACTGGCGGTTTTGCCTACGTCCTGGATATGGAAAACACCTTCGTTGATCGCTACAACAGCGAACTGGTTGAAATCTGTCGTATTACCTCTGAGGCCATGGAGGCCTACCGCGTGCACCTGCGCGGCAATATTGAGGAGTTTGTGGCGGAGACTGGCAGCGCCTGGGGACAGCATCTGCTGGATAATTTCGACGACTACATTGCTAAGTTCTGGATGATCAAGCCCAAAGCAGCAAGCCTCAGCCGCCTGCTGGAAACCACCAGACGGCGTCCGGAATAAGCAGTCGCGTAGCGAAGAGGTAAAGAGATTATGGCTGAACGTTTGCAGAATACATTTCAGTTCCTCGATGTAGGGCGTCAGGACCCGTCTAAAAAAGACATGGTTCAGCGCCGCGAAGCCTTTGTAGAAATTTATGAGCCCTACAAAGAAGAGGAAGTACAGAACCAGGCGCACCGCTGTCTGGCTTGTGGCAATCCCTATTGTGAGTGGAAATGCCCGGTTCACAACTTTATTCCCAACTGGCTGAAACTGGTCAGTGAAGGCAATCTGTTCGAGGCGGCGGAATTGAGCCACCAGACCAACAGTCTGCCTGAAGTCTGTGGCCGCGTGTGCCCGCAGGACCGCCTCTGTGAAGGTGCCTGTACGCTGAACGATGGCTTTGGTGCCGTGACGATCGGGTCTACCGAGAAGTACATCACCGACACCGCGCTGGAACTGGGCTGGCGCCCGGATATGTCGAAGCGGGTGTGGACTGACAAGAAAGTGGCCGTTATCGGTGCCGGACCTGCCGGTATCGGTTGTGCCGACGTATTGGTGCGCGCGGGTGTGAAGCCGGTAGTGTTCGATCGCTATCCCGAAATTGGCGGTCTGCTGACCTTTGGTATTCCCGAGTTCAAATTGGAAAAATCGGTGGTTCAGCGCCGTCGCCGTGTATTGGAAGAGATGGGTGTTGAATTCCGCCTGAATACTGATATCGGCAGCGATGTGAGCATGGATGAGCTGCTGGCTGAGTACGACGCTGTGTTCATGGGGATGGGCACTTACAAGTACATGAAAGGCGGCTTCCCCGGTGAAGAACTGGATGGCGTTTACGATGCCTTGCCGTTCCTTGTCTCCAATGTTAACCGCAACATGGGCTGGGAGCAGGACGCGACCGACTACATCAGTGTCAACGGCAAGCGGGTCGTGGTGCTGGGTGGCGGCGATACCGCCATGGACTGTAACCGTACGTCTATCCGTCAGGGGGCATCCAGCGTCGTTTGCGCTTACCGCCGCGACGAGGAGAACATGCCTGGTTCACGTCGCGAAGTGCAAAACGCGCGCGAAGAGGGCGTTCAATTCCTGTTCAACCGTCAGCCAGTGGCCATCGTCGGCAGTGGTAAGGTTGAAGGTATTAAAGTGGTTACCACCAAACTGGGCGAGCCCGATGAAAATGGCCGTCGTCGTCCTGAAGCGATTCCCGGCAGCGAGGAAATCATTCCCGCCGATGTGGTGTTAGTGGCCTTCGGCTTTCAGCCCAACCCCCCGGAGTGGCTGGCTGAGCAGAACGTTGAGCTCGAATCCTGGGGAGGGGTGAAGGCGCCGGAGCAACAATTGTTTAAATTCCAGACCAGCAATCCCAAAATCTTCGCCGGTGGTGATATGGTACGCGGCTCAGATTTGGTGGTGACTGCGGTATGGGAAGGTCGTCAGGCTGCGGAAGGCATTCTCGATTACCTGAAAGTGTAAGGTGTTTGAACGCCGGAATCACCGCAGGACCTGTGCCGGCGGTGGTTCCGGCGTTTTTATATTGGCAATAGGTTGAGCGTCCATGAGTGAATTGAAGAACGATACTTTCCTGCGAGCCCTGCTGCGTCAGCCTGTTGACTACACGCCAGTGTGGATGATGCGTCAGGCGGGCCGCTACCTGCCCGAATACCGTGCCAGCCGCGCCAAAGCCGGTGACTTCCTGTCGTTGTGCAAAAACACCGAACTGGCCTGTGAAGTGACGCTTCAGCCGCTGGAACGCTACCCCCTGGATGCGGCAATTCTGTTTTCTGACATTCTTACCATTCCCGATGCCATGGGGCTTGGTCTGTACTTTGAAACCGGTGAGGGCCCACGTTTTCGCAAGACCGTGCGTAGCATGGCCGATGTGGAAGCCCTGCCGGTTGTTGACGGTGAGAACGATCTTACGTACGTCTGTGATGCGGTGCGTGCCATTCGCTCGGCTCTGAACGGGCGTGTGCCGTTGATCGGCTTCTCGGGCAGCCCTTGGACGCTGGCCACCTATATGGTTGAAGGCGGTGGCTCCAAAGACCACGCTCGCTGTAAGGCGCTGGCTTTCGATGAGCCGGAGACCATGCATGCATTGCTGGATAAGTTGGCGCAGAGTGTGACCGCTTACCTGAATGACCAGATTCGTGCCGGCGCTCAAGCGGTACAGATCTTCGATACCTGGGGTGGTGCATTGGGGCATCGCGCCTACCGCGAGTTCAGCCTGCGCTACATGAAGCAGATTGTCGACGGTCTGATTAAAGAGCGCGATGGTCGCCGTGTTCCTGCAATTCTTTTCACCAAAAACGGTGGGCAATGGTTGGAGGCGATGGCCGATACCGGGGCTGATGCGCTGGGGCTCGATTGGACGACGGATGTCGGCTTAGCGCGCCGCCGCGTGGGTGATAAAGTGGCGCTGCAGGGCAATATGGACCCGGCCATGCTGCGCGCCTCACCCAAGCGTATTCGCGAGGAAGTGGCGACGATTCTGGCGGAGTTTGGCGAGGGTGAAGGCCATATTTTCAACTTGGGCCACGGCATTACGCCAGAGGTGGACCCGGTCCATGCGGGCGCCTTCATTGAAGCGGTCAAAGAGCTGTCCCCCGCCTACCATCGTCGCTGAGTCGATCCGCTAGCCATAAAAAACCACGCTAAGGCGTGGTTTTTTATTTCCGCTATCAGCCGATTCAGGGCATGACTTCGACAAAATTTCGCCATTTATTTTGCAGGCCGATGAACCAGTTTGGCGCGCCGTCGCCAGTGCCGGAAAATTCCAGCTCTGGATAGTGTGCCGTGACCCGGTTGAGCAGATTCTGCTCATGGCTGTTCACGTCGATGACCAGCAGATGACGGCCGCTGTTGAGCGCCTGTTCAAAGCGCCGAAAATCCCGATGGGGCTCCTGAATGCCAAGCAGGCCACCCTCCCAGGTAAAAAAGCCCAAGACAACAATGGCCAGAAACACAAAGGGTGCCCAGCCGACGGCGGTGGTAAGGCCTGAGTAATGTGCCGCTGCCAGTGCCAGCGTTGCGCCCGCTGCCCCAATAATTGCGCCGCGTTGCATGGCGTACACCACATCTTTGCGCAGTACAGCTTCCACGTCGTTAAGGCGCCGTCGACTGACACCGCAGTCATCGTGACTGAGAACGTGAATCTGTGGTCGTGACAGACCGTTCTCCTGCAAGTCGTGTTCAATAGCGGCCAGCTTGTCGAGATTGTCCGCCAGAAAGAAATATCTTTTCATAGACTACTCTCCTGTTTTGCTTACGCTCGCAAAAGCCACCCTCACTCAAGCGAGGTCTCATTTGAGTTTAGCAGCCCTTTTACTACGCACCCCGGCGGCACACTGATTGGCTTATGGTAATTTGGTCTAGCGGAGGCGTGCGTCATGGCATTGCGCTATATCGGAGCCTCTAGCGGGCGTATACTGCGCGCGAAATGGTGTGGGAGTGTGGCGGTGACGGCGAATCGGGAACGAGAACGGGTTGAGACATGGTTGGACAGTGTGGTGGTCGGTCTGCAGCTCTGCCCTTTTGCGGCACGGCCATGGGAGCAGGGTACGGTTCGCATCGTCATCAGTGAGCATACTGAGGTTGAACCGCTGTTGCAGCAACTCTACGCGGAGCTGATGAAACTCGCTGACACGCCGGTCGAGGCACTGGAAACCACCTTGCTCGTGGTTCCTAGTCAACTGACAGACTTCGATGAGTACTGGGCTGTCCTGGGGGTAGCGGAGCAGTTGCTGGATCAAAGTCCTTGGCGAGGAGAGTTCCAGATTGCCAGTTTCCATCCCGACTACCAATTTGAAGGCTGCGAGGTGGACGATCCGGCCAATTTCAGTAATCGCTCGCCTTATCCCATTTTTCATTTACTGCGTGAAAGCAGTGTGAGTTGGGCGGTGGATACCCATCCTGATGTTGAGGCCATTCCCGAGCGCAATATCACCTTGTTGCGCGGAATGAAGGCCGAGGCGTTGGCGACATTGTTTCCCGACCTCGACCTCGACTGACATCCCCGTTATTTCGGCGGGAACTCGGCCCAGATTTCTGCGACAGCGCGATCAATGCGGTCCATATTCACTTTGGGGTCCTGATCATCCAGCTCGATGACCATCGCGCCCCGCCAGCTCAGTGCCTTGGTATTGCCGTCGAGCAGGTCGATCATGATTTGGACGTTGCGGTTAATTTTGTCTTTACCCAGCGGCACACCGACCGACGTACTCATTCCAAAATTGCCGGTGAAGCTGCCCAGGCCAATACCTAGTCGGGGGCTGCGGTCAACGGTGTCGGCGGCTTGGGTGACGTAGTAGCGCACCAAAAAATCGTGGTTCTTATCGGCTAGCTTGTACAGTCCACTGTCCAGTTGGGTTTTGAGTGAGGCCTTTACCTGCTCAATCACAAACGGGGACACGGTCTTGTCAGCACCGCTGTCGGCCGACCACTGATAGTGCTGATAATTGGCGAAGTTGGCGCGGGGGTTGTAATCGGTATGTACATCGGTACTGCTGCAGGCGGCCAGTAACATGGCTGTGCTCAACAGAAATAGGGCATGGATTTTCATGTTTGTCTCCTGTGGCCACCGAATCTCGGGAGCAATAGGGTATTAGTCTGTGCTGGCGGACTTTGGTGCCTGTGAATCTTTCACAAATCTGCCAGCTTGGTACAGCGCTCGTGCGCAGGACAGCGGACGAGGTGGTCGTTGACCAGCCCCATGGCCTGTAAATAGGCATAGCATATCGTGCTGCCAAAGAAGCGGAAACCGCGCTTTTTCATGGTCTTGCTGATGTGGTCTGACAGTGGCGTGCTGGCGGGAACCTCGTCCAGGGTCGACCAGCGATTCTGGACTGGCTTGTGGTCGACAAATGCCCACAGGTAGTCGGCGAGACTGCCGTACTCTTGCTGAACGTCGAGAACGCATCGGGCATTGTTAATGGCGGCCTCGATCTTCATGCGGTTACGAATAATGGCAGGGTCAGCCATCAGGCGCGCGATATCCTCGTCGTCGAAACGGGCGACGTGCTCGGGGTCAAAGTTGGCAAACAGTCGCCGATAGCCTTCGCGTTTGCGCAATATCGTTAGCCAGTTCAGGCCAGCCTGGGCCGATTCCAGGATCAAAAATTCGAACAGCTTACGATCATCCCGGCAGGGAACACCCCATTCTTCATCGTGGTAGCGGCGGTAATCGGGGTCATTGCCGCACCAGTCGCAGACTTCGCTCAACTTGCTGGCTCCTCGCTTGTCAGCCCCGGTCAGGGCTGTGCCATAATGGCGCAAAATAGCAGATGCAGCCGTTTCGCGCTGCCATTTGGGAGAATGCCATGAAAACTTTGCGAGTTGTCGCGGTCGCGACATTGATCACTGCCTTGGTGGCCTGCGCTCAGTCGCCGACCGGGCGCCGCCAGATGTTGCTATTCTCCAACGGAGAAATGTCTCAAATGGGGGTGACGGCCTTCGATCAGATGAAAGAAGAAATGACCGTCAGCAGCAATGGCAAAACCAATGCCTATGTCACCTGTGTCGCCGATGCCATCACCGCGCAGTTGCCCGCAGAATGGCGTGGTAGCTGGGAGGTTGTTGTGTTCCAGGAAGACAGTGCTAACGCCTTTGCCCTGCCAGGTAAGAAAATCGGTGTTCATACCGGTATTTTTAAGGTGGCGACAAATGCTGATCAGTTGGCAACCGTTATCGGTCATGAGGTAGCGCACGTCATTGCCCAGCACAGCGCCGAGCGCATGTCGCTGCAAAGTGTTGCGGGAACCGGCACTCAGCTACTGGCTGTGCTGATGGGCGACAGCCCGCAGAAAGCGTCGGTCATGGCAATGCTGGGGCTGGGGGCGCAGTACGGGCTGGTGCTGCCCTATGGCCGTACACAGGAGTCTGAAGCGGACGTGGTGGGCTTGGAATATATGGCGAAGGCGGGTTTTGATCCTTCGGCCAGCATCCAGTTATGGCAGAACATGAGTGCGGCCAGTGATGGTCAGCCGCCGGAATTTATGTCGACTCACCCTTCGCACGAGAGCCGCATCAAAGAGCTGCAGCGCCAGCAGAAAAAAGCCGCACCGCTTTACCAGCAGGCGCGAGCCAGCGGTCTTCGTCCTGCGTGTAAAGGCTAATCGTCGCAGCAGGCGCTGTGATTCATCGACAGCGCCGGTGCTTCGCAGTCCGGGGTGCCGATGACTTTAGCCGGAACCCCGGCCACCAGACTGTGGGGAGGCACTTCTTTCAGCACTACGCTGCCCGCCGATATATGTGAGCCCTCACCAATTCGAATATTGCCGAGGATTTTGGCGCCCGCACTGATCAGCACGCCATCGGATACTTTAGGGTGGCGATCGCCGTGTTCTTTGCCGGTGCCGCCCAGAGTGACTGACTGCATCAGTGAGACGTTATTGCCGACCACGGCGGTCTCACCAATGACGATGCCGGTGGCGTGATCCATCATCACGCCGCGTCCCATCTTCGCTGCCGGGTGAATATCCACGCCGAACTCACCGCTGATACGATTCTGAAAGAACAGTGCGAGCGAGCGTCGCCCCTGCTGCCACAGCCAGTGCGATACCCGGTAGGATTGCAGGGCGTGATACCCCTTGAAATACAGAAAGGGTACCGACAGACGGCTGCAGGCCGAGTCGCGCTCCAGTACCGCGCAGAGGTCGGCGCGCAAGGCGCATCGAATGTCGGTGTCGGCTGCGAATGCCTTATCAATGACCTCTCGGACGAGCAGGGCAGAGGCGGCCGGGCTGGCGAGCATTTGCGCCAGATGAAAACTCAGCGCATCTTCCAGTGCGTCGTGATTGAGGATCGTTGCGTGAAGAAAGCTGGCCAGTACCGGCTCGCGCTGCACTTCCTCCGCGGTTTCTTCGCGGATTTGTTGCCAGACCTTATCGACGGCGGCTACGGGTGTATTCATGGCATGAGTATCTGTCTGCATAGCTGGCGAGTATAAACCCTATCCGGGGATGGGTGACAGCGCCGGGCTGCAGACGCGCCACAGTGCTTGTCCTGCCTCGTGGTACTTGCGCTCAAAGGGCGTGAGCGTTGTCTTCGGCACGAAGCATTCGCTACTGGCGTCGCGCCCTGCGAGTTGCAGTGCGGCGCAGAACTCATCCACATACACTGGCCAGTTACTGCGCAGCTCCATTTCCCCGCCGAGTGCCAGAAGGCTGGCAAACAGCGGTGAGCCGTGTACTCGCAGGCTTAGCTGGCCGGGTTTGGGCCAGGGATTGGGGTAGAGGAGGTAGTGTGCGCGGGGCTGCCAGCCTGCATCGACGGCCAGTCGCCAGAAGTCATCGACATCGGCGCGTAGCAACAGATAGTTGTCTCGCTCGCTGCCTCGATGAGATGTATGTTTTTGCAGTCGCGCGGCAGACTTGTCCACGCCGATGATGACGCAGTCGGGAAAGCGCTCGGCCAGCCGCCAACTGCTCTCGCCAACGCCGCAGAAAGAATCGAGGATTAGTGGCTGGTTTCGCGAGGCCAACCATTGCTGGGCCTGCGCAAATGCCTCGATGTTGTGGGCGGCATAGGGCTTGCGAAACGGATGGGCCAGATGTTTACGCACGGTCTCTTCCAGACGCTCATGAATACCCTGCTGGCTGCTTTCAACGCGGCGTGAGGGGCTGCCGTCGCTGCGTTTTTTCATGAATTGGTAACCTTGTTGCAATTGCGGGGCATCGCCAGCCTTGCGACACTGTCGCGCCTAACTGCGACAACACTGATAAACAGGCGAGCTATGCGTCAGGATCGACGCCCCTATTGGGTGAAGAAAAACTATCTGCGTTTCCGGCACTGGTACACCATGCATTTTCTGAAGCCGGCCTGCGATGACCTAGGCGATTATCCCACGTTCATGAAGCCTTGGTATATCTCGATCTCAGGGCCGAATATTCGCATCGGCAAATGTGCGACGGTGATTGCGGAGCCGGAAGCCCGAATCAAAATCGGGGTGTGGGGACGAGAGCCGGATCAGGGAAAAATCACCATTGGGGATTACGTGCTGATCAGTCCCGGCGGGCGCATTTCTGCCAGCGATGAGATTGTCATTGGCGACAGTGTGATGATGGCCAACGGTGTGTATATTACAGACAGCGACTGGCATGACCTCTATGATCGGACAGCCCGCAGCCCCGAGGTAAAGCCGGTACATATCGGTAATAACGTTTGGCTGGGTGATCACAGCACCGTGTTGAAAGGTGTGACGATTGGTGAGAACAGTGTCGTGGCGGCCGGAGCTGTCGTCAGTAAAAACGTGCCACCCAATGTGGTGGTGGCGGGAAATCCGGCAACGGTGGTCAAGCAACTCGATCCCGAGCGTCCTATGCGCACACGGGCCGACTATTTTGCCGATCCCGCAGAACTGCAAGCTTTCTTCGACAGCGTTGACCGCATGGTGCTGGGTAAAAACGGTACCTTGAACTGGTTGCGTTGTTTGCTGAAACCCGGGCGAAAAGACTGAGCCCATTACACAACAAAAATGATGAGCAGGGGATTTAACTATGACAATTGCACTGTGGTGTGTCTTGATTGCCGGCATGATGTCGCCGTTGACCGGGCTATTGGCTAAAAGTGGTAAGGTTGATGGCAAACGCTATGACAACAACCATCCGCGCCAGTGGCTGGCCAAGTTAGAGGGGCGCCCGGCGCGAGCTGTGGCGGCGATGAACAACAGCTTTGAAAGCTTCCCCTTGTTCGCGGCCGCCGTCATCATTGCCCACATCGGTGGTGCGGCGCAGGAGACGGTGAACATGCTGGCGATGGGCTATATTGCGGTACGAGTGCTCTACACCGCCTTTTATCTGATGAATCTGGGCGCGTTGCGCAGTGCGACCTGGGGCGCGGGTGTAGCGATCGTGGTGGCGCTGTTCTGTATTGTTCCTTGATTACTTGAGGTCGAGAAGAACTTAGGGCCATCGCAACGGTGGCCCGTTCTCTTTTCTGCTGACCCGGCAGACCGTTCTTTAAGGCGCGGCAAAGTCGGTAAATCGCACCAGTTTTGTCGGTCGCCCTTCACTTCCCAACAGAATTTCTTTGCCGTTGGTGCTGAATGTAATGGCTTCGGCCTGACGCAGTCGCGGTGCCTTTAACGGCTGCGGCTCTGCATTTAGAGCGTCCAGCCAACTTTGCTCAGCTTGGCGTGGAAAGTAATAGCTTTCGCGCAGCGTGCTGATCACAGCTCCGCTGCCGTCCGGGGCAAAATCCAGACCGGTGGGGGAGTGCTGGCTGATGCCGCCTTCTCGTTGCGGGCGGTGGCGCTGTGGCGTGGGTAAGCTGGTGACGCTGCCCAGCTCGTTGAGCATGATCGGTGCGCCGGGCAGGGCGTCCAGCGAGAAACGGTAGAGTTTGGGGTGCGTCTCACGCTTGCTCAGCAGATACACCATGCGCGTCTGGGCGTCGATGGCAAGTCCTTCAACATCCCGAGGGCCGCCGTCGTAAATGACGCTGTAACGGCGAAGAAGCCGTAACCGCGGTGCTTTGGCACTGCCGGATTCCGCCAGCAGGTACAGCTCGACCATCGGGCGCAGAGCAAAGTTATCGCCGACATCACCCACCAGCACATAGTTGCCCGAGGCATCGCTGAAGCTGGCGATATCTTCCCAGTCTCTCGCGTCGAGATTGGGTAGCGCTACCGAAAGCACACTCTGCTCATCAGCTTGAATTAATGCCAGTCGTGCGCGGCTGCCGCTGTCGTTGTGACCCCAATAAAAACCAGGGTGGGCATAGCTGGCGGCCAGCCCGCTCAGCTCGCTGAGCCAAGCTGCATTGAGGGAGCTTACAGAGGGGGCGGCTGTGGTTGCCGGTGCGGCCAAGGTAAGCAGCCACGCGGCAAGGCGTCGGTAGTGGCGGTTGAACATACGTGGCCCGGTCGGATTTCGAGAACAACGTCCAAGTCTAGCCGCAGTGCTTTGCAACTGGCTATAGCAACATGCCGCGATAGTCAGCGGTTATACGCATTTCTGGTATATCGGAACGGTCGCCCCGCGCGCAGCTCTGTCAGTGAGGCTGGTTTGGCGTTGGCGCGAGGCAACCGTTTACAGGGAGGCGGCCAAGCGAGTGCCCTGATCAATCGCGCGCTTGGCATCCAGTTCGGCGGCGAGATCAGCACCACCAATCAGGTGCACGGTTTTGTTCAGGCCATCGGCTAACTGGCGGTTGGGTTCCTGTCCCGCACAGATCACTACGTTGTCGACGCCAATGCAGCGTTCCTCACTGCCTTGGCGAATGTGCAGGCCGTCATCGTCGATGCGCAGATATTCGCATCCCGCCAGCATCTCCACGCCTTTGTGCTGAAGGCCGGCGCGATGGATCCAGCCGGTGGTTTTTCCCAGTCCATTGCCCACCTTGCTGGCTTTGCGTTGCAGCAGGGTGATCTGGCGTGGTGACGGGCTGGGTTGCGGCGTCACGCCTTCGATGCCCCCCCGTGACTGCAGGCTCATGTCCACGCCCCACTCACGCATGAACGTTGCAATATTCTGACTGGCATCGCTGCTGTGACTGAGGGCTTCGGCGACATCGAAGCCGATACCGCCGGCGCCGATAATGGCGACGCGTTTGCCGACGGGCTTGTCATCGCGCAGTACGTCCAGGTAGTTCACTACCATGGGATGATCGATGCCGGGAATCTCCGGACGCCGCGGGATGATGCCGGTGGCGAGGATGACTGCGTCGGCATCACTGTTATTCAGTTGCTCACTATTCACGCGCTGGCCCAAATGCAGTTCTACACCAGCCGCGTCCAGACGCTTACGGAAGTAGCGCAGGGTTTCGTTAAATTCCTCTTTGCCGGGCACTTTGCGAGCAATGTTGAACTGGCCACCTATCACTGGGTCGGCATCGTACAGGCGCACACGATGACCGCGTTCGGCGGCGGTGCAGGCAAAGGCCAGTCCGGCTGGGCCGGCACCGATCACGTCGAAGGTCTTGGGCTCTGTTGTGGGCAGAATCAATAACTCCGTCTCGTGACAGGCGCGAGGGTTGACCAGGCAGCTGGTCATACGGCCGGTGAAAATGTGGTCCAGACAGGCCTGGTTGCAGCCAATACAGGTGTTGATGGACTCGCTGCGACCGGCCGCGGCTTTGGCGACAAAATCGGGGTCGGCCAGAAAGGGGCGCGCCATCGACACCATATCGGCATCACCGCGCGCCAACACTTCTTCCGCAACTTCCGGGGTATTAATGCGGTTGGAAGTGATGACGGGAATACTCAGTTGCTGGCGGAATTTAGCGGTGACCCAGGTAAATGCCGCGCGGGGTACCTTGGTGGCGATGGTGGGAATCCGCGCCTCGTGCCAGCCAATGCCGGTGTTGATCAGCGTTGCGCCAGCGGCTTCGATAGCCTTGCCCAGTTGCAGAATTTCATCATAGCTGCTGCCGCCTTCAACGAGGTCCAGCATCGACAGCCGGTAGATAATGATGAACTGTTCGCCGACGGCTTCGCGTACCCGGCGAACCACGTCTACGGCGAGGCGCATGCGGTTCTCATAACTGCCGCCCCAGTCGTCGTCGCGCTGGTTGGTGCGCGCGGCGAGGAACTGATTAATGAAGTAGCCTTCCGAGCCCATAATCTCCACGCCGTCGTAGCCCGCCTGCTGAGCCAGGCTGGCGCTGCGCACAAAGTCCTGAATCTGCTCCTCGATATCGGCTTCACTGGCCGCTTCGGGCGTAAAGGCGTTTATCGGTGCACGAATCGCCGACGGTGCCAGCGGTTTCTCGTTAAAGGCGTAGCGACCTGTGTGCAGAATCTGCATACAGATTTTGCCGCCTTCGGCGTGGACCGCATCGGTGACAATGCGGTGACCCGCGCAGTCGGCTTCGCTGCGCAGAATTTTGGTGTGCTCGTGCGTGGCCGCGCGCTGATTCGGGCCGATGCCGCCGGTGACGATCAGTGAAACGCCGCCCCGGGCGCGCTCGGCAAAGAACGCCGCCATACGCTCAAAGCCGTCCTCGGCTTCTTCCAGCCCAGTGTGCATAGAGCCCATTAATACGCGGTTCTTGAGTGTGGTAAAGCCCAGGTCGAGGGGCTGGAGCAGGTTGGGGTAAGCGGCGCTCATGGCAAATCCTCTTGGAAAAAAATCTAACTAGACGATGTCAAGATTTGCAGGCTACGCCTCGATATGGACGGTGTCAAGATGGACAGTGCCGAGCGCTGCTGATAGAGTGCCGCGATGACTGATACTCCTTCTTGCAGCAAGCCTTCCGGGGCCTATCATCACGGCAATCTGCGCGCGCAGCTGTTGGATGTCGCGGCGCGCTTGCTGCGCGATGAGGGTGAGGCGGGGTTGTCGATGCGTCGACTGGCGCAGGAGTTGGGGGTGTCGCGCACCGCGCCCTACCACCATTTCAGTGACAAGCACAGTTTGCTTTGTGGCATTGCGGAAGAGGGCTTCCGGCGATTTCGTGAGACCTGCTGTGCCCCGGCGCTGTGGCAGCCGTCGACCTTCGACGAGGCCGCATTGCTGGAATTTGCCCGCCAGTACACCGCCTTCGCCCTGTCCCACGCCGAGTACTACGACTTGATGTTCGGCGGCAAACTTTGGAAGTCCAGCACACCCACTGACAGCCTCAAGGCAGAGGGCTATGCCGCGTTCCGCGACTTTGTCAGCTGCATCCGTACGCTTCAGCAGCAAGGAGGGATTGCCGCCGAGGTGGACGTCCTGCGCTTTGCACAGCTCTGCTGGTCGACATTGCACGGCATGAGCCGCCTGCTGATTGACGGTATTTATCTGGATGTTGCCACCGTTGATGATATGTCGGCCACCGCGGCCGCGATGCTCTGGCGACAATGCCGGCCGGCATAGCAATCGGCTATTGATCGGCGTTGCTCGCTGGGCGACACTTTCAGCCTTTTATTTTTCCGACCTGCGGGAGAGTCCGTGTCTTCAGTTATCAGTGTTCGTGACGTCAGCAAGGTTTACGCCTCCGGGTTTCAGGCTCTGAAAGGCGTGAGTCTGGAGATTGAGCGTGGCGAGATTTTTGCCCTGCTCGGTCCGAATGGCGCGGGGAAAACCACGCTTATCAGTATTATTTGCGGCATTGTGAATGCCAGCAGTGGCTCGGTGAGCGCTGCGGGGCACGATATTGTGAGTGACTACCGACGCGCTCGCAGTCGGATTGGGCTGGTGCCTCAAGAGCTGTCGACCGATGGCTTTGAAAGTGTCTGGTCTACCATTACCTTCAGTCGGGGGCTGTTTGGCAAGCCGAAAGACCCCGCTTACCTTGAGCAAATACTGCGGCAGTTGTCGCTGTGGGATAAGCGCCACGAGCGCATTATGGCGCTGTCGGGGGGAATGAAGCGCCGGGTGATGATTGCCAAGGCACTGTCTCACGAACCGGAAATCCTGTTCCTCGACGAGCCCACTGCGGGGGTGGATGTTGAGCTGCGTAGGGATATGTGGGAGATGGTGAGGGGTCTGCGTGAGCGCGGTGTCACCATCATTCTCACCACCCACTATATCGAAGAGGCCGAGGAGATGGCGGACCGCATTGGCGTGATTCGTCGCGGTCAGCTGATGCTGGTTGAAGAAAAGCATCAGTTGATGGAAAAGCTCGGCCAGAAGCAGCTTCGCCTGCAATTACAGAAGCCCTTGCTGACAATCCCTGAAGAGTTGCAGAGCTATCCTCTGAGCCTCAGCGATGACGGCCTGGAGCTGGTTTATCACTACGACAGCCAGAGCGAGCAAACCGGTATCGCCGAGCTTTTTCGGCGGCTGGAAAGTCACGGCATTGACTACAAAGATCTACACTCCACGCAGCGTTCGCTGGAAGATATTTTTGTTAGCTTGGTCAGCGAACAGGAGCAATAACATCATGAATCTTTATGCCGTACGTGCAATCTACCTGTTTGAAATGCACCGCACCTGGCGGACCTTATTGCAGAGTATCGCTTCACCGGTTATCTCCACGTCGTTGTATTTTGTGGTGTTTGGCTCTGCGATTGGCTCGCGCATGGTCGCGATCGATGGCATCAGCTACGGGGCATTTATTATCCCCGGCTTGGTGATGCTGGCGCTGCTCACCGAAAGTCTGTCGAATGCCGCCTTCGGTATTTTCTTTCCGAAATATAATGGCACGATCTACGAACTGCTGTCCGCGCCGGTGTCATTGCCGGAAATTCTGCTGGGTTATGTGGGGGCCGCCGCCAGCAAGTCGATAATTCTCGGCTTGATTATGCTCGCTACAGCGCGGTTGTTTGTCGACTACAGCATCGCCCACCCACTCTGGATGTTGGGGTTTCTGGTACTCACAGCGGTGACCTTTAGTCTGTTTGGTTTCATTATTGGAGTGTGGGCGGACGGCTTCGAGAAGCTGCAGATTGTGCCGATGCTGATTGTCACGCCGCTGGCCTTTCTCGGCGGCAGCTTCTATTCCATCAGTATGCTGCCGCCACTGTGGCAGACGATAACCCTCGCAAATCCGGTGGTGTATCTGATCAGCGGATTCCGCTGGAGCTTTTATGGGGTTGCCGACGTCAATGTTGGTGTGAGTATTGGGATGACGCTGGGCTTTATGCTGCTTTGCCTTGGTGTCATTCACTGGATGTTCCGCACGGGCTATCGCCTGAAAAACTGACGACTGGAGGTGGCGATGGGCTCAGCGGAATGTTTGCTGACAAGGCTGGGAATGTTAAAGCCCATCATTCAGGCGCCGATGGCGGGTGTATCCACGCCTGAGATGGCGGCAGCGGTGTCCAACGCCGGAGGCCTCGGCTCGCTGGGTATTGGTGCCAGCACAATAGTGCAGGCTCGGCAGATGATTGAGGCGACACGACAGCTCACTGATAAGCCGTTCAACGTCAATGTATTTTGCCATGCGGCGCCACAAGCCGAACCGGAGAAAGAGGCGGCCTGGCTCAGGTATTTGGCGCCGCTGTTTGAGGAGTTTGGCGGCGAGCCACCGGCGGGGCTGAACGAGATTTATCGAAGTTTTAACGATGATCCCGAGATGCTGACGTTGCTGCTTGAATTGCGCCCGGCGGTGCTCAGTTTCCACTTTGGTTTGCCATCTCCGCATTGGCTGACGTCATTAAGGGATGCGGGTGTAGTTCTACTGGCGACTGCGACCAGTCCCGACGAGGCGAGGCAGATTCAGGACGCCGGGCTGGATGGCATTGTGGTGCAAGGCATAGAAGCCGGTGGGCACCGGGGCGTGTTTTCAACCTCGGCGCGCGATGAGCGGTTCACAACCTTGGTCTTGCTGCGCCTGCTGTCAATGCAGTGCTCTCTGCCGCTGATTGCGGCGGGAGGCATCATGGACGGGCAGGGTATTGCGTCGGCGTTGGCAGCGGGGGCCGTGGCTGCGCAGATGGGAACCGCTTTTATTCTTTGCCCGGAATCGGCGGCCAACGCCAGTTATCGCGAAAACCTTTTAAGTGCCAGGGCTGGCGAAACCCGGCTGACATCGGTGTTCTCGGGGCGGCCTGCGCGAGGAATGGTGAACCGGCTCGTCAGATATGGCGAAGCCGACGGCAGCCCTGTTCCCGCTGATTATCCGCTGGCGTATGACGCTGCAAAGCAGCTTAATGCCCTGGCGGCAACATCTGGGTGTCATGAGTTCGCCGCGCAATGGGCAGGGCAGGGCGCAGCCCTGTCGAGAGCCCTTCCTGCCGCTGATTTAGTAGACGTGTTGATGACCGAGCTGAATCACGTCCAAGGCTGAGCCGGTTTAGCAGGGGCCGCCTGCATTGACCCAGGCCTTAAGCACTTCCACGAACTGCGGATGGTCGAGGGGAGGCAGGGTGCGGTCTCCTCCCGGCGCAAACCCCCACAGCACCAATGGGTCGACTTCCATATGGCTGAGCAGAGCCTGCAGGTCTTTGCCACCGTTCATGCTTTTGTCTTTGAGTACCGTGCATACCTCAACGGCGCTTTTGTTTTCCCAAGCCATACTCAGTGGTGCCAACCCCCAGTGGGGCGCACCGGGGACTTCGCCATCGGGGCTGTTTTGCTCCTGGTGGCAGGCGCTGCATTGCAGCGTGGGTGCGCCGTGGTCGCTGTCGCCGCGTACGATCAGTTGATCGTGCCGTCTGCGCTCATCGCCTTGACGGGGAAATTCGGTTTCCGTGTGGCAATTCAGGCAGCGGGGATGGGTCAGCACCTCATAGATCGGCGCAAACAGGGGGGACTGCGCGCTAGCTGTGCCACTTAGCGCGGCGCCGAACAGTAGGCCTGTTATCAGTCTGGTCAGTCCTGTCGGAAAAACAGTCATGAGCGGCTCCTTTCGGCGATACGGTAGCCGAGCTTGCTGAGTGGCAGGTCGCGAACCGTTTCCCCTGTCGCGGCAAAAATAGCATTGACCAGCGCAGGCCCGAGTGCCGGAACGCCCAACTCTCCCACGCCGCCTGGCGCATGTTCAGAGGGCAGTACGATTGTTTCCATTTCGGGGGTTTCGAACATTCGAAGAACCGGGTAGTCGTCATAATTGCTCTGCTGAACCACGCCGTCGTTCAGTGTGATTTCTCCGTAGAAAACACTGGTCAGCGCAAAAACGATGGCGGACTCAACCTGGGCGACTACCAGATCAGGATTGACGGCCGTGCCGACGTCCACGGCGCTTATCACGCGATGAATGGTCACCACTTTGTCGGCGGATACGCTGAGTTCTACAACCTGAGCCACATAACTCATCCAATGGCCGAGTACAGCAAGGCCCTGGCTGCGACCGCCATTCGGTCCGCCCCAGTTGGCGGCCTGAGCTGCAGCGTCGAGTACGGCAAGCAGCCTCGGTTCGTTGTTGAGCATACCTCGGCGGTACTGATAGGGGTCGCGGCTGTAGCGAGCGGCGACCTCGTCAATAAAGGTCTCCTGAGCGAAGACGTCGGTGTATTTGTTGACCGATCGCATCCACAGCGCGGGCATGGTGAGATTGACGGTCAGGTGGGCATCCATTAACACGTTGTCGATGTCGTAGGGCATGCCCGTTTCCAGGTCGGTCAGCTCCTTGAGTGGGGGCAGCGTGCCCTCCGCGAGGGTGTCCAGAAGCTCCTCTGCGTACAAAATAGCGGTCACGTCCTGGGTCACCGCTCGATGGGTCCAAGCGGTGATATTACCCTGATTGTCCACGGCGGCGCTGACTCTCACGGCGGCGGCGGGGCGGTAGAAACCGCCTTTCATATCGTCTTCCCGCGTCCACATCACCTTAACGGGTTGGCGGACCGCTCTGGCGACGAAGCAGGCGTCGCGAACGTAGTCGGCGAATACGTTGCCACGACGGCCGAAACCGCCGCCCGATGACATGGTGTGGAAATTGATCTGATTGGGCAGCAAGCCGAGAATGATGCTGGCGAAGGTTTTATCCAGCGTGGGAGATTGACTGCCGGTCCAGATGTCGGCGCGACTGCCATCGTAGTCCACGGTCACGTTCAAGGGCTCCATCGCGGCGTGGGCTTGGAACGGGAAATAGTAGTCCGCTGAGCGCACCTCTGCGGCAGCAAGTTGTGCGACCGGCACCAAGCCGTCAATGCGGATCGGCACGCCGGGAAGGTTGAGGCGCAACTCGTAGGCTGAGCGGGTGAGATCGCTGTCCGTCCGCCCGGCCAGCAGCTCGTTCCAACGCACTTCCAGCGCTTGGCGTCCTTTTTCTGCCGACCAGTAGTCGTCGGCAACGACGGCAACGCCGGCCGGTGTTGTATGGACTTCACGGACGCCGGGAATAGCCAGCGCCGCATTGTCATCGACGGTCAGTGCCTGCCCGAAAAAACGGGGAGGTCTGGCGAGAACAGCAGTCAGCATGCCGGGCAGGTCCACATCGATGCCGTACTGAAGTGTACCGCTCACCTTGGCGGCCGCGTCGTTGCGTTGCTTGGATTGGCCGATAATGCGGTATTGCGATGGCTCCTTGAGGGGCGGCGTCAGCGGCACCCTGTAGCTTGCTGCCTCTTCCGCCAGTTCACCGTAGCTGGCGCTGCGGCCATTAGCATCGTCATAGACGAAGCCCCGGTCGGTACGCAGCGACTCCCGGGTGACTTCCCAGCGATCTGCCGCTGCCTGAATAAGCATCTGCCGCACGGCAGCTCCGATTTGGCGCTGGGTGTCGAAATAGCCACGGGTTGTGGCGCTAGCCACGGTAAATTGCAGCAGTCCGCCAAAGTAAGGGTTGTTAAAGCGCGCAGCGACCGGCGAATGCTCGGCGGTGACCATTTCCCAATCGACATCCAGCTCTTCAGCAACAATCATCGCCATCGAGGTCAGTGCCCCCTGGCCGATTTCCGAGGCGCCGACCAGAATGTGTACGCGGTTGTCGGTACTCAGCCGCAGAAACTCACCAACGGCGTATTCCTGAGCGTCGATCGGTTCGTTGGTGCCATCGCCAGGGTTGCCGCTGTTGCTTCCGCCGCCACCTCCGCCACCGCCACAGGCAACCAACAGGCCGCCGCCAGCGATGGCCGAAACACGCAGGAACTGGCGGCGTGTCAGTTCGGAAAATTCCATAACGCCTCCTTAGAGCTGTTCGCTGGCGATTTTGTGAATAGCTTTACGAATTCGCGGATAGGTGCCGCAGCGACAGATGTTGCCCGACATTGCCTCATCGATATCGCGGTCACTGGGGGAGCGATTGTCTTTCAGCAATGCCGTTGCTGCCATGACCTGCCCGGATTGGCAGTAGCCGCACTGGGGGACATTCAGCTCTTGCCAGGCTGCCTGAACCAGACGGCCAATATTGTCCTCATTCATCACTTCAATGGTGGTGATGCGGTGCCCCTCGGCGGCGCTGATCGGCATCACGCAGGCGCGGGTGGGTTGTCCGTCAACGTGCACGGTGCAGGCGCCACAGAGCGCTTGCCCGCAGCCGTACTTGCTGCCAAAAAGCTTGAGGTTCTCCCTTAGCACCCACAGCAGGGGTTTATCGCCGGGCACATCCACAGTGTGGTCTTGGTCGTTGACGTTGATGGTATACATGCAAACTCCTAAGCCCGTTTATGATCGTTTATTCGGGGCAGTGGGGGAGGAGTATAGCCTTGCCTCAGGCGCCATGTATTGGCCGTTGAGTAGCCCGGCTTGTCATCTCCTGCCATGGATTTTAACTTTACGTGTGTAAATGGGGAAGGCGATCACGCCTGTAGGGTTAACGGGGGTTCTTGCAGCAGGGCGAATTGCTCGCGCAGTGACAGGATGTGTTCACCCCAGTAGCGCTCGGAGTTGAACCAGGGGAAGGCAAGGGGAAAGGCCGGGTCGTCCCAGCGCTGCGCCAGCCAGGCGGCGTGATGCATGATTCGCAGACTGCGCAGGGGTTCTATCAGTCGCAGTTCGCGTGGTGAGAATTCGCGGAATTCTTCGTAGCCCTCGACCAATTCCAGCAGCGCGCCCTGCTGGGTATCGCGGTCGCCGGACAGAAACATCCACAGGTCCTGAATAGCCGGCGCCATGCGGCTGTCGTCAAAATCCACGAGCAGGGTGTCGCCATTACGAGACAGAATGTTGCCGACGTGACCATCGCCGTGGCAGCGGATATTGCGCGGTGCAACGTTGGCAAAGGCCTCATCAATCAGCGCGATGACATCCTGGCTGATGCCCTGATAGGCATCGCGGAGCGAGCTGGGCAGAAAATCGTGTTCCAGCAGAAACTCGCGGCTGGCTGTGCCGTAGCTGGCGGGGGTGAGTTGTGGGCGGTGATGATAGTCTTCGGTTTCTCCCAGCAGGTGAAGTCGCCCAAACAGCCTGCCGAGTTGAAAGAGATTTTCCATATCATCGAGCGCGGGTGCATGGCCGCCTCGACGAGGGTATAGCGCAAAACGATAGCCGTCGTGCTCAAACAGGCTGTCACCACCGCTATTCCGCCAGGGGGCAATCACCGGGATATCTGCATCGCTGAGTTGCTGGGTGAAGCGGTGCTCTTCCTCTATCTGCGCATTGCTCCAGCGTCCGGGTCGGTAAAACTTCACGACCAGTGGTTCGGCATCTTCCAGGCCGAACTGATAAACCCGGTTTTCGTAGCTGTTGAGAGCGAACACGCGCAGGTCGCTGACAAAACCGACGCTTTCCACGGCATCGATCACCCGGTCCGGGTTCAGGGCCGCAAAATTCTGCTGTTCGTTCATTTACTGCTCCGCTGAGTCTTACTGGCCGGGCTCCGAGGTTCTCGCCAGGCACCAGATGTCGACGCGCCGGGCGCCAGCGTCGAGGAGTATAACGGCCGCGGCATTGGCTGTCGCGCCAGTGGTGAGTACATCATCGACCAGCGCCAGGTGCTTTCCTGTGACGTTTGCGCGGGGTGAAAGGACAAAGGCACGGCGCAGATTGCGACGGCGTTCCGCCGCTGTCAGCCCCTGTTGGGCTGCTGTGTGTACACGGCGTTGCAGTGCGTCTTTAACGACAAGACCGAAGGCGTCGCCCCATTGCTCGGCCAGCAGTCGCGATTGATTGAAACGCCGTTGCCAGCGCCGCCGCCAGTGCAGCGGGATGGGGATCAGGGCGTCCGGGGGCTCTCGACGCACGTCATCGCCACAGCAATTCATCCACAGTTGGGCCAATACGCGGCCATTGGCCATGTGCCCGGCATGTTTGTAGCTGAGTAGCAGTTGGTCGATGGGCGGTCGGTAGGAAAAGGCACTGAGACAGCGTGTGAAGCGAGGAGGGCGTCGCAGGCAGTGGCGACACAGCCTGTCACTTTGGGGTAGGGGTAGCGCGCAGTGTTGGCAGTGTGTGCCCAGCTTCGGTAACTCCACCTCGCAGTCGGGACAGAGCTGCTGGCCTGCTTGCTGACAGCACAGGCAGCGTGGCGGCAGTAGACGGTTCAGACTGTTGTTTACCCACTTGTAAACCATAATCATCCCTGTTGGTTGACAGCGTATCGGGGCCGGGTATCATTACAGGCTTTGCCACAATCTGCAGAGAATGCTCGCCATGACAGCTATTCGCCACGACTGGACCAGTGAAGAAGTTCAAGCGCTCTTTGAGCAGCCATTTAATGACCTGCTCTTTCAGGCGCAGTCCGTGCATCGCGCTAACTTCGACCCCAATACTGTTCAGGTTAGCACGCTGCTGTCGATCAAGACCGGTGCCTGCCCGGAAGACTGCAAATACTGCCCCCAGAGCAATCGCTACGACACCGGTCTGGAAAAAGAAAAGCTGATGGAAGTGGAGAAAGTCCTGTCCGAGGCGCGTGCTGCTAAGGCTCAGGGGTCGACCCGCTTCTGTATGGGCGCCGCGTGGCGTTCACCCAAGAAAAAAGATATGCCTTACGTGACCGCCATGGTGCGCGGGGTGAAAGAGATGGGCCTGGAAACCTGTATGACGTTGGGCATGCTCAGTGGCGAGCAGGCGCAGGAGCTGGCCGAGGCGGGACTGGATTACTACAACCACAATCTGGATACCTCGCCAGAATACTATGGTGAGATCATCACGACGCGCACCTATGGTGATCGCCTGAATACCTTGTCGAACGTCCGCGATGCGGGCATTAAAGTGTGCAGCGGCGGCATCGTCGGCATGGGTGAATCCGTGAAGGATCGCGCCGGCTTGCTGCTGCAACTGGCGAACTTGCCCGAGCACCCCGAAAGTGTGCCCATCAATATGCTTGTGCGGGTGGAAGGTACGCCATTGGAAGCCGAGGCGGACCTCGATCCCTTCGACTTTATTCGCACTATTGCCGTGGCCCGGATCATGATGCCCCAGTCCCACGTGCGACTGTCGGCGGGTCGCGAGGAAATGAATGAGCAGATGCATGCGCTGGCGTATTTTGCCGGGGCCAACTCTATTTTCTATGGTGAAAAGCTGCTGACCACGCCTAACCCGGAAGCCAACAAAGATCTGAAACTGTTTGATCGTCTGGGAATTTCGCCGGAGCAGCGCTGCACCGAGGCGGATGATGATGCCGCTGCTGCTGCCCTGATGGGTGAAGTGGAACGGGTGCAGAACGACAAGTTCTTCTACGAAGCCACCGCCTGATCACCGTGACGCGAGAATCCCGAGCGCAGCAGTTGCAGCGCCGTCTTGCCGAGCGTCGACAACAGTCACTTTACCGCCGTCGTCGCGAGCTGGCCTCGCCGCAGGGCGCCGTAATGACGCTGGATGGTCGGGAGCTGCTGCAATTTTGCAGCAATGACTATCTCGGCCATGCGAATCATCCCAAACTGATTGAGGCGATGCAGGCGTCGGCCAGTGCATTCGGCGTGGGCGGCGGCGCCTCCCACTTGGTCTGCGGGCATTCCAGCCTGCACCATGCGCTGGAACAAAGGCTGGCTGATGTCACTGGGCGCGATCGAGCACTGCTCTTTTCTACCGGCTATATGGCCAATCTTGGGGTGATTACCGCGCTGCTTGGTCGTGGCGATCACCTGCTGGAAGACCGGTTGAATCACGCTTCGCTGTTGGATGGTGGTCGTCTTTGTGATGCCAAAATGCAGCGGTTTCGCCACAGCGATCTCGATGATTTGAATGCGCGTATGCAGGCGCTGCCTGAGCGCGGCCAGCGGCTGATTGCCGTGGATGCGGTGTATAGCATGGATGGCGATATCGCCCCGCTGCCCGCCATGGCTGAACTTGCTGCCGACCACGATACCTGGTTGATGGCTGATGATGCACACGGTTTTGGTGTGTTGGGTGCCAGTGGCGCGGGTAGTGCAGAACACTTCAAGCTGGACCAGCAACAGCTGCCTATTTTGATGGGCACGCTAGGCAAGGCCATCGGCAGTTTCGGTGCTTTTGTTGCGGGGAGCGAGGAGCTTATCGAAACACTGGTTCAGTTCGCGCGGCCCTACATTTACACTACCGCCATGCCGCCCGCCGTCGCGGCGGCAACGCTCGCCTCCTTGGATTTACTCAGTGATGAGCGCTGGCGGCGTGAGCGACTCCACGCGCACATCCGCCAGTTTCGCGATGGCGCCGAGGCACTGAATTTGCCGCTGATGGATTCCGAGACCGCGATTCAGCCCCTATTGGTTGGCGATGACGCACTGGCCCTGCAGCTCAGTGCGGCGCTTGAAGAGCAGGGAATTCTGATTTCTGCTATTCGTCCACCAACCGTGCCGACTGGCACCGCGCGCCTGCGCATTACTCTCAGTGCGGCACACCACGGCGAGCAGATCGAGCAACTGTTGGAGACGCTGCAACAGGTATTTAGCCAGTATGCGCCGCAATTGCTGGAGCCGCGCTGATGTCCGCGCTGTTTCGTGAACGCCTGACGGCCGGCGGTGAGGCTGGCGAGCTGGTGCTGTTGCATGGCTGGGCCAGCGATAGCCGCATCTGGCAGCCGTTGTTGCCGCATTTACGCCAACATTTTCATCTGACTCTGATTGATTTGCCTGGCTTTGGGCGCAGCGCCGAGGCGTCGCTGGGCAGCGCGGCAAATCTCATCGAAGCACTGTTGCCTGTTCTTCCTGAAAAAGCCCTGTATATGGGGTGGTCGCTGGGCGGCATGATTGCCGCTGAGCTTGCGCATCGCCACCCCGAGCGGGTTGCCGGGCTGGTTAGCGTGGCCAGCAATGCGCGCTTTGTCGCCAGTGATGCTTGGCCTGCCGCCATGCCGGTCGAGACCTTCGAGGCTTTTTATCAGGAGGTGTGCGAGGCGCCGGACAAGGCGCTTCGGCGTTTCGTGGGGCTGCAATGTCAGGGTGATGCACAGGCGCGCGAGTTGCGTCGATCACTGCCCGAGTGTCAGGCGGATCCACAAGCGTTGCTTGGAGGCTTGGATTTACTGCGAACGCTGGATCAGCGGGAGCAGCTGTTATCCTGCCCTCGCCTGAATGTGCTGGGCGAGGGCGACGCATTGGTGCCCAGTGCGGTTGCCCCGCAGCTTCAGGGCGAAACGCGGGTATATGAAGGCGCGGGGCATTTACTGCTGCGTTCGCAGGCCGCGCGCCTCTGTGATGACGTATTGAATTTCTATCGGCAGCGGTTAGTCGACGTACTGCCCGCCGTCGGCGCGGACCGGCATTTTGAAAAGCAGGCGGTGGCGAAGTCGTTCTCGCGGGCAGCGGCGAGCTATGACCAGTCGGCGACGGTGCAGCGCCGGATAGCTGATCAACTATTCTCGCAGCTCAGTGATGTATCGCTGCCTCCCGGTGCGAGAGTAGTGGATTTGGGTTGCGGCACCGGCTATAGCCTGCCGATGCTGCGAGGTCAGTTTATGGGGGCGCAGTTGACCGCGGTGGATCTGGCTGAGGGTATGCTGGCGTACGCCCGCGACCATCATGGCGATGCCTGTCAGCAGTGGCTGGGCGGCGACGCTGAAAATCTGCCGCTGGCCGATGGCTGTGTCGACCTGCTGTTTTCCAGTTTATCCCTGCAGTGGTGTGAAGATGTGCAGGCGCTGTATGCGGAAATTGAGCGCGTGCTGGCACCGGGTGGCTGTGCGTTTATTGCCACGCTGGGCCCCGACACACTCTGGGAATTGCGGGCAGCCTGGCAGCAGGTCGACAGCTATGTACACGTCAACGACTTCATTCCCCGTCAGCGGGTTGAGCAGGCGATTGCCTCTGCCGGCTTACAGTGTGAGTGGGTGTCGGGTGAAGAGTGTTTGTACTATGACGACCTGCGCAGCTTGACCCGTGACCTTAAACAATTGGGTGTCAGCAATGTTAACCACGGCCGGCCGCAGGGCTTGTCCAGTCGGCGTCGCCTGCTGGCGTTGCAGACAGCCTATGAGGGCTTCCGTCAGCCAGAGGGTCTGCCGACTAGCTATCAGGTCTGGTATCTGCGCTTGGAAAAAGCACCACATTCATCCCGTGAACTTCAGGAGAATCTCTAATGGCCAGGGCTGCCCGCTTTTTTGTTACTGGCACCGATACCGATGCTGGGAAAACGCTTGTGGCTTGTGGCTTGTTGGCGGCGGCGTCGGCTCAAGGGCTGCGCACGCTGGCGCTGAAGCCGGTCGCGGCGGGGGCGGAGAAACGCAGCGGCGAGCTGCGCAACGATGATGCCTTGAACTTGATGGCGGCGATGAGCGAAAAACTCAGTTACGCACAGGTGAATCCGGTGGTATTCGAAGAAGCTATCGCCCCGCATATTGCTGCTGATCACGAAGGGCGTCGCCTCACCGCTGCGCAACTGGCCGGTTACTGCCGAGGCAGCATGATGCACCCGGCGGACTTTCTTTTGGTCGAAGGTGCCGGTGGCTGGCGGGTGCCTCTCAATCACCGGGAAACGCTGGCTGCGCTTGCAGTGGAACTGAACCTGCCGGTGATTCTGGTGGTGGGGATGAAGCTGGGCTGCATCAGTCACGCCCTGTTAACGGCCGACGCGATTCGCGCAGATGGCTTGTCGTTGGCCGGTTGGGTGGCCAATCGTGTTGATCCCGATATGGCCTGCTTTGAAGAAAATCTTGCGACGTTGCAGGGGATGTTACCTGCGCCCTGTCTTGGGGTGGTCCCGCATTTGGGGGCGGGGCCCATCGCGTCGGATGTTGCCAGCTACCTTGACCTTTCCGCGCTGCTAACTGTCAGCTAGCGACGCTGCTCCAAAAGCGCTTGCTGACACCGCGCAAGTGCCTCTTCCCTGTCGTCCGCGCTGAAGTAGCGGGCACCGATTGATTCGAACATCTCGTCCACCGTCTGGATTTGCAGCGTATTGGAAAAAATATAGCTGTGAACGACGCATCCTTGGTCGCTTGTCCAGCGCGCCAGGCGGTTCAGCAGCACGGGGACGTCGGGCGTATGCAGCTCGTACTGGCTCAAGTCGATAATGCGGCACCATCGACTTGGCACCGAGGGCAACTGACTGATGAAGTTGCGCATGCCGGTGCAATATTCCATGGCGGCTTCCTTATTCCAGCAGCCCAGAGGTTCGGCAAGGATAATGCCCTCTCGGGGGTAGTAGAGGCTGTGCTCACCGTGGGGGCGAAAGTTCATGATTCCTGAGATGTCGTCGATGGGGGCTACTAGGCTACTGAGGCGCAGCGGTCAGCGACAGTCCGTATATGCCCCTAAATGGTGCTTCGCAACGTCTCGCGTGCATTAAAGTGTGACGCTGATTGGCCCAAATGACGACCTTTTTGATCGTTTCGGCCTTGCGCAACGTAGATAAATCGCTATAGTTGTCACCGTCAACATTGCTGCGACCCTGTCTTACGCAGCGAGCAACGTGAGGTTTCATCATGCCGCAATACAAAGCGCCAATCCGCGATATTAATTTTGTACTGAAAAATGTACTCAAAGCCGATGAGCATTTTGCGAGCCTGGTTGGCCGCGAAGAGGTCAGCGAAGACCTGCTGGATGCGATCATTGCCGAGGGTGCTAAATTTTCCGAGAACGTCCTGTCTCCGCTGAATCAGATCGGTGACCAGGAAGGTTGTGTCTGGTCTGAAGAGGGCGTGAAAACCCCGACAGGCTTTAAAGAAGCTTATGAGCAGTTCGCCGAAGGTGGCTGGCCGTCGATGACCGCCGATGCCAAGTTTGGCGGCCAGGGCTTGCCCAATTCGCTGGGACTGGTTGTGACTGAAATGGTCAGCACCTCCTGCTGGGCTTGGGGTATGTATACCGGCTTGTCGCAATCTGCGGCGCGTCTGCTGGAAAACTATGCCTGCGAAGAGCTGCAAAACATTTATCTGCCCAAGATGACCGATGGCACCTGGGGCGGCACTATGTGCCTGACTGAGCCGCACTGCGGTTCTGATCTGGGCATTCTGCGCACCAAAGCCGAGAACAACGGCGACGGTAGCTACAAAGTCACCGGCACCAAGATCTTCATTTCCGGCGGCGAGCACGACATGATGGAAAACATCATTCATCTCGTGCTGGCTCGCGTCGAAGGTGCCCCGGCTGGCACAAAAGGTATTTCCCTGTTCCTGGTGCCGAAGTTCCTCCCCGATGCCGATAACAACGTCGGCGAGCGCAACGGCGTAAGCTGCGGTAGCATCGAGCACAAGATGGGGATTAAAGCGTCCGCAACCTGTGTGATGAACTTTGATGGTGCCACCGGCTTCCTGGTCGGCGAGGAAAACCGCGGCCTGCAGGCTATGTTCCACATGATGAACTCTGCTCGCCTTGGTACTGCGTTGCAGGGCCTTGCTGGCTCAGAAGCTTCCTTCCAGGGTGCGCTTGAATACGCTCGTGAGCGTCTGCAAATGCGTTCGCTGAGTGGTCCGAAAAACCCTGACGGCCCGGCTGATCCGCTGATCGTGCACCCCGACGTGCGCCGTATGCTGTTGACTCAGAAAGCATTGGCTGAGGGTAGCCGCGCGTTTATTTACTGGGTCGCGCAACTGGTTGACAGCTTCTACTTCGGCGCAGACGAGCAGGCTCGCAAAGACGCGGAAGAACTTTCTGAACTGCTGACGCCGATTGCCAAGGCCTTTGTTACTGAAACCGGACTGGAAGCGGCGAACTACGGTATGCAGGTATACGGTGGTCACGGTTACATCGCGGAGTGGGGCATGGAGCAGATCGTTCGCGACCTGCGTATCTCTACGCTGTATGAAGGTACCACCGGTATTCAGGCGTTGGATCTGCTGGGGCGGAAAGTCATGGGTACGGGTGGCAAGCAGTTGATGCTGTTCACCAAAATTATCCATAAATTCTGTCAGTCGGAGTCAGAGCGTCCCGAAATGGCCGAGTTTGTTGGTAAACTTGCCGAACTCAACAAAGAGTGGGGCGAAGTCACCGCCAAGCTGGGTGAGAAAGCCATGCAAAATCCCGACGAAGTCGGTGCTGCATCGGTCGATTACCTGATGTATTCCGGCTATATCTCGCTGGCATACATGTGGGCGCGGATGGCCGCAGTCGCTCTGGACGGCGATGCCGACGACGAGTTCCTGAAGGCGAAGCTGCACACAGCGCGCTTCTACTTCCAGCGTCTGTTGCCGCGTACAGAGTCTCATAAATTGTCAATGCTCAATGGCGCTGACAGCTTGATGGCAATGCCCGCAGAGGCATTTGCTTTCTAACAAAAACAGAGAATTTGGTCCCAAACGAGCAGCGCCCGCCTTCCGGTGGGCGTTTGTCTATGTTTATGGAAAGCGACCCATGTCGCGATACATTGTGGAGAATTCGACATGCCCGAATATAAAGCGCCGCTGCGTGATATGCAGTTTGTCCTGCACGAAGTTTTTAAGGCTGAGCAGCTCTGGCAGAGCCTGCCCGGCACGGAAGAAGTTAACCGCGAACTGGCGGACGCTATTCTTGAGGAAAGCGCCAAGATCAACGAGAACCTGATCGCGCCACTGAGTCAAAGCGGCCACGAAGAAGGCGTGAAGTGGGATGACGGTGTTGTCACTACTCCCAAGGGTTATCCTGAAGCCTTTAAACAGCTGGCAGAAGGGGGCTGGGGAGGCCTGTCTGGCGAGCCTGATTACGGCGGCCAGAATATGCCCAAAATGCTGGTGCTGTTGTTCGAGGAAATGCTCTACTCCTCCAACATCGCGATGGGCCTGTACCTGACGCTGACTTCCGGTGCGGCATTGGCTATTGATAGTCATGCCAGCGACGAGCTGAAAGAAAAATACCTGCCAAACATGTACAGCGGCCAGTGGGCGGGCGCCATGTGTCTGACTGAGAGCCATGCGGGTACCGATCTCGGTATGATTCGCACCAAGGCCGAGCCACAGGCTGATGGCACGTACAAAATCACCGGCACCAAAATCTTCATCACTGGCGGTGATCACGACTTGACTGAGAACGTGATTCATCTGGTGTTGGCAAAGCTGCCGGATGCCCCCGCAGGTTCGAAAGGCATCTCTCTGTTCCTTGTGCCCAAGGTTAAAGTTAATGATGACGGCAGCCTTGGTGAGCGCAACGGCGTGAACTGCGGCAGCATCGAGCACAAGATGGGCATCAATGCGTCAGCAACCTGTGTAATGAACTTCGACGGCGCTGAAGGCTATCTGGTGGGTGAGATCAATCGCGGCCTGCAAGGCATGTTCACCATGATGAACTACGAGCGCCTGTCCGTGGGTATTCAGGGGCTGAGTGCGGCGCAGACGGCGTATCAGTGGTCTTGCGAATACGCCCGCGAGCGTCTTCAAAGCCGTGCGCCCACGGGGCCGACCAACCCCAATGGTGCCGCTGATCCCATTATTGTTCACCCTGATGTACGTCGCATGCTGCTGACTCAAAAGGCGCTGGTCGAAGCCGGTCGGGCTTTCGCGGTCTACGTAGGCAAGCAACTAGACCTGTCCAAGTTCGGAGAAGGCGAGGACAAAGTCCGCGCTGCAGGTATGGTGGAACTGCTGACGCCTATTGCCAAAGCGTTCCTGACTGACAAGGGCTTTGAAGGTACGGTGCTGGGCCAGCAGTGCTACGGTGGCCACGGCTATGTGCGCGAGTGGGGGATGGAGCAGCTGGTACGTGACGTTCGTATCGCCCAGATCTACGAAGGCACTAACGGCATTCAGGCTATGGACCTGATGGGACGTAAAGTGGCGGCCAACGGCGCGAAGAACCTGAGCGTGCTGCTGGACGAAATTCGTGCGTTCAGCGCTGATGCTGCCTCCGTTGCCGGTATGGACGAATTCCTGGCACCGCTGAATGACGCGGTAGATAACCTGGAGTCGCTGACTCGCTTCGTGATGGAAAGCGTTGCCAATGATCCCAACGCCATCGGTGCGGCGGCAAACGACTACCTGCATGTGATGGGCTTTACGCTGTATAGCTACATGTGGGCGATGCAGTGCCGCACAGTACTTAGTGGTGAGAGCCAGCAGGGTGAGGACTTCAACAAAGCCAAATTGCAGACTGCCCGTTTCTTTGCGCAACGTCTGTTGCCGCAAACTCAGGCCCTGAGTGCGGCGATTCGCAGTGGCAGCGATGCCATGATGGATCTGGCGGAAGAGGCCTTCGCGTAAGTCGAGCACACCCGATCGGATACCGCCGGAACTTGCCGGGCGGTATCTGGCCTTAAAGGCGGCATCCTGTGATAATGGGGCCGCCTTTTTTTGTGCCCGCGCCGACGTGCGCGGCGATCTTAACCCGGTCTGTAGACCGACTTCCGAGCGGTAGCCCCATGGAAAACGAACATAACAAACTGTATCCGGAAGACCAGGCGAAAGTTGATGAGTTTCTGAAGGCTGGTTATAACGACGTTGAGCGCAAGCCGTTCAAGCCGCTGAAGCTACTCGGCTTTCTGCTCTTGTCTGTCACCTCAATGACTGTGCTCAGCCTTGTGCTGGCGACCTTTGTTCTGGATTGATGGCGGGCGTATAGGAAAGAGCGGGGCGGGACTCAGTCCGCACCCCGCCAGTGCTGCTAAGGCTGGCTATGCAGCGGCAGTTGCACGGTACCGGCAAGGGTGACGGGCAGTGGAGCTTGCACCAGCCCCCCGAGGTACAGGTAGTAGGGGTGAATGCCGTAGATCACCAGCCCCAGTTCGTCACCCGCTTGAATATCTTCGCTTACCCCATTCAGTTCAATCATCTGGCTGCCTGTGCCGCGCAGCGGGCGCACCTGGTCGTTCACCAGATGAACATCACCGCCTTCTCGACGCCTGCCTATCCCGACAAACAGCAAGTTGTCGTCTCCATTTCCGCCTTCCAGTAGTAGATTGGCAGTGGGAACGCCGGCAATCAGGCCATCGTTGGTGGCGGTGGTTGAGGGAATAAACTGGCCTGACGCGACAAGCTTGCTCAACAACTCAGATGGAATCACATTGACGATTTCATCTAGGTAATCGGCAATGGCCATCGGGTCCTGAAATCCGCTTAGCACGCCGGTCAAGATGGTTTCCAGTTCTCCGGGAAGCTGAGCAAGAATTTCCAGCAGGGTGCTTAACGGCAGGTTTTGCAGCAGACTGATGATGTAGTTGGCGCCGCCCGGCACCACCGTACTAACCGGGACTAACGCTGTCTGGCCGCCAATAGTCACCTCATTCAGGGTCACACCACGCTGTGAGTCCGCGTGGCTAAAGCAGACGTCTGGCAGCGCCTGCTGGGATTCGCCCATCAGCTTGTTTGCCAAAAAGCCCAGCGCGAGTGCGGTCGTGTCAAACTGTTGCTCGCCGCAGTACAGCGTGCTGTCTGTGCCGAACAGCAGCATGTCGCCCGCTTGCTGCAGCGCAGGAAGAATATGGCCATCGCGCTGGACAAACAGATGGGCCTCAAGGCCCTTGGCCTTCCAGCACTCGTAGTTTTCTACGGCTTCATTCACGTTGAACAGAATATCGTTGGCCCCCTGAATAAACAGGGCGTCGGCATTGGATAGCGTGCGGCCGTCTTCGCGATCGTTCAGGCAGAATGACAGGGGGCTGTGTCCGGCCAGTCGGTCCACCACGGCTGGGTCGATTTCACCCGTACTGTTGGCTTGCAGCAGTGCCTGGTAAAACTCGGTTTCCATGTTGCCGAATGAGGCAATGCCGAGCACGTCCAGCCAACTGGTTTTGGGTGTGCTGCTGGGGTAAAGGCTGAAAGGAAGATTGCTCCATGTGGCGAGGGGGACCAGCGCATCGAAACGCTTGTCGACGCTGGAGCAGACGGTTTGGAAGCCGCCGCCATAAGACAGCCCCACCGAGCCGATGACCGGATCGCTGCCCTCGTACTTCAGGTTGGGTAAGTTAATCTCTGCCCAGTCGATGATGCGCGAGATGTTGGCGCAGTCGAGGTCCGGGTCCATGACGGTGATCTGTCCAGTGCTGTCGCCAAAACCCCGCTGGTCAAAGCTGATCACGTAGTAGCCCTTGTCCAGCCACGCCTGGCGCGCGACATCACCGGAGACATCGGCGGTGGTAAAGTTTTCCAGTGGACCGGGATTTTCGAGATTCTTCGCCCGCGAAAGACCGAAGCCATGGCCGTGAATAATCAAAGGTACGGCGCGGCCTGTCGGGTTTTCCGGGGTATAGGCCGTAAACGCAATGGTCTCGCCATCATCGGCGGGAATGGATTGGTCGGCAAAGGTCTTTGACTCGGCGACACCGCCGCCACCATTGCCACCGTTGCCGTTATCCGAACTGCTGGAGCTGGAAGAACTGCTGCCGCAGGCGGCGATGCTAGCCGCCAGTGCTGCGACAATGATGCCGCGGGACCAAAGGGAGTTGGAATGCATGGGAACGTGTCCATCTTGTTTGTGTTATTGCACAAAAGTATAGGGCTGAGTATTCGTGTTAGGAAGGGGTAATCCGCCAAATATTGCCTTTTCTTCGTCGAATGTGATGCATTTGTTATCATTCTGAGCACTAAGTTTCAGCTTGACTGAAACGCCGTTAAGACATCATTGGTGTGCCCATGCTGACCACGCTCTGCCGCCGCGCAGACTACCGAAATGACATCGACCGATTGGCTGTTCTGTCGCTCATGGATTGTTACGCAAACGATCCTATGGGAGGCGCCGAGCCATTATCTGCCGACGTTCGCGAGCGTCTGTGTGATGCGCTGGCTGAGCATCCTGGTGCGCTTAGCATCATTGCCTGGCAGGGCGATCGCGCTGTCGGTCTGATCAATACCTTTCTCGGATTTTCTACGTTCAAGGCCAGGCCGCTAATGAATATTCACGATGTGATCGTGCGACCCGAGAATCGCCGTCAGGGGATTGCAGCGCTGATGCTTGATGCCGTGGCGAGCGAAGCGCGACAGCAGGGCTGCTGCAAGCTTACGCTGGAGGTGTTGGAAGGCAATCGCGCGGCGAGGCAGCGTTATCTGGACAGCGGCTTTGTCGACTATCAATTGAAACCGGAGTTCGGTGTTGCCCGGTTTATGGAAAAAGCCTTGTAGGAGTTCGTCCGTGTCCGCGCTTGCCGCAAAACGCATCGTAATTCTCACCGGGGCCGGTATCTCGGCAGAGTCCGGTATTAAAACCTTCCGTGCCGCTGACGGCCTGTGGGAGGAGCACCGAATAGAGGACGTCGCCACGCCGGAGGGCTTTGCCGCGAATCCCGAGAGGGTGCAGCGCTTTTACAACGGGCGCCGGCGGCAGTTGTTGTCTGATGCCGTTAAGGTGAACCCGGCCCATATCGCGCTGGCCGAACTGGAGAAACGCTTTGACGGTGAGTGTTTGCTGGTTACGCAAAATATCGATGACCTGCATGAGCGGGCAGGCTCCGATGATCCCATACACATGCATGGCGAGTTGCTGAAAATGCACTGTACTCGAAGCGGCGAGGTTTTCGAGATTCACGGCGATATTCACGCCGAGCTCAGTTGTGCCTGTTGTGGAAAAACCGGAACGCTGCGTCCCCACGTCGTGTGGTTCGGGGAAATGCCTTTGCAGATGCCGTGCATTGAGGCGGCGCTGAGCCAGTGCGATCTGTTTATCGCCGTTGGCACCTCGGGCAATGTTTACCCGGCAGCAGGCTTTGTTCAGCTTGCTCGCCATGCAGGGGCACACAGTATTGAGGTCAATCTTGAAGCCTCATCCCAACACAGCTACTTTGATGAGCATCGTCACGGCCTCGCCAGTGAGGTGTTGCCCCGGTTGTGTGAGGAGATTCTGGCGTCGTCGTAGCGGCCTTCCAGGCGAGAGGGAGTCACCATGAAAAGCTTTATTGTCGATGCATTTTGCAGCCAGCCCTTTACCGGCAATCCAGCGGCAGTCGTACTGCAAAGTCGTGCCCTGGATGATACGGATATGCAGCGCATTGCCGCAGAATTCAATCTCTCGGAAACGGCGTTCCTCCAACCACTGGACAGTGCGGGTGAGCACTGGTCGCTGCGCTGGTTTACCCCGCTGGCCGAGGTCAATCTATGCGGGCACGCGACTCTGGCGGCCGCCCATGCCCTTTGGGACCAGTGCCAGATTGATGCGAGTTGTCTGCGCTTTGATACACGCAGCGGGGAATTGCAAGTGAGTCGCTGTGGCGAGTTGCTAAGTATGAATTTTCCCCGCTGTCCTACCGCGGAGCAGCCGCTATCTGCGTGGGCAGAAAGCCTTGGCCTCCCTGCCCTTGCTGCGGCGGTGGCGGGCGAAGACCTGCTGCTGGAACTGAAAGACGAGCTCGCTGTACGCGCTTATTTGCCCGATATGGCGGCGATTGCGGCGCTGCCCTGTCGCGGTCTGATTGTCACCGCGGCGGGTGAGTCGGTCGATGTGGTATCGCGCTTTTTCGCCCCATCTGTCGGGATTAATGAAGACCCGGTAACCGGTTCGGCGCACTGTGCCTTGGCGGATTATTGGTCGGGCAAGCTCGGTAAGTCTCAACTCAGCGCCGAGCAGTTGTCGTCGCGCGGTGGCCAGCTATGGCTGGCGTTGCAGGACGACCGGGTCGAACTGCGCGGTCGCGCGCATACCGTACTCAGCGGCGACCTGCATTACTGAGGCGCTAGCAGCGCGCCGCGATGATGGCGGTAGCGGCTGGGCGCCAGTCCGACGACCTTCTTGAACTGCCGGGAAAAATAATACACGTCATCGTAGCCCAGTGCGGAGGACACCTCTTTGACAGACATGGTGGTGCTGTCCAGCAAATAGCAGGCGCGCTGCACCTTCATATGGATAAAGTACTGGATGGGCGATTGTCCGCTCCAGGCTTTAAACTTCTTGATGAAGTGATATTTCGACACATTCACACTGGCCGCCAGTGCGTCCAGGCGGAGCTGTCCGTGAATATGTTCCTGCATGGTGGCGCGGACCCGTGCCCAGTCAAGATTGCCGTGATCACTCTGCCCTTGTCGTGCGAGCAGTGCGATGTAGCTCAATAACGCCTGTAGCTGATGGCAGCCCTGAATAAACTCCGCCAGTTGGTAGGCGCCGCGTCTAAGTTCCGACAGCCCGTCGAAAACACGCACCACCCTGGCTTGTACGCCGATGTGAAAACGCGGTGAACTCAGGCCGCAATGCTGACACAGTGTTTCGGCGAGCCTGCCGTTGAAGTGCAGCCAGTAGATCGTCCAGGGGTGTTTCCTGTCTGCTTCATAGCGGTGAGCAATCCCCTTGGGCAGCAGGATCAAATCGCCGCTGCGAATGCGGTAGTGGCGCTCTCCGCACTCCAGTTGCCCGGCGCCGTCAACGCAATAAATCATCAGATAATTGTCGTGCTGTGGACGCGCCATGCGATGGCCCTGAGCGCGGGGGTAGTAGCCCATTGCGAGCGGATAAAGGGCCTCGCTCAGGGGGTGTTTACCCAGTTGTTTGGCCAGCCAGCCGGGGGTGAGAAAACGAACCCCATCCGCAGGCAGCGGCCAGTCAGAGGTCATTGCCACGGCATTTCTCTCTCGGCGATGCGTTATTAGTATTCCGCAATATCGTCCATCATATCGGCAAGATAAGCAATCCAGCCGCGTGTCAGCATGTGGTCATATGGCCTGCTGTTATCCATTGCCCGGTGCCGGGCCGAAGAACGAGGACGGTTTTATGGCTACTCATATAAGAGATCAACGCAATGAGGCCGTGCAGCTGACAGCGATGATGGCGCGTGCTCGCGCCGCTCAAAAACAGATAGAAAACTACTCGCAAGAGCGGGTCGATGCGCTGATTACCGCGATGGTATGGGCTGTCGTCAAACCTGAGATGGCCGAGGAGATCGCTCGTTTTGCGGTGGAAGAAACCCAGCTCGGCAACTTCGAAGGTAAGTATCTGAAAATCTTCAGCAAGACGCGGGCAACCCTGTTCGACATTATCAACGACAAGTCGGTGGGGGTGATTGAAGAGGATCATGAGCGCAATATCGTCAAAATCGCCAAGCCCGTTGGCGTGATCGGTGCGCTGGCACCTTGCACGAATCCGGAGGCCACGCCGGTGATCAAGGCCATGTTCGCCCTCAAAGGACGCAACGCGATTATCATCGCGCCTCACCCTCGTTCGAAGCTGACAAACACGCTTATCTGCGACCGGATGCGTGCCGCCCTGCGAGAATTCGGTGCGCCGGAAGATTTGGTGATCGCCATTGAGCAGCCGACCCTGGAGTTGACCAATGAGCTGATGAAGCAGTGCGACCGCATTCTGGCGACGGGGGGCGCGGCGATGGTCAAGTCGGCGTATGCCAGTGGCACGCCAGCCCTGGGCGTCGGTGCAGGAAATGCGGTGATCGTGGTTGATGACACGGCTGATCTTGGTGAGGCCGCTGAGAAAATCCGCCTTTCCAAAACGCTGGATCTGGCCGCGTCGTGCTCGTCAGACAACGCCGTCATTGCGCTGGAGTCGGTAGCGGATAGCCTGCTGGAAAAACTTCAGACGGAGGGCGGCTATCTCTGCAATGAAGATGAAAAACGGCGCCTGCAAAACAGCATTTGGGAAGATGGTCATTTGAATGCGCAGATTGTTGCGCAGCCTGCCTCGGTACTGGCGGCCTTGGCGCAGATTAATCTGCCGGATGGGAAAACATTTTTTATCGTGCCTGAACACGGCGCGGGGGCGGACTATCCGTTTTCCGGTGAAAAAATGTCGGTGGTCATGGCGTTCTACCGTGAAGCCACACTGGACGCCGCCATCGCAAAAACCAACGCCATTCAGGCCTATCAGGGGCAGGGGCACTCCTGTGGGATCTATTCCCGCGATAATGACAATATTCTGCGTTTTGCTGCCAAGACGTATACGTCACGAGTCATGGTCAATCAGCCCCAGGCACCCTCAAACAGTGGTAATGTGTGGAACGGCATGCGCCAGACCTTTTCGCTCGGTTGCGGAAGCTGGGGCGGCAACGCCACTAACAACAATATTAGCTGGCAGGATCTGGTCAATGTGACGTGGGTGTCCAAGCCTCTTGCTGAACCCAAGCAGTTGCCCGCCGACGAGCTGCTGTTTGCTTCGGCCATTGCAGCGGAGCAGCGTCGAGCGCTGCAGTCACACGCGTAATAATCTGCGATCCAGCAGCTGTTAATTCGGTACGGTCGATGAACTTTGAATTAAACGACGAACAGCAGGCCTACGCGAGCAGCGCCCGGCAGTTTGCCGACGGTGTATTCAAGCCCAATGCGGCGCGTTGGGATGCCGAGCATATCTTTCCTAAAGACGCACTGCGCCAGGCCGGTGAACTGGGCTTTATGGGCATGTACACCCCCGAACCGGCGGGTGGCCTCGGGCTGAGTCGGCTCGACACCAGCGTGATCGTGGAAGAGCTGGCAAGAGGCTGCACCTCTACCGCGGCCTTTTTGACCATCCACAATATGGCGACCAGCATGATCGGCCACTACGGTCAGCCTGCATTGATCGAAGCGCAGTGTCCCGGTTTGGTTGCCGGTGAGCGGCTGGCGTCATATTGCTTAACGGAACCGGGCGCGGGGTCGGATGCCGGTAATCTGCGCAGCAGCGCCAAGCGCGATGGCGACCACTACATCGTCAACGGCAGCAAAATGTTTATTTCCGGAGCGGGTTCCACTGATCTGCTGGTGGTAATGCTGCGCACGGGCGATGCTGGCCCGAAAGGGATTACCGCCTTTGCGATTCCCGCCGACAGCGAGGGCATCAGCTACGGCAAGCCGGAAGAAAAAATGGGCTGGAACAGCCAGCCAACGGCCACGGTCACCTTCGACAATGTACGGGTACCGGTCGGCAACCGTCTGGGCGAAGAAGGGCAAGGCTTTAAAATTGCCATGCAAGGTCTGGATGGCGGTCGCATCAATATCGCTACCTGCTCCATTGGCACCGCGCAGGCGGCGCTGGAAACCGCCACCGCCTACGTGAAAGAGCGAGAGCAGTTCGGGCAGGCGATTGCCGACTTTCAAAACACCCAATTCAAGCTGGCCGACATGGCCACCAAACTGGTTGCCGCCCGGCAAATGGTGCGATTGGCGGCTTTCAAACTCGATACCGGGCACCCCGAAGCCAGCTCCTATTGCGCCATGGCCAAACGCTTCGCCACCGATGTGGGGTTTGAGGTGTGCAACGACGCGCTGCAATTGCATGGCGGCTACGGCTACATCCGCGAATACCCGCTGGAGCGCCACCTGCGCGACAGCCGCGTGCACCAAATACTGGAAGGCACCAACGAAATCATGCGGGTAATCATTGCCCGCCGCTTATTAATGGAAGGCGCACTGGAGGTGATCAAATGAGCACGAGCCCCACTGAAAAACTGTTGTTGGACATCTGCGAGCACACCGCTGTGATCACCATCAACAACCCGCCCGCCAATACCTGGGATGCCGAATCCCTGATTGGCCTGCGTCAGATCGTTAGTGAGCTGAATGCCAATCGCGATATCTATGCGCTGGTGATTACCGGCAGCGGCGATAAATTTTTTTCCGCAGGCGCCGACCTGAAGATGTTCGCCAGCGGCGACAAGGCCGTGGCGCAGGATATCGGCCTGAAGTTTGGTCAGGCCTTTGAAGCGTTGGCGGATTTTCGCGGCGTATCGATTGCGGCGGTTAACGGCTTTGCCATGGGCGGCGGGCTGGAGTGCGCCATGGCCTGCGATATTCGCATTGTTGAGCGCCAGGCCAAACTCGCCCTGCCGGAAGCCAAGGTTGGTCTGTTGCCCTGCGCGGGCGGCACTCAGCGGCTTACCGCGCTGGTCGGTCCCGGCTGGGCCAAGCGCATGATCCTCTGCGGCGAGCGCATCGATGCCGAAACCGCTCAGCGTATCGGACTGGCAGAAGAGGTGGTCGATTCCGGTGAAGCGAAATCAGCGGCCATGAATTTAGCGGCGTCGGTAGCCGCCCAGAGTCCGGTAGCGGTAAGCTTCTGCAAGGAGCTGATTCATGAAGCCCGCGATGCGGTGATGCCAAAAGGTCTGATCCTGGAGCGCGAGCGCTTCATTCAGTTGTTCGACACCGCTGACCAGAAAGAGGGTGTGAACGCCTTTCTGGAAAAACGCCAACCGGAGTGGAAAAACGCGTAATGAGCATAACGACGCAGGATGTCCTGTTTGAAGAACGCAGTACGGCCAGTGGTCAGAAGCTGGGCATTATCACCCTCAATATTGAGAAAACCCTCAACTCGCTGAACCTCGACATGGTTGAGGCCATGCTAGCCACCGTGCAGGACTGGCGCGAACGCAGCGATATTGCCTGCCTGTTCATCACTGCTGCTGGTGAAAAAGCGTTCTGTGCCGGTGGCGACGTACAGGCGCTATACCGCTCCGCGACCGAACAACCCGGCGGCCCTTGCGACTACGCCGAACGCTTTTTTGAACTGGAATACCGGCTCGATTACGCACTCCAGCAATTCGGTAAGCCCGTTGTGGTGTGGGGCCACGGCATTGTAATGGGCGGCGGCCTGGGAATTTTTGCAGCGGGCAGCTACCGTGTCGTCACCGAAAAATCCCGTCTCGCCATGCCCGAAATCACCATTGGTCTGTACCCCGACGTGGGTGGCAGCTACTTCCTCAATCGCATGCCGGGCAGTAACGGCCGCTTCCTGGCGCTGACCGGCGCCTCGTTCAATGCTACCGACGCGCTGTATCTCGGTCTGGCGGAAGGCTTCATTGAACACCGCCTGCGCGACGACGTATTAACGGCTATGAGCGAGGAGCTGTGGTCAACCAGTGTGGGCGACAATCACGAGCGCTTGATGGAGTTGATGCGCAAGTTCGTGCAGGCCAGCGCTGATGCGCGTCCGGCGGGACAGGTTGAAGCCGCCAGCGCCGAAATAGAGCGGGCTTGTCAGGGCGTCGACCTCGACATTATCGAGCACATCTGCGCGCTGCAAAGCAACAATCCCTGGCTGCAAAAAGCGTCGGCGACGCTGGCCGCAGGCTCGCCGCTCAGTGCCCGTTTGATCCTTGAACAGCTGCGCCGAACCCAGCGCTTGCCGCTTCGCGAGGTGTTCCGCGCCGAGCTGACGCTGTCGACAAATATCGTGCGTGGCAGTGACTTCGCCGAGGGCGTACGCGCATTGCTGATCGACAAAGATAAAAATCCCCAGTGGCGCCACAATAGCGCTGCGGCGGTTGGTGAGTATGAAGTGGGTGCTTACTTTGAGTCGCCCTGGCCTGAACACCCACTCCGGGATTTATAAGCGAACCCAATAATAATCGCGAACGGCGTTCATATCGCCACCAAGACGCCGCCTCGGCGGCGTGAAGGAGAACCGCATGAGCAATATCGCCTTTATTGGCCTGGGCAATATGGGTGGCCCCATGGCCGCCAACCTGATGACTGCTGGCCATAGCCTTACCGTCTTCGACCTTTCAGAGGCGGCCATGCAAGCGCTGGCTGAAAAGGGGGCGCGTTGCGCCAGTTCAGCCTTGGAGGCGATAGAGGGCGCAGAGGTGATTCTCAGTATGCTGCCCGCAGGTAAACATGTGGCGGGTCTGTATCTCGGGGAAAACGGCCTTATCGCCAAGGCGGCGAAAGGCACTCTTATCCTGGATTGCAGCACCATCGATGCCGAAACGGCGCGTCAGGTGGGGGCCGCCGCCGAAGCCGCCGGGTTGGACATGCTCGATGCGCCGGTTTCTGGCGGGGTGAAAGCCGCGCAGGCCGGAACCCTGGCCTTTATGTGCGGTGGCAGCGAAGCGGGATTCATGCGGGCAGAAAAAATCCTGTCGGGGATGGGCAAGAAAATCTTCCACGCTGGCGATCACGGCGCCGGACAAATCGCTAAAATGTGCAACAACATGCTCCTGGCCGTCCATATGATCGGCACTGCCGAAGCGCTGCAACTGGGTATGAACAACGGCCTCGATGCGGGTGTGTTGTCCGAAATTATGAAAAACAGCTCAGGTGACAACTGGTCCCTTCAAAACTACAACCCGGTGCCGGGTGTCATGCCCGGTACGCCCGCCAGTAACGGCTACCAGCCCGGCTTCATGGCCCAGCTCATGCTCAAAGATCTCGGCCTGGCCATGGAAAACAGCCTTAAAACCCAAAGTGCTGTACCCATGGGTGCGCTGGCGCGCAGCCTCTACGCCAGCTTTGCCGGTAAGGGCAACAGCCAGCGCGACTTCTCCGCCATTATTGAAATGATGCAGGGTGAATAAGCGGGGTAGTGATAAGAGGGGCTAGTGCCTGAGTTGATCCAGCGGGCTCATCGAGCCCGCATAGTGACGCCCTAAAACGTGGGTGTAAATCTGCGTTGTGCTCAAATCGTTATGGCCAAGTAATTCCTGAATCGTTCTGATGTCACTGCCCGACGCCAGCATGTGGGTGGCAAAGGAATGGCGGAACGTATGACAATTTACTCGCTTGCGCGTAATCCCCGCCCGCAGTACGGCGGGCTTCAAAAACTTCCTGACGACCGTGTCGTGCAAATGATGGCGACAGAGCTGGCCTGTGACGGGGTGATCACAGAGCGTTGAGGCGGGAAACAAAAATGCCCAAGCATCATTGCGATAAGCGTCGGGATACTTTCTGGAAAGCGCATAAGGCAGCGAGCAACCGATACCGGAAATGTTGTCCTCGCGCTGCTGGCGAATGCCCGCCTGTATTGCCGATGCCAGCGTATAACACAATGTATCGGCTAGAAGTGTCTGCCTATCTTTATTGCCCTTACCGTCGTGAATCGTAATGGCGCGATTATCAAGGTCAATATCCTTAACTCGAAGCCTCAAGCACTCTGTCACTCTCAGACCGCTGCCATAGAGTAACTCGATAATAAGCCGATTCCGGCCTTCCAGCTGCGCCAGAATTCGCGACACCTCATCCGGCGTCAGTACCGAGGGTAATGATCGTTGCTTGTTTGCGAGTTTAAATCCCAAGTCACCCAGTGGCTGATTCAACACCTTGTGGTACATAAACGCCAACGCATTCAGGGCAACTTTTTGAGTGTTAACGGCTACATGTTGATCATTGGCAAGCATCGACAGAAACCGTGAAACTTCATCCTTGCCAGCGTCCTTGGGATGGCGCTTGTCGATGAAGTAGATGAACTTCCGTTTCCAGTACAGGTACGTTTTCTCTGTGCGCAAACTATAGCCGCGAAAGCGCATTTCCCGTCGCAGCGACTCGATAAAGGGACTGGGCATAAAACGACATCCAATGTCAAAATTTACTGGTTATTTATACAGTATATTTTTTGGGCGTCAAGATTTATGCTCGTTTTTAAGGAATAGAGTGCGCGTTTATTCAGAATAAATAATACAAAACGCAAGAAAAACAGCCACATAGGGACAATGAGGCAAGACATATGAGACCCCCTCTCCAAGATATATGCGCACGCTCGGTTTCTCGGGTGGGTTTTCTTGGTCATTGTAAAATTTCTTCAAGATTTTTAGCGGCTTGCGTGGTATTTATCGAAATTCCCGTCAGGGCAAACCGAGCGTGCTTGTTATTAAAATGTTACAAGGCATGAGCATGCAAAAGTTTAGGTGGTTTTTTATCGTTCTATCGTTTTGGCAAGGATCTGCCGGGGCAACCGATATTTTGTACCCCAAGATAGCGGCTGAGTTTAAATTGAGCTTAAAAGAAGCTATCGATTTTGGGTTTATTCCGAGTATCGAGCCCGATGTGGCGAACCTCCCGCCAAACAACTTTGTAATCAATTATACGAAGGCACAAAACAAGTGCGCTGTACTTCTCGCAAACATAAAGCCATTCGTAAATGGAGAATATATAGCTTCTTTTTTGATGACAAAGTATGAGTACAAGGGTGATGCGTATCTTGGGGCAAGTATCAATCTCGATATAGTGGATTCTGTGGATATAGAATTTTTCTGTGAAGCCAACAAAAAATATAGGGTAGAAATTGAAATTAAAGCCTTGTAACAAGTACCGGCAGTCGGACAGCCAAAACTCCGCGCCTTTTGTGCTGCTCGCTAGCGCTCAAACATTAGCACAAAAGGCGCTCCATTTTGCCTCCCGCTGCGGTAGGCGTTATGCAGTCAGTTGAATTGAACATCAAGTTAGCCGCTGGAGTCCTGGCTGTTTGCCTAGCTATCGGTGCGCTTACATATTTACAGTATGAGTCCGGCACCGGTAGAAAAATATATCTTGAGGGCGAAGTGGTTTCTTACACCAGGCATTCTTCCGGTAAGTCCGCTGCTGATCCTGCATTCTATGTTCGATTGCCCAGTGGAGTTCAAGTATTCGTGAGAGATTGGGGTCAACTTCCTAATACATACCGGGGTCGGGTAGTTTTGTCAGTGCAAGAGGGTACGGTAAGTGGTAGAAATATCTACAGTATTGATGCAGCTCGCACTAAAGAACTGCATAACAAGTAAAGGCAGCCGACGCATAAATGCGCGCGGCTGCTTTAGGCGTTAGAGCTAAAAATAGAATCGAGAGTATTTAATGTTCAAACAAATATGGAAAGGTTGGACGGTAGCGGTTTCTGTGGTCTTTACACCTCTATTCTTAATCGCGGCTTTAGTTCAGCCAGATGTCCCTGGTAATATGCTTTTGGCTGTTCCATTAGTCCCCGTCATTGCTGCCGGTCAAGGTGTTTTAATCGGGGCTGCTGTTTGTTTTGGTCTCAAAATATTGGCGATTAAAAAATAGTATGGGCGCTACTAGCTCTAACAAGCAGCAGCACGTTAGCCCGGCAAGAAGCGCCGGGCCGGACGGCCTACATTGCGCTTCGCTTAATTTCGGCCGCCCGTGTGCTGGGCGTTATGTGAATCTATGAATATCGAGAGTACGGTCAAGGCAACGCTAATTGCGCCATGGGCATCATTACTCGTGGTTGTGTTTGCTTTTGGTGGCTACCTTCTCGAAATTGAGCTTGATCATTTCCAGCAAATGTTGTCGCAAATACCTGGGCTGCTGTTCGTTCTTGCAATGTTTGTCTTTGGCTTTGTAGGCACTTCGTATTTGTTGGTTGTAGTTTGCGGCGTTCCAATTCACCTGGTTCTGCACAAACTAAATATTACGCACTGGTCAGCTTATATTCTGCTAGGGGTAAGTATCGGTTTGGTTTACCAGTACATTCAATTAATAGGTAGCTCCATGCCAAGGCAGCTCCAAGAAACAGGCTACATCACGTATGCTGCATCATCATTGCTAGTGGCATTGGCATTTTGGTATATCGCCGTAAAATCACATAACAAACAAAGGCAGCATCGCCCTTCGGGCTGGACGCGCTAACGCGCGCCGCTGCTTTGGGCGTTATGAGTGGTGAGTATATGAAATACTTTATTGCCGCCATATTTCTCGTTAGTTCTATGCTCGTCTGTGCATCAAGCCCAATCACAACGATTGATATCACAGTAGAAAATTCAGAGGATTACGGTTTCGATATTAAATCCACTGAGTATGATGAATATTATAATGTTGAGTGGGCAGGGCCGGAATCATATCAAGGTTGTCACGCCGGGCAGTCAATTTGGTTAAGTTTTAAAGACAATCGTCCGGAAACTCTTGGCACAGGTTCTGTAATAAGGTTTAGCACAAACGAGGCTCCTTCAGGGGTTTACACCCAATTGAAAAACGAGGAAATCGCAATGTTAACTGTTTCATACTTTTGTAAAGAAGCTCCGGAAAAGAGCCGAATGTTTGTTGTGCGCTCCATACGTGGAAAACTCATAACAAGTCAAAGCAGTCGGACGCGCTAAAATCGCGCTCCTCTTTTTGAGGCGTTAAAAGTCATATGAAGTTACTGCCACTAATTTGTATTTTGTTGCTTCCTACGTTAGCTATCGCTGACGATTTTCGCCTTGTGCTAATGCTCGGGGAAATTGAAGAAGTGAATATTAAGGCGCAGCGACCAAAGGAAGCTAAGCCTGGTGAGGTATTGCTAGATCATTCGTGCGGTAGTGAAGTAGTGACATTCAGAGTAGATGAATATCTGACGGGTGACGGCATGAAGGAACGTAAACTAAGTCGTGTTATTGCTTCCTACAACTGTGATTCCAGCTGGAACGGCATGCCTGTTTCGCCTTCTATTGCCATGCTGTCTCAATGGCCAACCCATAGCATCTATCGTGGCACAGTTAGGCTAACTGAGACTACAGAGGGTTATCAGGTCGTAGACTATATCCCCCAGCTGCTTTCTGTCCTTTCAATTCACGAACAAAAAGAACCTGAAATGTTTCTATCTTCCCTTAAGGAACCAATTATTCGGCTACGTGGTAGCGACCAAGGAACAGATGAGCTGAAATACCTTGCTTCTCTCGGTGTGGTTGAGTATCAAGCTAAAGAAATTGACTTAAACGAAAACTGTATTTCAGGTTGTGAAAAGGGCAATATCATCAAAGTTTATGAAGTTAAGTATAAAAAAGGCATCCCGCTCAGCAAGCTAAGGGGTAAAAAATTTTAACAAGGCAAGGCAAGGCAAAATCGCCCTGCGGGCTGGACGCGCTAGCGCGCGCCTTTGCTTGCGGCGTTAAATACCCGTAGTAGCGAGATCGAGGGATGAAATTATTTCGTCTCTCATGTGAGAAAGGGAGCCGATAGGTTCCTTCAATAAAGTCGCTGGAACGGATGCAATTTGAGGCGTAAGAAGAAGTAGGCTTTCTCCATCATACGTAACGTTGGGAGTTAATCCTTGCATCTTTTCGTTCTTGAAATGGCTTAGCTTGCCAAGCGGGATCACAATGCGAGTTGCAATGTCCGCAATGAGGTGGTGCTGAATATCAACTAAAAAGGGGTAGGCTTTCTTGCTGGCTCGGTTCGGGTTTTCATAAACATCGAATTGAGCCATTAAAACGTCCTGAAGTCGTCTGAGAAACAGCCACGCTCTTCGATAAAGTCATTGTAAGCGCGAATCGCGCTTTTATTCTCGTCTCGCCATTTTTCGGCCTCAGTGTGTGCAAGCTTCTCTTTCAGAGCTTGCTCAAGTGTCGCAGACAAATTAATGTTTAAAGCCTTCGACTTTATCAGTAAGTCACTGTTTAAGCTCAGGTTTGTTGCTTTTTTGGGGGCATTCAAGTCGTACAGGGGTTGCATGGTAATTACCTCGTGATGCTTTACGTGCCATTATGCGCATAGTGATGCGCATTGCAAGGCATTTAACAAGCGGCAGCAGTCTGACCCAAAACTCCGATCCTTTTTGTACATTCGCTGCGCTCATTTTTGTAAAAAACGTGCTCCACTTTGCCTGCCCCTAGAGTTGACGTTATGCGCGGTGTTCGTCTTGATGTGCGTACTCAAAGGCGTACATTTGGTGAAAAATTAAACTCACAAGAGGTGCATCATGACAGGGATCACGGCGACTGAGTCGCGCAGCAACCTTTACTGGTTGATAGACGAGACCGCCGAGTCCCACCAACCAATCGTCATCATCGGTAAGCGGAACAAAGCCGTTCTGGTATCCGAAGAAGACTGGTCTGCTATTCAGGAAGCACTATACCTGTTCTCTGCACCAGGGGTGCGGGAGTCTATTCGTGAGGGGATGGATACCCCCGTGGATGAATGTGATGAGGAGCTGGACTGGTGACATGGAAGTTGGTTTACACCAAACAAGCTCAGAAAGATGCAAAAAAAATTGGCCTCGAGCCAAATGCCCAGGAGCTGTTAGCGCTGATAGCGGACGATCCATACCCGCAAGCCTCTTCTGTTTGAGAGGCTTATTGGTGATCTTGCGGTGGCCTATTCACGCCGCATTAATATTCTGCATCGTCTGGTCTACCACGTGTTGGAGGACGAGCGTGTAGTGAAAGTCCTCAAGCTATGGATCTACTACGAATAAAGCATAACCAGCCGCTATTGTCGGACAAATTTTCCAACGCTTTTCGGATCCAGCGTAGCCGCAAAACTTCACGTTAAATACCGGTAATAAGAAAATCGAGCGCTGAGATAATTTCCTTTCTGTTTAGCAACAGCGAGCCTTCATTTCGAGTGAAAAATGAAGACGAAACTGTCGTAATTTGATGGGTAAGAAGCGCGTTTTAGGGTTGCCTCGCACAAGTAATGAATACTTTAGTGAGAGGACTTTTACTTAGGCAAGGCACGTCGACGCAATAGAATGTGATCTCGCTACCTAAGTTAAACTTTCTATACCGAAGTTTTACGCCTTCCGCAGCATGGAAAATATTCGGCTTTCGGGCGAGGCACTCAGTACGCCCTGGCCGTACAGTCGTCATGCGAAGTCTGACAGTGCTCATTGGTCTTCGCGGTTAGGTAGCCTCAACTATTGTCCTTATTGGTTTTCTCAATCTCGGGATAGCTTACTCATCGTTGGCTGAAATAGGAGATTGGCGTCAGTGTTAACAAGAGGTTTTTATCGGTTGGTGAATTATAATTCTCTAATATTAGAGCGCGACTATATATCGGAAGAAGCTGACGAAAAAGGTTGCGAAATAAAGATTTGCATTTTCTCTTGAAATGGTTTTAGCTAATATACATCCATGCAGGATGCGTGGTGTAAAGAAAAATCCAAGGATGGAGCATGTTCATGAATCACTTCTATATTCCCTGTTTACAAAAAAAATCCAAGTCGCGACGTAAGCAATTTGGTCAAGGTATGACCGAATACATCATTGTTGTTGCTCTGATCGCAGTCGCCGCGATTGGCGTCTTTCGGTTGTTCGGTGACACCTTGCGCGAGCAAATGGGCGGGTTGGCGCAAGAAATGTCTGGACAAAGCGGAAGCGATCAAATCGGTAATGCGCAAGATGCTGCTGATGCGGCAGTTAGTCAAGCGAATACCAAAAAAGACCTTTCTAACTATTCATCCGGTAATCAAAAGTAATATCTTCCCGCATATTCCGGGGTAGATATATTTATATCTGAAAAAAACCTCGGCTAATCATATTCGGTAGGCTGGAGGGCTCTTTATGGTTAGAAAAAGCCGCGGAAACGTACTCCCATACGTCGTCGCGATACTATTTGTCGTTGCTTTGTCTGTTCAGTATGTCTTTAATGCATTTAAAGTGACGAATGAGTCAACACGAATGCAAAATACTGCGGACGCGGCGGCTTATAGTGTGGCAAACGTCTTCGCACAAAATAATAATTTCGTAGCACTTTCTAACCGCTCTCTTGTAGCCAATCAAGTTACGATGGCTCAGGTCGTAACCATGGTTTCATGGACAAGAATGACGTCTACCATGGCTAATACGGTAAATGATATTGGTCAGTTTATTCCTTACGTGTCAGTCGTAACAAATTATATAGAACAAATAGCGCAAGGAAGTCGTAACGTTGTCGAGGCCATAGCTCCAGCAATAAGCAAAGTAATTGCCGGATATATAAGAAGCATATCGTATATCCAGCAAGCGGCGGTTCCTCTGGCCTCAGTAATCGCTCAGGATATTATGGCTGAAGTCGTGAAAGGCAATGATGCTGATGTAGATTACTCATTTGCCACTGCATCAGTCCTTGGTGCAGGAGCGGTGCACCTATCTTCTTTTTACGGACAAAGCGATTGCCGGAGAGAAGCTGATAAAGTCAGGGATGGTAGGACCGGTAACGCTGAGACCATCTCGAGATGTCGCCAATTTAGAAACGTGACAATGGCTTCCAGAGATGAATTTTCTTCAGATAGAACTTATAGATTCACTTTTCCCGGTATGCCAGAAAAAATTGTACTTCCCGGTCTGCCGGCTGAGCCGGTGAGCGGACTACCCCTCTATTCTACTCTCACTTTAGAACGCTCGGGATCAACGGTAATGGGTGGTGATACTCCGAATGTTCAAGATAGTACACCATTTACAACGTGGTCAGCTATCGATGCGATATCTATTCATTCCAGTACTAGATATTTAAAGATTGACTGGGATGGTGTCAGGAACAAATCGACCCGGCACAGGGAGATGGTGAAGTTGGGCGCTGGACATGCGTATGTCGGCAATGAATGCAGCAGGTGTCATCATGTTATACATGAAGGAACATCTTATTGGAAAAAAAACCCGAGAGGTTCAGCATGTTCTGATCCGGATATTGAGAGAGGATATGGGGGAGGGTATAAATCTCAAAATAGTGGGGTTTTCAAGCTCATGGACGTAGCATCTTTGAACTGCTATAAGTTAAGCAACGAATTTGACTCAGATTTATCAAGTGGTACTGAGCAGGGGGTGGGGTTAACCCCATTTTATAATGTTAAAAAAGAAGGATATATAAACAAGAAAGATCATGTATTTATATACTTGAGAAAGTCAGAGAAGAAGATAAGAAAGTACATAAATATTTATCCAGAATCTGGTCGAATTAGCTTAGATGAAAATAAAGGAGCGCAGAATAAAGCATTGCATGGTGCAGCCTCGGCGTCTATATATTTTAAGCGAAATAACGACAAATGGATGAGGTCTTCCTCCAGAAGAGAGGATGGGCGGGTAGAGTATGGTAACGCCTATAACCCATTTTGGGAGGCAAGGCTAGATAGAATAAGTAATGCAGAATCCATGTCATTAAAAGCGCTAAAGGAAATGTAAAGTGCGACTGAAAGAGAGAGGACAAGCTCTTCTTGAAATATTGGTTTCAGGTGCTTTTGTATTAGTTCCAACTCTATTTATGTTGATATACATGGGAAAGGTTGGGGACCTGCAGCACAGAGCTCATGAAGCTGCCCGCTATGCGGCTTGGGAAGGCGTAAGTACCAAAAAAAGTCCTTTGGAAATAGATAATGAAATAAACAAAAGGATTTTGTATGGCGTTTACCAAGAATACGATAGTGAAGAAGACAGAAAAAAATCAAATCTAGAAAAGGATCGTATAGACCCTCTGTATTTCTATTCGGACGAGGGGAAATATGAAAGCGTATTGGATGTGAAAGAAGATTCTTTTTCCAAAAGCAGTAGGAATAGTACCTCTCCAGAATCTGAGCTCCATGGGGTAAGGCAAGCTGCGCTGGACAACGGTATTGTCGGATTTGACTTAGAAGAAAATGGAATTCAGTCAGCTAGTGTGGGGATTAAGATAAAAGAGACTTCCCGGCTTATTATCAAAGATGGAATAGAAGTGAAATCTAAAAATAACTTATATTCTGAGGCTTGGAGGAAGATTACAAGGAGAAGTTTAGTTGGCGCCGTAGAAGGCTCGATTTTTGGAGAAAAGGCTTTCGACAATGCTGTGTTTGACAATATGGCCACTTTGGCTGAAAAGATAGGCTTTGAAGAATGGGGCGGGTTTGATCCAGGTCATATAGAAAAGGATGTTGTGCCTTGCAGCAGAGTCTTGGGAGGCGGAAATGATCGAGAGTCGGCGTGCAACTAGATCGAAGGTAAAGGTGCGGCCTATAACTTTTGTATGGTACATAATTCTTAGTTTCGGTGCTAGCTATGCGCGGAGTTGGGAAGGAGAGCTTCCGGTGCCTGAAGGTGTGCTTCTGAATGTGGTGGGTGAAGATATGAAAGTAAATGGCATACCGCTAAAAGCATATGAATATTTTTGGCTCGACGGAGAGGAATCCCTTTTGAGTTTTTACTCAAATTACTGGGGGGAGGAGAGCTCCGCTTCCGTAACTAATTCAAGGGTGGGTATGTGGACGGTTATTTCAAAAATAGATGACGACTACAATATAACCATTCAATATCGGGATGAAGGTATAAAAGGCCTGAAGGTTCTTTTGGGAATTTCTCCGCTCCCAAAAATGATCAGGTTAAACAGAAAAGGCCATTCCTTAAGTAAAGTGCATCCTATGCCCGGTATCGAAATCGTGTCGGTTGTAGAGTCTGTTGATAAGGGTGTTTCATCGGAGGTTTACTGGATGAGCTCGATAAATTCAATAGATAAAACGTCAGATATAGTTGCTAATAGATATATAGAGAGCGGATTTTTTGTCACCAAGAAGAATATAAGAAATGCAGAAAATAGTTCGGATTTTATGTCTTATATTGTCGCGGAGGATGTTCGCGAAAAATATCAGTTCTCTATTAGCAATTCGAAGGGGAAAACAAAAATAGTAGGTGCCAGGAGGGATAAGTAAATGAGCCGGAATAAAGCTTTTGAACGAGGACAAGCACTGCCGGAGTATATAGTAGGTTCGATCGTAGTCTTGGTGGCGTTATTTACACCAATGGATATTTTTGGCGGGAAGACGATAGTAAGTACCTTGCTAGATACCTTCAAAAAAAATTACATGGGATATGAATATGTTATTTCACAGCCAGTAAATGAGTAGCGGGCCCAAATGTCAATTTCGAAATATCGTTACCCTATCGCTCTAGTCGCGGCATTTTTGTGTGCAATTGCTGCGTTTTTTTTGACAAAAAATTACTTCGAGGTGAGAGAAAGGGATTTGCGGGAGAAGATTAGATCTGAAGCTAGATTAGTTGATATAGTTGTCGCCAAAACGGATTTGCCAGCTGGTACGCGTATTGATCTGGAAACCATGACGATAAAAAGCGTGCCGAGTGAGTATGTGCCTGATGGAGTGATATATCCGGTTTCCTATCCTGATGTTGAAATGAAATATCTGTCAGTGCCAATGTCGGCAGGGAAGCCTCTTATAAGATATATGGTCGAAGGAGTTTCCCGAATTGAAAAGTTTTCGGACCTACTTTCATTTGGTGAGCGTGCTATAACATTGGAGGTTGATTCGGTGAGTAGTATAGCTCACATGCTTGAGGCTGGAGACTATATAGACCTTGGGGTTGTAAAAGATAAAGGAGAGAAATTCCAGCTGATTCTCGAGAGAGTTCGCGTACTTTCTACCGGAAATTTTTCGATCGCTGAGAAAAAAATCCCCGGTATGTATAAAAATTCGCAGTATTCAAGCGTCACACTGGGAGTTTCTGGCGAGTATGTAAAAAAGGTTTATGAGGCACAGCTAAAGCACCAACTTGTATTTCTTTTGAGGAATGAACGAGATAAAAAGCCACTATCTTATGCAGCCAGCTCCGAACGCGACGGAATAGTAACAGTTTATGCAGGGGTCAATTCTGAAGGGGTGATTGATTCGTATAAAGATGCTTTCGCTATAGAAAAAGAATCTTCAATGCTGAAAGTTATAAGAAGAAACTCTAAGGGCCGATTGATTAGGCTGATGAGCGATAACGGTTTTAGTAAGGATGATTAGGTTTCTAATGATAGAGCGGAAAGGGATGAGGGGTAGGGAGAATGGATCGCAGCTTTTGCTGATTAACCTTTTCGCTGTGAGTGTATTATTCTTGCTATATTCGCCATTAGTATATTCAGAGTATCCAACGGATATGCCGATAGAAGTGGGCGAGGTGCGGATTTTACAGATAAAAGGACTAACTCACGTTGCGATTGGTAATCCAAAGAAGGTTGGGTATAAGACACTCGAAAACGGCGAGCTAATGGTTGTAGGTCTGGAGCCGGGAGAGTCGAGCATGCAAGTATGGAAAAGTGGAGGAAGGAAGCTCTTATATAAAATACGTGTGCAACATCGATACGTTTCTGAAAGTGTCCGGTTGGCAAGAGCTCTTACTAATAAAATATCAGGTTTGAATATTTATTCCATGGATGGGCGTTTAGTAGTTGAAGGGAAAATAAACAAAAAAGATGTCGCAAACATAGATGCAATAAGAGCGTTAACGCCAGATGCGATATTCATACTAGAAAATAGGCCTTTTCAACGCAATCCTATCATTAGAGTGGATGCAGTTCTTGTTGAAATTAATGACAATGATGTCCGGAAACTCGGAATAGAATGGGACTCGACGGCCTCGGGGCCTATATACGGGTTTCATAAAGACATAACTCCGTCAGGTTTTAGAATATATCAAGAAGATGACAGAAATATAAACGAGGCAGTTATTGGGGCAGTGCCGTTTGGAGACACTAGCTTTTTTCAATATTTTGGCATTACTTCACATCTTGCTTCTACACTTAATTTTCTACAGAGTTCTGGCAAGGCAAGAATACTCAGTGCTCCAAAGCTAACAGCGGTAAGCGGAGAGTCCGCATCCTTTCATATCGGCGGCCAATTTCCGATTCCTGTTACAAATTCACTCGGAGCAACGAGTGTTGAGCGCCAAGATTATGGCGTCATTCTCGAAGTGTCGCCCACTATAGACGAAGGAATAATAAATATGGCTGTTACTGTGGATCTCAGTGATATCGATCCATCTGTAACAGTTAACGGCGTTCCGGGGACTAGAAATAGAAAAACTCAAACAGTGGTGCAACTAGAGGCCAATCAGACTGTGGCTATTTCTGGACTGTTTGCGACTGCAGACTCGGAGTCCACATCTGGTATTCCCGGTTTAAGTAAAATCCCTATTCTAAAGTATTTATTTGGTGTGGAAGATAAAGATTCTGATAATAAGCAGGTGGTCGTGCTGTTGACCCCTAAAATTATTAACCCTGGGAATGACGATGATAAAGAGCTAAGTTCATTTGCATCTGAAATGCTTAGGGAAAATAGTCAGTACATCACGATTGACGCTGCGTTGATGGAATAGCAATGAAGATAGTTGTTCAAACAAAAAAAGGTACAAATGTTGGCAAGCTATTTTGTGAAGTGGATTCCTTTTTTATAGGAAAGGGAGGGGGTTGTTTGGTGGATCTTACGGGATGGAGGGTTTCAAGGCAGCATGCTGAAGTTAGAAGGCTTCCGGGTGGGGTTTTTGTAAGAGAGATAGACAGTAAGTATCCTGTACACATCAATTCAAGACGGATTGATGGAGAGTACGGACCAGTCAAAAAGGGGGACAGTATAGGTGTTGGAGACTACGTAATATTTTTAGATGATTTTTCGATAAAGGAAGAAAAGAAAATTCCGGAGTCGCTAGAATATATTTCTTCAGAGCCTGAATATAAATTTGAATTGGATGCAGACGAAAAAGAATCTGCTATGGCCTTGCAGGCTGATAGGGATAGGCGAGAATTAATAAGAAGTTGGAAGTTGAAAATTCACGCATCTCTTCTTAAGACGATGGACCTCCGTCGTACAAACATTTCGGCTTTTAGCGATCAAGAGCTCAGGGATTTATCTTCAGAAATAATTAACGAACTAGTAAATAGCAACCAAGAATTTCCCGCGTCTTTATCAAAGAAAGATATTGCAAAACAAGTGCTTGACGAGGCAGTTGGGTTAGGTCCTCTGGAGGAGCTGTTGGAGCGGTCAGATATTAGTGAGGTAATGGTTAATTCCTGCGACGAAATTTACTACGAAGAAAATGGAAAGCTAATAAAATCTGAAATTTTCTTCAGTGATGATAAGGCGGTACTAAGTGCTATAGAAAGAATTGTAACTCCGCTAGGACGCCGAATAGATGAAAGCTCTCCTATGGTAGACGCAAGGCTAAAGGATGGTTCTAGAGTTAACGCCATTATCCCGCCGCTAGCTTTAAAAGGACCTACGGTTACTATTCGAAAATTTATGCAGGAAAAACTAAAAATAGAACATCTAATTGAATTTATGTCCTTGGATAAAGCTATGGCTGAATTTTTGGATACAGCTGTTAACCAAAGACTAAATATTATTATTTCCGGTGGGACAGGCTCTGGAAAGACGACTTTGCTGAATGCCCTTTCAAATTATATACCTGATTCCGAAAGGATAGTAACTGTAGAGGATGCAGCCGAGCTAAAGTTAAATAAACCACATGTGGTTTCGCTTGAGGCTAGGCCTCCAAATCAGGAGGGGTCAGGAGCGGTGAGTATTCGGGATTTGGTCAAGAACTGTCTTCGCATGAGGCCCGACCGAATTGTTGTTGGCGAGTGTAGAAGTGGTGAGGCGTTGGATATGCTGCAGGCAATGAATACCGGTCATGATGGATCCTTGACAACTGTACACTCAAATTCTCCTAGAGACTGCATATCGCGCTTGGAGGTGCTCGTGCTTATGTCGGGGATGGATCTTCCGGTAACAGCAATTCGAGAACAAATAGCTTCAGCCGTTGATATCATTGTCCAGCAGACCCGTTTCGCATGCGGTTCTAGGAAAGTTACCTCCATAGCTGAGGTTACAGGCGTGGAGGGTAGCGTTATTCAGCTTTCCGAAATATTTCGATTCTCTCAGTCTGGCTATGATGAAAGTGGGCGAGTAACGGGTAGGTTCGAAGCACTTGGTCAGGTTCCTGAGTTTTATGAGCAGCTGGCAGCGAGGGGCGTCGCGGTAGATTTGGGTATTTTTTCAAAGCGGCCATTGGGCTAATGTTGCTAACTGGGTTGGTAGCCGCATTGTTCTTTGGGGCGTTGATTGCCCTTGTATACTCAGTAGGAGGGAGTACTCGTACCGCTGTTGCTCAGTATGAGAAACAGGTTCGGGATGTGGCGGATGTTTCCCTGTATGAGATTTTTATATTTATAGACGAAAGAAAAATAAAATATATCAGTGTTGCGGCCTTTTTCCTGATTTTTTTTCCTGTATATGCGGTGAGCGGTTCTCTATTGGCAGCAATAATTTTAGGTATGCTCGTTTTTTTGATGCCTTCGAAATTTGTGTCGATGCTGAAGTTTCGTCGAAACCAAAGGTTTAATAAAGACTTGCCTGACGCATTGACAGCTATAGCAGGAATGCTCAAGTCGGGCGTGAATCTCAATGGAGCGATAAGTATTGTTGTAGATGAAAATTCTGGACCATTGGGGCAGGAGCTCGGTCTTTTTTTAAATGAATTGAAATTGGGCGTTGATTTTAACGAGGCGCTTACTCATATGTACTATCGAGTGCCAATACCTGACTTGGAGCTGGTTATTGCTGGGATGAAGATATCGCGGGAGGTCGGCGGAAGCCTTTCTGAAGTTTTGTTCAGGCTGTCCGATACCATCCGCAGGCGCGCCGAGATGGAAGGGAAAATAAAAAGCCTTACAGCAATGGGAACTTTGCAGGGGTGGGTAATGACATTGCTGCCCATCGGCGTTGGTTTTGCTATCTATCTTATTGAGCCTGAAACTATGGCCAAACTTTATACTGACTGGAGAGGGTGGATTGCCTGTTTTTTGATAGTTGTTCTTGAGTTTCTTGGATATAAAACTATAAAAAAAATAGTGAGCATCGATGTTTGACGAAAGCGTTGTAAAATATATTGCCAATATTATGGTTCCTGCATCTTTAATTTTGATGTGCGTATCCATATGGGGAATTAGAAGGGAGGTTCCAGAAGATGATAGAGGCTACCTCGATCCGCTGCCAAGATCTTTAAGGCGAATATGGCCTATTGTTAATGTATTCTCATATTATGTGGGCGATAAGCTGCCAGTAGATTGGTTGGTTCGCTATCAGAAACATCTAGAGAAGGCGGGGCTTAACTACATGATGGGTCCAACTCAGTACTTCGGTCTACAGCTTACGGCTGCAGTAGCAATGGGAATGATCGCCTGGTTGTGCACATACATGTTGGGGCATGTGGACTACATATATGTATTGGTTGGTTTGCTCCTTGGTTTTTCTATGCCCCTTTTTAGTATCAACGATTTTAAAAAGCGTAGGGAGCGTGAGCTCGTAAGGTCTCTGCCGGTCTATTTGGACTTTCTAACTATGGCAACTCAGGCTGGATTGAATATGAGTAGCGCTGTTGCCCAGTCGGTAGATAAAGGTCCAAGCTCTCCTTTAAAAGTTGAATTTAAAAAGGTTATGAGGGACTTGCGAGCTGGTGTCCCAAGGGCAGAGGCATTTCGTATGATGGCAGATAGGTTGTCTCTACAGGAAATAAGCGCCTTCGTCACGGCTATAGTCCAAGCTGAAAAGACAGGAGCGTCGATAGGTGATGCCTTAAAAGTACAAGCAGATCAGCGGAGAATAGAGAGATTTCAACGAGCGGAGAAGTTGGCTATGGAGGCACCTGTAAAGTTAATTTTCCCGCTAGTGGTATTCATATTTCCCACAACATTCATCGTTATATTTTTTCCCATAGCTATTAAAATCATGGAGGCTTTTTGATGCCTTCTCCGCCTTTTTCTATACAGCTAGCGCCTGTTCCCGTACACGCTACTAAATTTCTTTCTCGCTTATTGGGTATCTTTTCTCCGACAGCCAGGAGGCGTGGATCTGTAGTTTTATACCCGTGTTCATCCGTTCATACTTTTTTTTTGAAAGCACCTTTGGATATTGTTTTTCTTGATGCTGAAAGAAAGGTGTTGGAACTCTATGATTCTGTTGCTCCTTTTCGAGTGATCAGTTGTTCAGGATCCTATTATGTGGTTGAGGGTCGCGCGGGGTCGCTTTCGAGTAAATTAGAGGTTGGGGATGTTGTTGACTTTTAGGTTTTTTTGTTTTTTAGGTATCATGGCAGCCGTTTCTGCCTGTAGCACTTCCGTCGGGAATGTAAGGTCTAGCAATCCTATGGTGGAGGCGCAGTCATATTACGATAGCGCTTTGTATAGTGATGCAGAAAGAGTCTTACTTAGGTTAAGTAAACAGGCTAAGAACAATTATGATGTTCATTTTATGCTGGGAAATATTTACGTTCGAACAGGTCAATACCAAGCCGCAGACAGAATGTATCGGCGTTGCATCAATATCGACTCGTCTATAGCTAAAGGCTGGTATAACCTTTCGCTTCTTAAGGTGAAGGAGGCGATGAGTTTAGCTGATGAAGGTTATAGGCGCACCGCTGTGGACAGTCCTGAATATGAACATAATTTCCTACTTCTTAAAGATGGCTTGATTACGGCTATCACAGGTAATTAGATGCAATTAGGTTTTCAGAGCCTTCGGCTGTCAATAGCGCAGCGCGGCCAAGCCCTTCCAGAGATGCTTATTGCTTTTCCTCTGGCGGTTATTATGGTTATGGGGGTTGTGCAAATTGCGCTTTTGTATCGTGGTAAGGCGACAGTTAATAATGCCACTTTTTTAGCCGCTCGGTCAGGTTCATTAAATCATGGTTATACGGAAAATATGGAAAATGTTTTTTGGTCTCGCATGGTAGCGTTGGGGCATATATCGCCGGAAGCCCGAGGCAATGCAACTACTATAGGTCTTTTTGGTAACCCTGATGAAGCTAATTTGCTTGCGTCCAAAAAAGCGTTGGCTATATCTCATAGCTATAAGCCTGTAGAGGTTATTTGGCCTACTCGCGAAGTATTTGACTATTTTGCTATTTCTGTTAAGGATCTTGAGCCTTGTTCTGGAAGCGGATGCCCCTTTAGCAAATATGGTGGAGGGTTTAAGCCTGCACAAAAAAAAATATTTGAAATTCCGGTAGATAACCTCGACGCGAGAGATTCCTCTCTCCACGTTATTGATGGCCGAAAGATAAATCTATTGGATGCAAACTTGTTGAGTATAAGGACTCGCTATTGTTATCAACTGGAAGTCCCTGTTGCAAATTTTATCATTTGGAGAACTTTGCGTGTCATTAACTCAGAAAATACCGACTGGCTGAAATGTGAAGGTATGAGGGGGGTGTTTGGGCGTGATCATTACTTTATTCCAGTGGTCGGTCGTTCAGTGATCCGAATGCAGACGGGCTTCAGATGTGAGGGGGATGGCGAAAATGGAGTTAACTGTAAAAATTTGTAGTTGTATTGTTTTTTTATCTAGCTTTTATGTTAATGCATTTGAGTCAAAAGTTGTCCTTTCTCAATTGGCGGAGCTTGAGGCTAGTTTGGCGGAGGCTTCTGAAAAGGAGGGTAAGTTGGTTGCTTTAGAGCTAGAACGCAAACGAGGTGATCCAGGTTATCAGTTTCAGTACGCCAATACGCGCGTGGTTCGCGCCTACCATAGAGAGGCGGATGAGGCCATGCGGCGTATTATTGAGTTCAAGGAAGACGTGCTCCGTTCTGGGTTGCTCGCAAACCCCGGTTGTGCTGACCTGATGTTGGCGTATCGGGATGAGAGCTTCAATGATCTCAAGGACATTTATCATAATTTCAGGTCCCGGAAGGTGCCTTTCCCTCTGGTTTCCTCCTTGTACGGTGCGAATGAGCATGACAGCTTGGGGTTTATAACTAAAATTGTTATGAGCTGTGGAGACTTAAATGTCTAGTTTTCCATTTTATTTTTTAAATAATTATATGTTTTTTATCTTGTTTTTGTTTTGGCATTCCTTTTTGAATGCGGGCGATGATGTTTTTTTTGATTCTCTCCCGTCGGGCAAGATCTTTTATAAGACAGATAAGCAATATGATAATTTTCAATTGGTGTCAGGAAGTGTCCGGTACTTAAGGACTGATGAGGGCGCCGAGGGGTATAAGGCTGAAGAGGTTTTTCAGTTTGAAACATATGGCTCTGTTCGTATTGTTGATCACGAGCCAGGTGTGTCAGCAGTTAAGTATTATAGGGATGCGGAGTTGGCTCTGGAAAAGCAGGGTTTTCATACGTTATACCGCTGTGACTCCGCTCAGTGTGGAGATATTAGTGGGTGGCAGTTATATTTGAGTGAAAAGTTATTAGGGGATGAGGCCACTCAGCATTACGTGCTGGCAAAATCCAGTAGCGGCGACGGTGTGTCCTACTATGCTCAGTTTTATGTTGTAGAGTTGGATGATCAGGTGCGCTCATTTCAAAGACTCATCGGGCCGATTAGCTATGAATTTAGCTCCGGGAATACGAACTTAGAGAATAGTGACGTAACATTATTTTTTCTTTATGACAGTACTCAATTAGTCGGTGATTCTCAGCGCCGTTTGGTCGATTTTTTAAATACAATCGATGTAAGTGGCGTATCTAAGGTAATTGTGACTGGCTACACTGATAGTCTTGGTGGCAGCGTCTACAACAAGTCGCTTGCGTTGCGCAGAGCAAACTATATAGCTCGAAAGTTGAAATCTCGAGCGGTATTCGGTCACCTCGAGATACAAGTTTCGGCTAAGGGGGAGTCGGCTCCGGTTGAGGACAATCGTACCGCATCCGGCCGTGAAAAAAATCGACGGGCTACCATTCAGCTGATTATGTAGGACTGGAAGTATTAATTCGGCATAAAAGTAGCACCTGAAGGGGCATGGAAGCTTCTAGTTAGTCAAAGGGATTTGGCCATGAAAGATATTGATCGACAGGCTGTTAATTCTGGAAGCGGCGGAGCTAGGCATAGCGTACTAGGCGCTGTGATGGCGGAGTACCTTCCTATACTGTCCATCGGTTTATTGGTTTGTGCTTCGTTGGCACAGGCCTACGGTCCGGCACTCAGGCAGCATGTAGGGGATTTGGCCAGCCAGCTCGCCTCTAACTATTATCAAGGCTGGTTTTATCCTGAGGGTACAGAAGGTCTTGCACCAACTGGCGGCACTGGCTCTGGTCACAGCGGGGGGCCCTCAGATGGTGGTGGTCAAAGCAATGCTAATGATGAGGATGGGGACGACGGCGGGATAGACGACGATTATGACAACCCGGAAGGCGGAGACCCATTCAACCCCAACCCCGGTGGTGATCCTCAATCCTGTGCAGCTAATACGGGCAACAGTAACGGTGGCGTCCTCGCTTCACCCCAAGCATCCTCAGTGGCCTCTACCAACACCGGCTTTGGGAATCCGATTGATATAGGCACCGGCAACAAATTCCAGCGGCAAGCGGATTACCGCCACCGGGGCCCGAGTCCTTTGATTTTCGAACGCTACTACAACAGCCTTCAGGGCTCGGATCGGAGCGCCATTGGGTATGGTTGGAGATATAGCTACAGTCGCAAGCTGTTAGTCTCTTCGCTTTCCGATTTGCCAGAGCATGCACCTGTATCAGATGGCTTTAGTCTCAAAATGCTTCGCGACGATGGTGCTGTTTACGTGTTCAACAAGGAAGACGGGCACTGGAAAGGTCAGGGAGTGGTGGATCAGCTGAGTGAATCAGGAGATGGCTGGGTATACACTACCGTCAACGGTGTAGTCGAGCATTACAGCGCCAAGGGGCAACTCCAATCCGTTGTTTATACGAACGGCATCACCCACACCCTGAACTACGATGACGCCAACCGTCTGGTCGCGGTAACCGACAGCCGTGGCCCAAAACTCCAACTCCATTACAAGCAATACTGGCTGAGCCGGATCAGTCTGCCCAATGGAGACCAACTGCGCTTCAAATACAGTGATTCAGGCAATCTGGAAGCCTACCAGCGAAGCAGCCCCGGCCTGTGGGCCAGCATGGTCTCGCTGTTTGCAGATAATAGCGCTAAATATCATTACGAAGACAAGCGCTTTGATCATGCCCTGACCGGCCTTACCGATGCCGAAGGCCAGCGCTACGCCACCTGGGCCTACGACCACCTGGGCCGCGCCATCCTCAGCCAACACGGCGATGGCGCAGAAAAGCTCACCTTCGACTACCGCCGCGACGGCACCGTGGCCATGACCAACGCTGCTGGGCGGATCACTGTCTTCCATCTCGAACCCGGTCGCCCTGGCTATCGCCGCTTGATTCGCACAGATGGCCTTGCCACCCCTAGCTGCGGTCCAAGCCAACATGCTCTAAGCTACAACGCCCATGGCTTTATCAAGCTCGCCGTGGATGCCAATGGCTACGCCACCCTATATACTCGCAACAATCGTGGGTTGGTCGAGCAGCGTGATGAGGGACTTTCCAAACAAGCAGGTCAGTGGCAGCCGGAAGAGGGCGCCCGCCGCATCGAACAACAATGGCACCCCGACCTGCCGCTGATCACCCAAGCCACCTATAGCACCTATCTCAACGGCCAATGGCAGAGCTACCTCAAGCGAGCGTTTCACTATAGTGACACCGGCCGACTGCTCACCCGTACAGCCACCGACCTCAGCCAACAAGCTGTGCCCTACAACACCTACGGTGAGCAACGCACTTGGACCTACACCTACCACTTCGCGCAAGACAACCTAGCGCAACCCTCAGAAGTAGAGATCAACGGCCCATTACCTGCAGAAGCGGACGGTAGCGACGACATTACTCGCATCGCCTACAACCCAGAAGGCCTGATTCAGTCCATCACCAATCCGCTGGGCCACACCACCCGCATCACCACCTATAACCGCCACGGCCAGCCCACCGAGGCAGAGCTCCCTAACGGCATCCAGGTCAGATTGACCTACGATCAACACCACCACCTCGACACACTCACCCGTCAGGGTGGAGACCTGATGGAAACCCTCGATCTGGACATTGACCGGAACGGCCTGCTAAAAAAGCTGACCCTGCCCGACGGCAGTTGGCAGCAGTTTGACTACAACGCCGCCAGGCAGCTCACGGGTTTGACCAACCACCTGGGCGACCACCTTAGCGTTGCGCGATCCCCGGTCAATGGCGCCTGGACCGAACAAGTTATCTACAACGAACACGACCGGGTAGAGCGGCACTACCAACGGCAACTGGACTCATTAGGCCGGGTCATTGCTATCTTGGGGCAATATGGTCAGCGGACGGATCTCCGCTATACCAACGGTGGGCAATTACTAAGCCAGCACCAAAAAGGTAATGACCAGCCCTCTGTGCATCAATACGATGCGCTGGGTCGTCTTACCCAAACCCTCAATGCGCTGCAGGGGAAAACGGCTATTGACTACAGCGTACAAGGCCCAGCCGCCAGCATCACCGATGCCGGAGGCCACCAGACCCAATATAAATACAATGCCTTTGGCGACATGATTATGATGCAAAGCCCCGACACGGGAGTGCTTCTGCATTACTACGATGCCGCGGGCAATAAAATACGTACACAGGGTGGCGCTACACTTTCAGAAGCACGTTCAACTAATGCCATTACAGCGTACCGCTATGATCTGGCCAGCCGCCTTGTGGCGATTGACCATCCCAATGCAGGGAGCGATGTTACTTACCGCTATGACAGTACAGATGCCGTGCAAGGTCAGGGCATCGGACAGCTTACCCACATCAACGATGCTAGTGGCACAATAGACTACGGATACGACGCCCTTGGTCGTCTTTCCAGAGATACACGCCGCTTTACTCTAAATGGTCAAACAACCACATTTACCGTAGGCTATCACTACAATCAAGAAGGTCAGTTGGACTACATACAGCTCCCTAACGGCGATAGGCAGCAATTCAATTATAGGCATGGACGTGTCAGCCAAATTGAATATCAACGATCCGGTTTGCGGCGAACACTCATCGACAGCGTGACGTACGCATTGGGAAATACACCGGCAGCCTGGCGTTATGGGAATGGAACTGAAGCCAGCGCCAGCTATGACCGCGAAGGCAGGTTGACTCAATTAGCGTTGCAAAATACTCAGGCCAACACGCAACGGTGGCAGCAGAAATACCACTACGATACGCGTAACCAGATTGAGCTTTTGGATACCCTCGGCTTTGCAGGTGAGTCCAGTACCCATTATCGCTACGATGCGTTGGCCCGACTCGTGGCAGAAAAGCCCACCGGAGGCCGGCAGCCTGCCAGAGAGTACCAATACGATGCTATTGGCAACCGTGTAGCCCAGCACTTAACCCTCAATGACCAACAAGCAGAAATCGACGCAGGCTATTCAACAGCAAGCAGCCACATTCAAACTTATGGCCGCACGCAATTACTATTAAGCGAAAACGGCAACACACTCATCGAGTCACATCCGCGCCGCGATCGCCGCTATATCTACAACCAAACCAACCAATTGGTAGCGGTCTACATTAATCAGCAGTTAAAAGCGACCTATGCATATAACAGTCTGGGCCAACGCACACACAAACTCGCCATAACTGGCAAGGGGCCCAAACATACCGTCTTTCACTACAATAATGAAGGGCAGCTACTGGGTGAAACCGCTTGGAGCCCGAAAGAGGGCGTGCAGAGCCACCGCTTTTACCTTTGGTGGCAACGCAAGCCGGTAGCAATGATTGAAAGCCGGGGCGATGAATCACCCGTGGTCACCTACCTGCACAGCGACCACCTAAATACCCCACGGCTGGCCACCAACCAAAACCAACAAGTGGTGTGGCAATGGCAGAGTGATGCATTTGGTATTGGTTTGCCCAACAATGATCCCGATGGCAATAGCGTACCAACAACGCTTAATTTGCGCTTTGCTGGTCAATATTTCGATGCCGAAAGCGGCCTGCACTACAACTACCATCGCTACTACGACCCGGAAACAGGCCGCTACACCCAGAGCGACCCCATCGGACTGATGGGTGGTGCCAATACCTTTGCTTATGCCATGGCTAACCCGATAGCCAATACTGATCCCTGGGGATTGTTCCTGTTTGCTTTTGATGGGACGGGGAATGATCAAAGTAATCCTGCAACATTAACCAATGTCACGCATCTACAAAACTATTACTCTCAAGGTTACTCTAGAGACGATACCTACTATCAACGCGGTGTTGGTACTGATGGCGATATCTGGGTCGATGTGTTGGGCGGTGGCGCGGGCTTGGGGTCAAGAGCGCGCGTTGATGCGGCATTGGATAGAATTAAGGAATTGTTAACGGACCAATCAAATTGGGATCGTGTCATCGATATTGTTGGCTTTAGTCGTGGCGCTGCCGCAGCACGGGAATTTGCCAATGATGTCTTTGAACGTATCGACAGTGACGGCTGGGGCGGTCTTGTCACCGATTGCAACCCCATCAATATCCGCTTTATGGGGCTGTTTGACACGGTAGGTTCAATGGGCATCGCAGGCAATAGCACTGACCTAGGCTACGACTTTAGTATCGACTCCCGCATTGGCCATGTGGCTCAAGCGGTTGCGTTAAATGAGCACCGCTTTCTTTTTCCGCTCTCATCAGTGTCCCCGGTTGCTGGGGCGACTCTCACGTCAGGGAATGTGGTTGAGCGGGGCTTTATTGGGGCGCATTCTGATATAGGCGGCGGTTACGCCGACAGCGACCTGTCTGATGTGGCTTTGCAATGGATGTATCAACAGGCCGTGAGCGCGGGCGTGAACCTTGGCCCATTATCAGCAGAGCATCAAGGGGTCACAAATCCAATCATCCATGACGAACGCCGCGCAGATGGATTTATGGGGGCGATTCACTCCAATGATGGAGATCGCGCGATCTATTATCCCAATGATCCCTTCAGTTCTTCTGGCAGGCAATGTGAACGTCGTGAGAGAGGACGTTGTGTACAATGGGAGCCTATAGATCCCGCAGAGCGACAAAAAACGGCACCGCAATTCCCGGATTTATCCGACATGATTAATGAAAACTATCAAGGCAATCGGCGGGGGACGGTCGATATGGATGAGTATCGGCAGTGGTTGCAGAATAATGTGGGTATCACCGTAAACTAAGGAATCCTTGGATGAGGTATCTGATTTTTTTTAGTGCATTTTTTTTTATTGAAGGATGCAGTGCCTTAAATGACAAGGCTTATATCATCTACGCCGTGCATAACGATACAGGGCGAGATTTATATGCGCCTGAGATGATTAACGAAAAAGGTGAGCATGTCTTTCGAGATTTTGGGGCAGATAGACCTTATGAAGATGATGTTTACACTACGCTAAGCCTCGGTATTTTGGGTGTGCCTGAATACCTGCGGGTGCGTTGGAAGGGGCACCTTTATGGCGAGTGGATAGAAAAAAAAATCAACGTGGGATCTTCTGTTCCCAAAGGGTTTTGGGGTGATATATATGTGAGTTTATTGCCGGGTGATGAGTTGGTGTTGTCTTGGGTTTATAGAAATAAAAAAATGGAAAAAAAAGATTGCGGTGGCTATATATTTTCGAATTATAAAGAAGAAGCAAATAAGAAAATAGAAATAAGCAAAGCGAAGATAAAATCCTATCAAAACCCTAAGTACTGGGATTCAATTCCTGAAATACAATTTCGTTGTAATATTCGGTTTTATCTCTAGTTTGTTGAGTGTGATTCTGTGACTATTTCAATGTGGCTTTGCAACGGATGTGTCAACAGGTCGTGGGTGCGGGTGTGAACCTTGGTCCCTTGTCAGCAGGGAATCAAAGGGTCGAAAATCCAATAATCCATGACGAACGCCGTACAGCAACGAGCAGCGCCTCAGTTTCCGAATTTGGAATACCTGATTAACGAGAGTTCCGATGATAGCGAAAGGGGGGCGGTCGATATGGATGAATATAATCAATGGTTGGATGAGGATGTTTGGTCAAAATTTTAATCATACGAAGACGGTTAAGCTGGTTGTGTTATTGATTGCCGCGTGGTTGGTGGGTGGGTGTGGTTCTTTTGATTCCCGGCTAATCGGGTTTTCGTTGCATAATGATACCGGGGAAACATTGTTTAATCCGTGGATTAAAACGGACAAGAATAAATATGTATACGGATCGTCGTTAAGGGTTATGCCATTCAAGAATAGGGCGGGAGGAGGGGTTAATTTTTTTGAGTTTAAGCGCTTGCCGGAATACTTGGTGGTTGGGTGGAAGTACGATATCGATGAAAGTTATACGGAAAGGAAAATATATTTAAATCAATGTCTGGGTGGGGATTATAAGGGAAATATATTTGTTAGTATTTTGAGTGATGATTCTCTTGGGTTGTCTTGGGTGAGTATGGATGAGGGTACGGGTCTTCGTTTTTGTGATGGGTATATTTTTAGTCGATTAAAGTATGTTGCTGAAGAAAACTTAAGAAAAATAAAAGAGCGAGGATGGCCTGTTTCTCCTGATTTTTGGTGTAGTGCTGAGGCGCATTTGGACCATAGGGCGCAAGAATATTTAGATGATTTGCATAAATAAAAAGTACGGCCTGATAGAAATTCCATAGCAGTGCCATGTGGCTATGTGTTAAGGGCTAAAAAAGAAGTCGTTGTGCGATATAGGAAGGCCGTTTTCAACCCGAGTTGATCAGGGATTTATTGGCGTGCATTCCGGTGTGGGCGGCGGTTACGCCGACAGCGATTTGTCTGACGTGGCTTTGCAATGGATGTATCGCCAGGCTGTGAGTGCGGGAGTTAACCTTGGCCCGTTATCAGCAGAGCGTCAAGGAGTCACAAATCCAATAATCCATGACGAACGCCGTGGTGATGGATTTATGGGAGCGATTCATCCAGGCGATGGAGATAGCTCTATCTATTAACCCAATGATCCTTCAGTTCGTCTGACAGGCAATGAGAGCTGTCAAGGAAGTATTTGCCGCTAGCCGCTATGGAGAGTTATGCGCTCTCGGCCAGGCCCGCTTGCTGACCAAGTCAACGTTCTTGGTTGGCGTTCATTACTCCCACTTTTCATTGGGGGGAGCTTTAACGCGGTAGGAACTCGTTGCGGAGGCTGCTAGCTCCTCTGACGAGTGATGGTCTGGGGAGGGGACGTCAGGGACTCGTCGCTGAGGCTGCTCGCTCTCTGACAGGTGACGGGCTGGGGAGGGGGGCGTCTGCTAGTCGTTTGACCTCGAACTTGCGCCATTTGGGGCTTTGTGACGGCTTTTTAGGGAAAAATTTGGCCCGGATTAGCATAATTTCCCAAAATAGTAGAGAAATTTTTCCTCACTTCCAGTATCGTAGCGAACCATTTTCAACCCAGCTTATTTAGAGACCGCCGTGACTGATCTATCCTTTTACCGCAATATCGGTATTTTCGCCCACGTTGATGCCGGAAAAACCACCACTACTGAGCGTATCCTCAAGCTCACGGGTAAAATTCACAAGCTCGGTGAGACTCACGAGGGTGAATCGACTACCGACTTCATGGAGCAGGAAGCTGAGCGTGGTATTACCATTCAGTCGGCTGCTGTGACCTGTGAATGGAAGGGCCACCGCCTGAACGTCATAGACACCCCTGGACACGTCGACTTTACCGTTGAAGTTTACCGCTCGCTGAAAGTTCTGGACGGCGGCATCGGCGTATTCTGTGGCTCTGGCGGCGTTGAGCCCCAGTCTGAGACCAACTGGCGCTATGCGAACGATTCCAAAGTTTCTCGTCTGATTTTTGTTAACAAGCTCGACCGTATTGGTGCGGATTTCCTGCGTGTTACCGAGCAGGTTAAGAAAGTATTGGGCGCAACACCGCTGATCATGACCCTGCCGATTGGCCGTGAAGACGAGTTCAAAGGCGTTGTTGATCTGCTGAGCAACAAAGCTTACATCTGGGACGATTCAGGCTTGCCTGAAAACTACGAGATCACCGACGTTCCTGCTGACATGGAAGAAGATGTAGCCATGTACCGCGAGCAGCTGATTGAAACGGCTGTTGAGATGGACGATGACGTAATGATGGCGTACATGGAAGGTGAAGAGCCTTCTATCGACGACATCAAGCGTTGTATCCGCAAAGGCACGCTGGAGCTGGCGTTTTTCCCGACTTACTGTGGTTCTGCCTTCAAAAACAAAGGTATGCAGTTGGTTCTGGATGCCGTTGTTGACTACCTGCCCAGCCCGACTGAGGTTAACCCCCAGCCGCTGACTGACGAAGAAGGTACCCCGACTGGCCAATACGCGACCGTTTCTGCTGACGAGCCGTTCCGCGCTCTGGCATTTAAGATCATGGACGACCGTTTCGGTGCTTTGACCTTTATCCGCATCTACTCCGGCAAGCTCAAAAAAGGCGACACGATTCTTAACTCGTTCACGGGTAAAACGGAGCGTGTTGGTCGCATGTGTGAGATGCAAGCTGATGAGCGTAATGAGTTGAGCAATGCGCAAGCGGGCGACATCATTGCGATTGTTGGCATGAAAAATGTGCAAACCGGTCACACTCTGTGCGATCCAGATCACCCCTGTACGCTGGAAGCAATGGTGTTCCCTGAGCCGGTTATCTCTATTGCCGTGGCGGCTAAAGACAAGAGCTCAACCGAGAAGATGGGTGTTGCGATCGGCAAGATGGTTGCTGAAGACCCCACTTTCCGAGTCGAAACTGATGAAGATTCTGGCGAGACCATCCTGAAAGGCATGGGTGAGCTTCACCTGGATATCAAGGTCGACATCCTCAAGCGGACTTACGGCGTTGAGCTGGTTGTTGGTCAGCCGCAGGTTGCCTACCGCGAAACCATTACTCAGAAAGTTGAAGACAGCTACACGCACAAGAAGCAGTCTGGTGGTTCTGGTCAGTTCGGTAAGATCGACTACACCATTGAGCCCGGCGAGCCGAACACTGGCTTCACCTTCACCACCTCTGTTGTGGGCGGTAACGTACCGAAGGAATTCTTCCCGGCTATCGAGAAGGGCTTCAAGTCGATGATGGAAACCGGTCCGCTGGCTGGATTCCCGGTTCTGGACGTTGCGATTAACCTGCACGACGGTGCTTACCACGCGGTTGACTCCTCGGCAGTAGCCTTCGAAATCGCTGCTAAAGGTGCATTCCGTCAGACTATGCCTAAGGCCGGTGCTCAGCTGCTTGAGCCGGTGATGAAAGTTGACGTATTCAGCCCCGAAGACAACGTCGGTGACGTTATCGGTGACCTGAACCGTCGCCGTGGCATGATCTCTGGTCAAGAAGCCGGTACAACTGGCGTTCGCATCAAGGCCGATGTACCACTGTCAGAAATGTTTGGCTACATCAGCACCCTGCGTACCATGACTTCCGGTCGTGGCCAGTTCTCCATGGAGTTCTCGCACTACGCACCGTGCCCCGCCAACGTGGCTGAAGAAGTGATTGCAAAAGAGAAAGAGAAAAGAGCCGCCAAGTAAGTTTCAGGCCTTTTCTTGAACAGAGCCCCGTCGGCGATGCCGGCGGGGCTTTTTTTATGTCTAGCGAAGGGCGATGCGCAGGTATCACTTGCTTGCCGGTGTTAAGGCATCGACGCATCGAAGCCCACCTTGCTTCAGCAATACGGCCTGCCGAGTACCTACGGTGATAAATTCTCCGTGCGCCTCTAGAGCGCCTTGCTGGGAAGGCGCACCTCCCGGCCCTTTTTGCTCAAGGCGCAAAACAACCAGCGTGTCGTGGCGCGCAGCGCTCACCGATGAGATAACAAGAACAAGCTCCATCGATGTGCCAGCCCCCTCCGTCAGAGGCGACTTGCCATCAACCATAATGAAAAGCTTGATCCAGTAGCGGTACGACTTTACTGTAGAAAGACAGTAGCGACGCACTAGCATGTGCCCCGCAATGACCGAAGGAATGGTGAAGCGCTCATAATGACACTCCCTGTCAAAAAAGCTGTATGTGCACAGCGTATCCCGATAGCTCCTTCCTGCCAGTGAAATGGCCCTGTTATTCATCGCGACGAAACCTGATTTCGAAATACATTTTTAAAAACAATGGGTTAAAGGGCAGTCAAAAAATAGCCGGCGTGATAGATGGCCGCCCGATAATATTTATTATGAGGCCGCAGGCCTCATAAACAGGCTGTTAGGCAACGGTGTTGTTGCAGATTTTTGGTGTGGAATTATATGAAGAACTATTTTGAGAGCCCGTTTAAGGGAAAACCTCTCGTCGAACAGGTAAAGAACCCAAATATCAAGGTAGGCCGTTATAGCTATTATTCAGGCTATTACCACGGACATTCATTTGATGATTGCGCTCGCTACCTCCTGCCTGATCGTGATGACGTTGATAAATTGATAATTGGAAGCTTTTGCTCCATAGGGACGGGCGCATCTTTTATCATGGCTGGAAATCAAGGTCACCGATATGATTGGGTTACATCATTCCCTTTTTTCTATATGAATGAGGAACCGGCATTTTCGGAATCAATTGATGCTTTCCAGGCAGCAGGTGATACCGTCATAGGAAACGACGTGTGGATTGGCTCTGAAGCAATGATTATGCCTGGAGTAAAGGTTGGCCATGGAGCGGTAATTGGCAGTCGGGCTTTGGTTACCAAAGATATAGAGCCATACACAATTGTTGGTGGCAACCCTGCAAAAGAGATAAAGAAGCGCTTTTCAGAACAGGAAATTTCAATGTTGCTAGATATGAAGTGGTGGGATTGGCCGTTAGAGCAAATTAAAGAAGCAATGCCTCTTTTGTGCTCGTCTGATATTGCAGGCTTGTACCATTTTTGGCAGCGTTCAAGTGCCTAACAAACGGCTGTTGTCGCCCCTTCGGGGCTGGGACGGCCTTTCCGCCGCTTTGCGGCTACAAGTCCGCCCCAAAGCCGGGCGTTATAAGGTGGTCGTAGTAGTCTGATTTCGACCCAAAGCGGTCATAAATATCGTAGATATTAAGCCACTGACCCTTTCTTATATGGAGTTATTGAAGCATGGCAAGCATCAACCAAATAAAATATAAGTTGCTTGAAATGGAAGGTGGAGCTTTCCAGAGATTATGTGATGATTGGCTGCATAGGAAAGGATATGAAAATATAAATTCCATTGGAATGATGCAAACTACTAACAAAGTAGTTCAGGGAACCCCTGACAGCTTAATTCTTCAAGAGGATGGATCGTACATATTTTCCGAATATTCATCTCAAGAAAAGAACTTAGCTAGCAAGTTTGAAGATGATATCAATAAGTGTCTAGATGAAACCAAGACTGGGATTAAGAAAGAGAGCATTAGCGAAATTATACTATGTCATCTTGCCAAGCTGGCAACCGATGAGATTAACCACCTTACCCGATTGTGTAAGAACAATTCAATAAAGCTTTCTCTATATGGGATAGACCCAATTGCACTCAGCATACAAAACACCCACCCCAGACTGTCGGAGCTGTATCTCGATCTACCATTAGATACGGGACAGCTATTGGAGCCAGATGATTTTATAGAAAGGTATGGAAACAACAATCTAACAACTCCAATAAACCATGATTTGCTTTTTCAGGACGAAAACATCTCTCAATGTGTTTCATTACTTGAAAAAGATGACTTGCTTATTGTATCTGGCCCCGCAGGGGTTGGAAAAACTCTCTTCTGCATAAACCTTGCCAAGCGATGCAAGCAAATTAACCCTGCGCTCAAGGTATATTGCGTATTCGATAAAGGTGCCGATTTATATAACGACATAACATCTCATTTGAGTGAGCCTGGGCATTACCTAGTGTTCATTGATGATGCTAACAGGCTAGACAACCGTATCGACTATCTTCTTCATTACTTAAATGAACAAGACCAAGATAGGACTTTTAAAATAATTGCAACCGTTCGAGACTATGCAAGAGATAATGTCGTTGAAAAGTCGAAAAACTTCTCAAAGGTTCAGGAACTATCAATATCCCCTCTTACCGACGAGCAAATCAAAGAACTTATCGAAACACTTTTTGAAATAAAAAATCACGAATACCAAGACCGCATTATAGATATATCTGGCGGGAATCCACGATTAGCTATTATGGCCTCAAAGGTCGCCACCGAATCACAACAGATTGCATCAATAGCGAACGTTGCTTCGCTATATGATGATTATTTCGGAAACAACAAAAGCGTAAAAGATATTATCTCCAACGATCACTTAATGCGTGTTGCATGTGCCATATCATTTTACAGAAGAGTAGATAAAGAGAACGAAGAACAATCAAGCATGATCAATAGTGTATTTGGTATTGATCACTCAGATTTCTGGGAGAGCGTAAAGACACTGCACAAAAATGAAATTGTTGATTTATATGAAGAAGAAGTTGTTAAGATCTCCGATCAAGTTCTATCAACATATTTATTTTATATTGCCGTTTTCAAAGATGAAATAATGCCTTTTTCTGTGCTAATTGAGAGTTTTTACCCCTCTCAGAAACAAAGAGTCGTAGATTCTCTGAACCCTGTAATAAATTCATTTGATCACAAAGAAGTAATAGCCAAAATTCGTAGCCAAGTAATCGACATATTCAATTTTTTAAAAACCAAGAATCAGGTGGACACCCTCTCTTTTCTAAACTCTTTCTGGTTTGCTTTGCCAACAGAATCTCTTTCATATTCGAAAGAACTAATAGAAAGCATTGAGAAAGAAGAAATAGACTGGGAAAAGCAGAACTTTGAGAAAAAAAATAATAATTCATGCAAAGATCAAATTATAAGCTTGTTAACAAGCTTCCGGTTTTATGGCGAAAGTGAGTTAAACATTTCACTCGAAATGATACTAAATTATATCGATAAAACAAGCGAGCCATTAGATTCTGTAATACATTGCCTCACAGAAACATATAACTTTAAACTCAACGACCTTAGATATGGCTATCCGGTGCAAAAGCTTGTGATCGACAAGCTATACGAACGCATGGATGAAGGTAACAGCCACCTATTTACAAGGCTTTTTATACTTTCAGCTAAAGAATATTTGGCGGTAGAGCATCGTGAGCACAGATCCAAAGGTATGTCTATTAATATATTGACATTTCGCTTAACGCCTGACGAATACATTACACCAATTAGAGAAAGGATTTTTTCTGGGATTTCACGCATATTAAATAACGAGAAATACACACAGAGCGTAAACGAATTACTAAAGCATTACACAACCCGCATACCGTTCAACGGTGGAGAAATGGCGCTATCTGATCTTCCAGCGCTGGAAAAATATATAGTAAGTAAATTAGATAGTGAAAACACCTCTCACTGTCTACTTGTTGACGATCTAACCGAGAAGCTCAAATCAACAAAAATCTCTTATCCTGACAATTGGGATGCCGAATTTAAAAATACCACTTTGGATATATCAAACCTTCTACTGGAAGATCGAACTGAGAGAAGAATGCTCGAAATGAGCTATGAGGACTATAAAAACTACAGGAAAGAACAAGTATCATCTTATTTTTCAGATAAAACCCTTGATGAAATCAAAAGTTTCTTTGATCAGTGCATAGATTTATACAACTCACTCACAGGAAGAGAAAGAGATTACTCCTTAAGCGAAGGGCTTCAAATAGTATTTAGAGTTTTAGCTGAAACCCACCCTGATAATTTTTTAGATATAGTATCTAGCTATCTTGAGCACGATGATATTTTTTCACTAAACCCTCATGGCATCATGAATTTTTTACTGGAAAATAATGATTCCCAGGAAATATATGACTTCATTGATTCAAAAATCTTTAGATGGAAGAATTCCTGGATAACTTGTTGGTATTCCCAACTATCAGAGAACGATATTAATGAAGAAACAGTAGATAATTTTTTGAGTCATTTAAAATCCATCGACTTAGACTGCATACCTTTTTGGATTGACTTCTTGGATAACTACCGATCAGTTGAAAAATGTATTTATTCTGAGACGGCACAGATATTAACCAGAAGAGCCGAAGAAAATATAGGCTTTATCCGACCTCTATCCAATCTTTTCAACAAACACAATGATAATTTCGGAAAATGGATTGAATTATTTAATGGTGATATAACGCTGTTGCTACAAGCCTATTTGTTGTCATTTAGACAAGACATACATTTTGATTATTCAGGGGAATGTCTGAACATACTCATGGATTACGATAAAAGCCTTTTAGCCAAAGTCATTGATGCCATCTATGAGAAAGAAAAATACCCTTCATCATACACCAGTATGCCAGACTTAAAGTTCCTCTGGGAAAGAACCAGCTTCTACGAAGATATAGAATCTTATGCCAAGCATGTTTTTGAAAAGGAAAAAAAATCATATGGTATTAGAGACAGCATATTTACCCAGCTCTTTACTAAAGAGAAAGGCGTTGAAGATGCTAGCGAAATAGCGGCCAACAAAGAGAGATTCTTAAAAAAATCAATTTCCGAAAACATAAATAATATTGACTATATATGCTTTATATTCGAAGCATCTACATATATGTCGGAAGACGTAAGAATAGAATTGATCGTTCATTTTCTATCATTAAATCAAGACATAGAGGACTTCAAAAGGGTGGATTATGAGCTTACTACAAACTCATGGTCAGGCAGCAGAGTTCCTTATATTGAGAAGGAAAAGGGCTTTCTAATGAAGATAATTCCTCGTCTTAATTCTATTGACCTACTAGATCATAAATCATATGTCGAACAACAGATTGAAAGTAAAGATCGTGCTATTGAATATGAGAAAAAGCGCGACTTTTTAAGTGAGTTCTAAAGAGTACAAGATATGGACAACTAAGTGTCTGTTTTTGGCCGAATTTAGACATCGTGAAGATGGTGAGGGTAACGTATAACAAGCGCATGCACTCGGAACAATTTTCCGCTTCGCTCCAAATTGTCCGGTGTTGCGGGCGTTAACCATTGAATGCGATGAGGCGATGGGCGGTGCGCATGGCTAACGAGCTGAGGACAATGAGGCGCCAATGTCGTTCGCGCGATGGTAGCTGGGTAGCAGCGCCCGTTGCGCTCTTGTCATGCCAACATAAAGCTTCCGAACTTGCTCTACCAATTCTTCGTCATTGTTCTGCGGCACAAAGCTGCTATCGATGATAACCACCGTATCAAACTCCAAACCTTTGCTGCTGGGGGGGAGGAGAATATTCATACGATTAACGTCCGCCGAGTACTGCTTTTTTTGAGCGCTGGATTTCATAAGCAGATAGGGGATGCTTTCCGAGTTGAGCACCTTTGCCAATTGTTCGCCGGTATAGCCGGCGGGTTTTTTAATGTCTCGTGAGCGGGCGTTAGTTCCGTTACTTAGCCGATATCAGGGCGCCGACGCATCAAAGCGGCGCCTGGCAGCTTTGACTTCATCGTGATTGTCCGACGTCCATTCCACCAGCCGGACTAGGGGGCTAGCCAGCTTTCTGCCCAGTGTTGTCAGCTCATACTCTACCCGTGGCGGCACCTCGGGATAGGCCTGGCGGCGAATAAATCCATCCCGCTCCAGCATACGCAGTGAGCTGGTGAGCATTTTTCTGGAAATATTCTCTATGCGCCGCTGAAGCACAGAGAAGCGCTGCGGGCCATCCAGCAGCGCGAAGAGAATCAGCATCGGCCATTTGCTGGTAATCGGGGAGAGCACGTCCCTGACGGGGCAGCTGTCGTCGTCGGGGAAGGCGACGCCGGGTGTAAATGTTGCTCGTTCCATTGCTTCGCTCCCAATGCCTGCTCACTACGTTACAAAAAAGTGCCTTATTGACAATGCTAACACGCGCCAAACACAATGGTCACTATTGGTGACTATAAGGAGATAAGGATGGCGCGAATCACACTGCCGCCGGGCGAGTTTGACGAGAGTATCCGCGTACTGGGTGTTCAGCCCGCCATGGGCAACGCGATGGCGGTGATGAGTGATGCCATCTATTCGAAGTCGGGGCTCGATCTTCGCGTGAGAGAGCTGATACGGATGCGTGTCGCCCAGATTAACGCCTGCCAGGTCTGTTTGAATTACCGTTTTCCCGAGCTGGAGGCGGAGGGGATAAACGAAACGTTTTACAGCGAGGTGGCAAGCTGGCGTGAAAGTGAACTGTTCAGCGACCGAGAGAAGTTGGCGGTGGAGTTTGCCGAGCGTTTTATCCTTGACCATTTGAATATTGATGACGTCTTCTTTGACGCCTTGAAAGCGCACTATTCGTCGACGGAAATCTACGAAATGAGCACCACGATTGCCGGCTTGCTGGCCAATGGGCGCGTTATGCAGGTGTTGCATATCGACCAGAGCTGCGCCCTGTAACGCTATAAAAATAAACGCTAGTTACTACCTATCTATAACAATAAAAAGAGTTGGGGGCGGTATGGTTTTCCGCAATGTTATTGTCGTACTCGTATTTTCTTCTTTGTTAGCTCCTCAGGTAAATGCCCAAGAGAAGGCGCGAAAATCGGCGCGCAATACATTGGAAGAGGTCATCGTGACCGCTCGAAAGCGTGAGGAAAATATTCAGGAAACTCCTCTGGCGGTGACCGCCTTGAGCGGTGACGATCTCAGGGAAGCGGGCATCGACAATGTTGCGGATCTCTCCAAGAGTGTGCCCAGTCTGCAGATTAACAAAGGGCAGGGGAATCAGATTTATATTCGCGGCATCGGCGAGCGGACGGGTTTTGTGAGGGTCGACCCCACTGTCGGCGTCTATCTTGATGGCCTGTTTCTTCCGAGAGCCGATGGGCAGCTGCTCGATACGGTCGATGTGGAGAATCTGCAAATCCTGCGCGGTCCGCAAGGCACGCTATTTGGCAAAAACACGACCGGCGGCGCACTGATGTTGTCGCTGGCAAAGCCGCAGGACGAATTTTCCGGTTATATCGAAGCCGGTGCGGGCAACTATGGCGCTCAAAAGCTCCGGGCCAGCGCCAATATTCCGGTGGCCGAAAACTTCTATACACGGCTTGCATTTAATACCAGCCGTAACGACGGCTATATGAAGGACGGGGGCAAAATCGGCCGAACGAATGCGGAAGATGGATACGCAGCACTTCTGCAAACCCGCTGGGATTTCAGTCAGCAGGCGTCGCTGGACAATCTGCTTTTTATTGGTGAGTCCAACGGGGTGATGACCAATACGAACTGTAATATCACGCGCAGTGATGCTCTTTTTGTCGACGGTCTGGCGCTGCTATGGGCAGGCGATAGGGATGCCTCGCAAGGAAGGGCCTACCGCGAGAACTGTGAGTCGAACAGCCGTGAGCAACAGGGAGACCTGAGGGCCGACAAAGGGGAAAATCCGATGCTGGACCACGGCTTCGAATCCATTCTGTTTGGCAGCACGCTAAGCTGGGATATCAACGAGAGCTACTCGTTGAAAGCGATATTGGGGCTTCGCAACGCTCGAGAGTCGCCGATTCAATCGGCCGATAATGATGGCGGCCCGGCTGAGTATAACGAGGCGTATTTTACGGATGACAGTATCCGCCGCTCCTACAGCCTGGAGCTTCAGCTAAACGGGTCGGCATTTTCGGATCGACTGCACTTTACGACGGGGCTGTTTTTCGCTGAAGAGAACAATAACGAGACCTTCACTCTTCTTACCAATTTAGTCGGTATCGATTTATCCAGTTTGACGCAGCTGGCGACCGGGCAAGATCCAACGCGGCCAATGTCTGCGGCGGGGACGGTTCCTATTGTTGGCGCGCTCACCGGCAACCCTTTGCTGAAGTCAGATTTTGAGCTGGACAACAGAACCTACGCGGCGTTTTTTCAGGCTTCGTATGACCTTAGTCGCTCTCTGCAGCTTACCTTGGGGGCCCGATATACCGAGGAAACACGAAAGTCGGATCTGCTGGTGACGGGAACCGATTTTGACGATCTTACTGCGCGCTTGCAGGCGGCCGATCCGCGTTTTATCCCGCTGTCGGCCCCCGGCTTGCTGAACCCGATTACCGGCGGGCAAACAGATGGCTTGTTCACGTTCCTCGGGTCTTGGCTGGAGGACCCTGTCGGGATCGCGACCAATGTGTTTCGCGACAGAAATGGTGATGGCCTGGTTGATTACAAGTTTGATGATGCTAACCCCACCTCGTATCAGGCGGATGAGACCTTCAGCAAACTGACGCCGACGGTTTCGCTTGGCTACTTCTTTGATGAAAGCGCACTGGAGGGCACGCTGTTTGACAATGTGTCGCTGTATGCGACTTACAGCGAGGGCTTTAAATCGGGATTTTCAGAACCTCGTGGTGTGGATGGACTTGCCAGAATCGAGCCTGAGGAAGTGGCTAACACTGAGTTCGGCATCAAAATGGATTTATTCGATAACCGAATGCGCTTTAACCTCGCTGCCTATGAGATGGACTACAAGAATATGCAGCTGGTCACCGTGTCGCAGGATTCCGACGGTAATCTGATCGTTGTGTTTACCAACGCCGGGCGATCTGCCATTCAGGGCGCCGAGTTTGAACTCAGTTGGTTGCCATTTCCCGGCGCCTTGCTCAGTCTGAATTACAGTAATAACAACTACTACTACAAAGAATTCAACGACACCGATTTGAAAGAGCTGGCGGTGCGCAACAGCCGGGTCGGCGTCGATCGTAGCAATGAGCCCTTTCCCGCGGCACCGGAGGAAAGCGCCTCTTTGGGCTTTCAGGCCAGCATCCCCTCGCCAGTCGGCATTTTTACGCCGCGTATCGATATCAGTTACAAGGGTGACGTATTTTTCGGCCTGGATGGAACCTCGGCGGAGGTCTATGCTCTCGACAACGACAATGCTGGCGCCGATGGCTATGTGCTTATCGATGTACGGCTAAGCTGGCAAAACGAGGATGGCGACTATCGCATCAGCGCGTATGCCACCAACCTCACCGACGAGCGCTTTATTAATGCGACCGTTGCGGTGACGGATTCCATCGGCACGTTTAATCAGAGCTACGGCGACCCCCGGCTTATCGGTGCCGACATAACATGGACCTTCTGAGGGTCCTCTTCAGTTTAATAGGGAGTGAATAATGAGAAAAGTCGTCGTCTGGGGGACGGGCAATGTTGGCCGCCCTGCAATCCGCGCAGTACTGAGTCATCGTGAGTTGGAGCTGGTCGGTGTGGTGGTGTCCAATCCTGCCAAGGTGGGGCGGGATGCCGGCGAGCTGGCCGGGGTGGCACCCTGCGGTGTTGCCGCGACCGATGACTGGCAGTCGCTGATATCCAGTGGTATCGATGCCGTGGTCTATGCCGCCAATGCCGATACACGCGGGGAGGCGGCTTTTATGGAGCTGATCGGCTGCCTTTCCGCCGGGGTGAATGTTGTGTCTACTGCGTTTTATCCCCTGTTGTTTCCCAAGGTGGGTATACCGGAAGCCGTCGGACCGATTCAGCAAATCTGCGAGCAGCACAATGCGTCGGTGTTCATCTCCGGTGTCGATCCGGGGTGGGTGATGGATATTATGCCGATACTGGTCAGCGGCGTAGCGTCGGGCATCGAAGAAATTCGTATGCAGGAGATCTTCAATTACGGCCTCTATGATGCGCCAGACGTTGTACGCAATGTCATTGGCTTTGGCCTCAGTATGGATACGCTGCCGCGTATGCTGGAGGAAGAAGCGCTGAAAATCGTCTGGGCGCCGATGGTGGCGATTGTCGCCGAGGCGCTGGATGTGACACTCGATAGCATCGAGACGCATGTGGAGCGCGTCGCGCTGGAGCGAAGCATTCAGGTTGACGGCATGGGCGAATTTGAAGCCGGTACCCAGGGCGCCTTCCGGTTTGAAGTGCGCGGCATGGTGAACGGCAGGGCGCGAATTGTTGTTGAGCATGTGACCCGCATTGACGATGACTGCGCCCCTGACTGGCCCTACCCGCCGGAGGGGCAGGGTTGCCATCAATTGATGATCACCGGCACGCCGGATCTGGTTGTGAGCTATCACGGCCACGACCGCATCGAACCCGGCCCGGCAGGCGGTGGTAACGCCTCGGCGGCGAACCGCATTGTGAATGCCATACCTGCTGTCTGTGATGGCAAGGCGGGTATTTTGTCTCCCCTCGACCTGCCACCGATTCACGGCGGCGCGCAAATAAACTGGTAGTCGCTGGGGGAATTGTAGGTCACCGATATTGGCCTGATAGGCGGTTATCCAGGCCGGTGGCTTCTCGGGGGACGTTTGCGTTGTTCGCTTGGGTAATCTTTATTCAGGCAAAATGTCGCTTCGCTCTATCGATATGCATTAGGAATTGAGCGGTAATCTATTTGAATCGATCGACAACGGAAATGTTCAGTCTGTTCCCCTTGCGCAAGTCAGCCGGAACATCTGCATGCATGGCGAGAAAGGCGTGTGCATGTTCACACGTTACCTTATAGATATCCTTGCATATCTCGTAGGCTTGAGTGTGGGGCCAGTTTTCGGGAAGCAGTTCGGTGGGCAGGAGTGGGTCATGCAAGTTTGCTCGCCGGAATGAGTGGATCATGAGTGTTTGTAATTGAAAGGCGACTAATGGTGATAGTTTATCCTCATGTACCAGGTCCAGAACGGGCGTGAAGTCATTGATGAATTTCCGGTAGAGGTGCTCAACCTCCTCAAGATTCCAGCTCTCCCTAATCTTCGTGAGGCTGTTCAAACCATTGCTATCTCCAGCGGACTCAGCTCTGAATAGGATAGCTAGGTCTTGATAGCCATTCCGCTCAATGATTTGCCTAGCGGTATCAAGGGTGGCGAGGGGATGAAGGAAAATACCGTTCGAGAGAAGGCTGAAACCATTCCACTCAAGTTCTTTCCGTAGCTCAGATCGCTCTGTCGTGGCTTCGATGTTCTTCTGCAGAACCACCAGGGTCCATTTTCCATCCCAATCAATACTGTACTCTTGGTAAATATGCTTATACGCCGACTCAAAGCGCCGTGTTCCTGCGTCGGTCAGTGAGTAAAAGCTACGTCTGCCCTCTTTTCTTGACGATAGCCAGCCCTCGTCCGCCAGACGAAATGCGCTGGTACGGACCAAGCGTTCGTTCACTGAAAAAGCTTCCATGAGCTTTATAAGCTCACCCAGCCAAATGCCTTCGGAAAAGGGCGAGATAGCATCGCCAAATACGGTAATGATCAGAGATTTTGAGCGTGGTTGCTCCGTTGCAATATAGCGTTCTATCCAGCTGACGAGTGATGGACTTCGAGTAATCTTCGGCATTACTGATTCTTTTCCTTGTCTCTATACCGGCGAACAGAGCGACCCTGGAGCCTGTTATGGCCCTGTTACCTCCAACGCCTAGGCGGCAGTTTAGGCAACTTGCAAGCTGAAGTCGATTGTCGGGCCAGCCCAGGCTCTCCTTAGCGTATAGCCAGCGTTGCAGACCCTTGCTCAGCTGCTTTGATCAGGAGTGTGGGTGGTTCCCAAAAATCATCCAAGGTCTGTTGCTGGAATTGTCTGATGCGCTGAAGAGCCGTCTCCAGTCCAATCGTCTCCGCATAGAACATTGGGCCGCCTCGCCAACGGGGGAAGCCATAGCCGTTAACGTAGACGACATCGATATCGCTGGATCTATCGGCAACGCCTTCCTCCAGAATTTTGATGCCTTCTATGACCAGTGCCAGGATAAGACGATCAACAATTTCTTCATCAGAGATCGCCCGGCGGGTAATTCCCCATCTATTTGAGTGGGATTTTATCTTTTCGACGACGTAGTCATCTTCAAACTGTGTCCCGCTAACGGCGTCGTATCCGTAGAATCCAGCCAGTGTCTTTCTTCCGAGCCTTTTTTCGTCGACTAGCTCGTCGGGTACGGAGCATTCTGGCTGACTACCCACCTCGATACCCTGATTACGACGGGAGAAGTAACCGATATCCAATCCGGCAAGATCCGCGACAGACAACGGTCCCATCGCCATTCCCCAGCTTTTGATTGCATTGTCGACCTGCGCGGGTGTGGCGCCTTCAATGAGGAGAAGCTGAGCTTGGCGCGCATATTTCTGAAGCATCCGGTTACCGACAAACCCATAGCACACGCCAACTGTGACGGGGATTTTGCCGATCCGCTTAGCGACCTGCATCAGGGTTTTGATGACATCGGGTGCGGTTTTATCGCTGCGGACGACCTCCAATAGTTTCATAATGTGGGCTGGACTGAAGAAGTGAGCGCCTACTACGTCCTGTGGGCGTGATGTCATGCTTGCGATCTCATTGATATCGAGATACGAGGTGTTTGTAGCGAGGATGGCGCCTGGTTTACAAATGGCATCGAGCTTGGCAAATACATCGCTTTTGACATCCATGCTTTCGAATGTTGCCTCAACGACTAAGTCTGCGTCGCTGATATTTCCAATGTCCGTGGTGCCTGTAATACGCCTGAAGGCCTCTTCAGCAATCGTTTTTTGCGTAATGCCGCGATCGACCGCTTTTTGGTAATTGCCCTGTATAACGCCAAGCCCCCGCTGCAGGTTGTCGCTGCTCAACTCGACCAATGTCACCGCGTAACCTGCGGTGGCAAAACACATGGCGATACCGCCCCCCATGGTACCCGCGCCAATAACGGCAACCCGGTCAATGCTGCGCGGCGGGATATCGTTGCCAATCCCCTTGGGCTTGGCGGCAGTGCGCTCCGCGAAGAATAGGTGACGAAGTGACTGGGAGCCCGACGAGGCGCGGCACTCTACAAACCGTTCGCGCTCCAGCTTTTGACCTAGTTCTATAGAGCTGCATGTTGCCGCTTCGATAAGGTCGATAATGTAGTTAGGGGCAAGCAGTTGGCTGCGACTTTTCTCCTGTTTTGCACGCGCTGCAGCAAACAACTCGGGTGCCGGGTTTTCCACTGACAGCTGGCCGGTACGCCTGGTCGATGCGTTGGCTTGTACCAGTTCTCTGGCATAGCTAAGTGCTGATTCGCGGAGATCGCCGTCGAGGGTGCGGTCGATCAGGCCAGCCTGAAGTGCTTCCTCCGCGCTAATGGATTTACCCTCCAATATCATTGCGAGCGCTTTCTCGGCGCCGACCAATCGAGGTAATCGCTGGGTGCCTCCCGATCCCGGCAGTATTCCCAGCTTAACTTCTGGAAGGCCCAGTTTGGTGCCGCTTAGGGCGCTTCGGTAGTGTCCGGCCATCGCTATCTCAAGCCCACCGCCCAGAGCATTGCCGTGCATGGCGACCATGACTGGAATAGTCGCGTTCTCAATCGCTGCAACAACATCTGGGAGCTGTGGGAAGTCCTGTGGTTTACCGAATTCGGAGATGTCTGCACCGGCAATGTAGGTATTCCCCTCACAGTAAATCATCAGCAATGACGCGCCATCTTCTTCTGCTTTTTTTAGTGCGGCGAGCAGGGAGCGTCGCACGGCCGCTGAAATGGCGTTGATGGGTGGATTGTTGATTGCGGTGACGGCAATCCCGTCGATGATCTGGTAACTGGCTGATTCTAAAGATATTGACGGGTTTGCTGCAGACATATCTGTGCCCCTGTTGCGGTGATGTAGCGTCTTCTTGATGATTCATATGTTACAGAAAACTTGTCCAAAGGTAAAAATTATGTATCATAATGAAAAAGGCCGATTCATCGATCGCCTGAATAATTCGGCACTGTTCGACGGGTGCCGCTAATAAAGACTGGAAAATTCGCGCATTGGAGTCAGTTCTATGAAGCTCAGCAGCTACGTATGTGGAAAGTGGTACGAGGGCACCAGCCAAGGGGTAGAAACATTTAATGCCGTCACTGGTGAAGCCGTTTGTCACGTCAGTAGTGAAGGCATCAATTTCGCGGATGTGGTTCGCTTCGGTCGCGAAGTCGGTGGCAAAGCCCTTCGTGAAATGACCTTCCATGATCGCGCGCTGGCTCTGAAGAACATGGCTAAGGCGTTGATGGCTGACAAGGAGAAGTTCTACGAAATCTCCGCACAGACTGGGGCAACCCGTGCTGATGGATGGGTCGATATAGAAGGTGGTTTGGGTACAGTTTTTTCTTATGCAAGCCTTGCTACCCGCGAGCTGCCAAACGATACCGTGCTGGTTGAGGGGGAGACGGAAACGCTATCTAAAAACGGTAGTTTTCTGGGGAGACACATTCTCACGTCTAAGCCGGGCGTCTCGGTACATATCAATGCGTTTAATTTTCCGATTTGGGGGATGCTGGAAAAAATTGCTCCCAGTTTGATTGCCGGGGTTCCTGTGATTGTTAAGCCCGCAACGCCCAGCGCTTATCTTTCAGAGGCGATGGTCAGAGATATCGTTGATGGTGGCTATTTTCCTGCAGGTGCAATCCAGATTATTTGTGGCTCGGTTGGGGATTTGCTCGAACACCTGAATGAGCAGGATGTGGTGACGTTTACTGGTTCGGCCAGTACCGGGCGAAAGCTGCGCACGCATCCCAACATTATTGAAAACTCCATTCCATTTACTATGGAAGCGGATTCTCTCAATGCCGCCATCCTGGGTAAATCGGTGTCGGAAGACGACCCTGAGTTCGACTTGTTCTTACGGGAAATCAGCAAGGAAATGACCATCAAGGCCGGTCAGAAATGTACGGCTATTCGCCGTGTGATTGTGCCGCGTGAAAAGGTTAAAGCAGTCATTGATGGTTTGTCGACAAAGCTGGATAAAATCGCGATGGGCGATGCCTCCCACGAAGGTGTTCGCATGGGGGCGTTGATCAGTCGCGATCAGGTACGTGATGTGGCGGAACAGGTCGCCCGCCTGACTCAAGAGTGCGAAATAGTACACGGCGGCAGCGATGACTTTGAGGTCATCGGTGCAGACAAGAACAAAGGCGCGTTCTATCCAAAAACCGTGTTGTATTGCGACCGTCCGTTTGAAAAGACACTGGTGCACGAAGTTGAAGCCTTCGGTCCGGTCACTACCGTTATGCCTTACGACGAGTTGGACGACGCCATTGATATTGCCAAGCTTGGCAAGGGTAGTCTGGTCGCTTCTGTTTACAGCTACGATAACGTCGAAACCAAGAAGCTGGTTACCTCGGCGGCCGCATGGCACGGCCGTATGCTTATCCTGAATCGCGATTGCGCGAAAGAATCTACAGGTCATGGCTCACCATTGATGCCGTTGGTCCATGGCGGTCCGGGACGCGCGGGTGGTGGTGAAGAGCTGGGCGGCCTGCGGGCTGTTAAGCACTATATGCAGCGCACAGCAATTCAGGGTTCACCTGGCTCACTAATGGCGGTCACGTCTGAATACCATCGCGGCGCCTTGGTGGAATCTGATGGCGTACATCCGTTCCGAAAATATTTTGAAGATCTCGTTATTGGCGAAACGCTGGTAACACACCGTCGTACGGTGACGGAAGCCGATATTGTTAACTTCGGTTGTATCAGCGGTGATCATTTCTATGCCCACTTCGACGAGATTGCTGCCCAAGACTCGTTCTTTGGTAAGCGCGTCGCTCACGGATACTTTGTGCTTTCCGCCGCAGCAGGCATGTTCGTTGATCCCGGCAAGGGGCCGGTTATTGCCAACTATGGCCTGGAGAGTCTGCGCTTTATTGAGCCGGTGGGAATCGGCGACACGATCCAAGCCAAACTGACAGTGAAAAAGAAGATCAAAAAAGCAAAACGTGGTGACGAAAAAGCCAACGGTGTTGTGCAGTGGGCTATCGAAGTTGTTAATCAACATAACGAACCCGTTGCTGTGTACGACATCATGACGCTGGTTGAGCGTCGCGACGATTGATCCGCAGATAGGGGGGAAGACGATGGACTATAAAAATATTCGATTCGTGGTTGAGGCCGGTACTGCCTTCATTACGCTAAATCGTCCTGAGGCACTGAACAGTTTTACTGTGGAAATGCATTTGGAGTTTAGGGATGCGTTGACGCGTTGCGCCGATGACCAATCGATACGCTGTGTGTTGCTAACCGGCGAAGGCCGCGGTTTTTGTGCAGGACAGGATTTGAACGACCGAGCGGTCGCGCCGGGTGAGGCTTCTCCCGACCTAGGGGATTCGGTAGAGAAGTACTACAACCCCGTTGTCAGGATGATTACCAGTATGGAAAAACCGGTGATCTGTGCAGTGAATGGTGTTGCTGCCGGTGCGGGTGCCAATATCGCGTTGGCCTGCGACATCGTGATTGCCGCGAGATCTGCTAGCTTCATCGAGTCGTTCTGCAAGCTGGGTTTGATCCCGGATTCCGGTGGTACCTGGCATTTACCACGTCTTCTAGGTATGGCGCGCGCCAAAGCGGTGGCGATGCTCGGCCCAAAAATTTCGGCAGAGCAGGCAAAAGAATGGGGCATGATTTGGGACGTTATTGATGACGATCAACTCGTTGAGCAGTCTCGTGAGATGGCGACCACTCTTGCTGCACAGCCGACGAAGGGCTTTGCTTTTACTAAGCAAGCCTTGTATGCGTCGGCCACAAATACACTGGATGAGCAGCTCGAGTTGGAAAAAGAGTTGATGCGCGCAGCGGGACAAACACAAGACTACAAGGCAGGGGTCGACGCATTTATGAATAAGCGCACCCCTGAATTTGTCGGTCGCTAGTTTTTAGAATGCGAGTTTTGCTCGCGCCGCGTCAATAAGACAAGAAGATGAACGGAGATAATCAATGGAGCCGCTAGTCGCTTATATCTGCGATGCCCAGCGCACGGCGATCGGTCGATATGCCGGTACGCTTGCCGAGGTTCGCGCCGATGATTTGGGCGCCGTGCCTATGAAGGCACTTATGGAACGAAATCCCTCTGTCGACTGGGAAAAAGTCGACGATGTATTTTACGGCTGCGCAAACCAGGCTGGTGAGGACAATCGCAACGTTGCGCGAATGAGTGCCCTGCTGGCGGGGCTGCCTGCGAGCGTGCCGGGTATGACGATAAACCGGCTTTGTGGATCGGGGCTTGATGCCGTTGGAACGGCAGCGCGCGCTATTCGTGCCGGTGAGATTAATCTGGCGATTGCCGGGGGGGTTGAATCCATGTCCCGCGCGCCATTTGTTATGCCGAAAGCCGGATCGGCGTTTGATCGTCGAGCGGAAGTCTACGACACCACCATTGGTTGGCGTTTTGTTAACAAGTCCATTAAAGCGCAGTACGGCATAGACTCCATGCCTGAGACCGCAGAAAACGTGGCCGCCACGTTTAATATCAGTCGAGAGGACCAGGACGCATTTGCAGTACGCTCCCACGCCAAAGCCCATGCAGCGCAAACCTCGGGTCGTTTCGACATTGAAGTGACGCCAGTCACTATTCCAAAGCGTAAGAGTGATCCGGTGGTTTTTGACAAGGATGAGCATATCCGCCCCGGGACAACCTACGAGAAATTATCAGGATTGCCGACCCCGTTTCGGGAGAGTGGCAGTGTGACCGCTGGTAATGCGTCTGGTGTTAACGATGGCGCTTGCGCGCTGTTGATCGCCTCCACTGATGGAGTAAAGCAGCATGGTCTGCAGCCAAAAGCCAAGATCTTGGGTATGGCTTCCAGTGGTCTTGAACCCGCGATAATGGGGTTTGGCCCTTATGAAGCTTCGAAGAAGGTACTGGAGCTGGTGGGCCTGAGTATCAATGATATGGACGTGATCGAGTTGAATGAGGCTTTTGCGTCCCAGGGGCTTGCGGTTATCCGGGCCCTCGGGTTGAAGGACGACGATCCGCGTATTAATCCCAATGGCGGAGCCATCGCGCTCGGCCATCCTCTCGGGATGAGCGGCGCACGGTTGGTGACTACCGCCATGTATGAATTGATTGAAAAAAAGCAGCGTTATGCGCTGTGCACTATGTGTATCGGGGTAGGCCAGGGCATTGCGCTGGTTATTGAACGTGTTTCTGACTAAGAGGAATGAGCCATGAGTTTATCAACGAATGAAATGAATCGTTCTGCCGATGAAAAGACGCTGGAAGCCGAATTTCAACGCCGCATAGATAACGAAGAAAAAATCGAGCCTAAAGACTGGATGCCGCAGGCATACCGCAAAAATCTGATTCGCCAGATCTCACAGCACGCACACTCTGAAGTGATTGGCATGCAGCCCGAGGGTAACTGGATTACCCGTGCGCCAAGTTTGCATCGGAAAGCGGTATTGCTGGCCAAGGTTCAGGATGAAGCCGGTCATGGCCTGTATCTGTATAGCGCTGCTGAAACCTTGGGTATTTCAAGGGAAGAGCTGATTGATGCACTGCATACCGGGGCTGCCAAGTATGCCTCTATTTTTAACTATCCGTCGTTATCTTGGGCAGATATGGGCGCAATTGGCTGGCTGGTTGATGGTGCTGCCATCGTAAATCAGGTTTCGCTGCAACGGACCTCCTATGGTCCCTACGCCCGAGGCATGGTGCGTATCTGTAAAGAGGAAAGTTTCCATCAGCGTCAGGGCTACCACATTCTGATGACCCTGATGGAGGGCGACGAGCGTCAGCGCAAGATGGCTCAGGATTCGGTGAATCGCTTCTGGTGGCCATCGCTGATGATGTTCGGCCCCCACGATTCGGATTCCCAGCACTCTGGTCAGTCTATGACTTGGAAAATTAAACGGCAGTCCAACGACGAGTTGCGTCAGAAGTTTGTAGATCAAAGTGTAGAGCAAGCAGAAGCGATTGGCTTGACGCTGCCAGACCCGGATCTGCGCTGGAATGAGGAGCGTGGGCATTACGATTTCGGCGAAATCGACTGGGAGGAGTTTTATTCAGTCATCGCCGGAAACGGACACTGTAACCGCGACCGTGTTGCACATCATCGCCGCGCCCATGACGAGGGCGCCTGGGTTCGCGAAGCGCTCGATGCCTACGAAAGTAAAAGATCTGCAGCCCGCACTGCTTGAGGAATAGAAACCATGTCTCAATCCAATATGAAGTTGTATGAAGTGTTCGTTCGCGGCCGTCGCGGTCTCGATCACAAGCATGTCGGTAGTCTGCACGCTGAAGATGCCGAGCAGGCCTTGGAATACGCGCGTGATGTCTATACCCGTCGCGGGGAAGGTATCAGCATCTGGGTGGTTAATTCGTCGGACATTTGTGCTTCTCAGGAAAGCGACTGCGATAGCTTTTATGACCCGCTGGATGACAAGCCATATCGCCATGCGACGCATTACCAGCTTCCCGATAAAGTTAACAATATGTGAGCCCGCGTATGACTACTGATAACCAACAAGATCTTGCGGCTTATGCCATCCGGCTTGGCGATGACTCCGTTATTCACGGCCATCGTCTGAGCGAGTGGTGCAGTAACGGCCCTTTCCTCGAGGAAGATCTGGCTATGACCAATGTGGCTCTGGACTATATCGGTCGCGCACGTAACTTCCTGACCTACGCGGCAGAATTGACGGGTGAAGGTGTTACTGAAGACACACTGGCTTACGACCGAGACTGTCTGGACTACACCAACCTGCTGATCTATGAATTACCGCGAGGCGACTTCGCCTTCACCACCGCAAGACAGTATTTGCTGGATGAATTCGAACTGCTGTTCCTGACGGCACTGACGCAGTCCGCTGATGAAACACTAGCGGCAATTGCCGAAAAGTCACTGAAAGAAACTCTCTACCACCTGCGTCGTAGCAAAGAATGGATGTTGCGCCTGGGGAATGGAACTGAGGAGAGCAGGGCGCGGCTGCAAACTGCGCTGGAACAGTTGATTGGCTACACGCCCGAACTGTTTGAAATGGACGCGCTGGAAAAGGAGCTGGCTGAGAAGGGTGTTGCTGTAGACAGAGCGAGTCTTGAACAGGGTTGGCGTTCAGCCTGTGATGCCACCTTTGCCGAGGCCGGCGTGACCTTACCGGATGTGGCCTGGCGCGTAAAAGGCGGGCGTACAGGTTTTCACACGGAGCACTTGGGACACCTCTTGTCGGAAATGCAGTTTGTTCAGCGTGCGTACCCGGGTTGTACCTGGTAACTGACGAGGATCCGGTTTGTGAGTGAAAACAACCTTATCCCGATTCTGCCGCAGGAAGAGTTTGAGCGCCGTGAGCGTCGACATTCTTCAGTAGTGCCGGAGATATGGAACCTGCTCGACAGTGTCAAGGATCCCGAGGTGCCGGTAATCAGTATCTGGGAGCTGGGCGTGCTTCAGGATGTGCTGGTAACAGACGGAGCGGTAACCGTATCCATCACGCCGACGTATTCCGGATGCCCTGCCATTAACGCTATGGCGGAGGATATTGAGCTCTGCCTGAAAAATGCAGGCTATGAACGGGTTGAGGTCTTGCGTCAACTTCACCCGGCCTGGTCGACCAGCTGGATGTCTGTTGAGGCAAAGCGAAAGCTGGCGGATTACGGTATAGCGCCGTCGCAAAAAGATGATGAAGGTATTGCTTGTCCGCACTGTGGTTCCTTCGATATCAAACTGGTAAGCCACTTTGGCTCCACCGCGTGTAAGGCACTCTATCAGTGCCGAAGCTGTAGTGAGCCGTTTGACTATTTTAAGAATCTGTAACGATTAAGATAAGAGAGAATCGGGATAATGAGTACGAGAGGATTCCAGCCGCTGACCATTTCCAGTGTGCAGAAAGAAACGGATTCGGCCGTTGTGATTGGCTTTAATGTCGAAGCGCAACAAGCTGAACTGTACAAATATCGGCCGGGCCAGTACCTCACCCTGCGGGCCAATATCGACGGTGAGTCGGTACAACGTTCCTATTCGATCTGCTCTGGTATCAACGATGCTGCCATGACGATCGCGGTAAAACGTGTCGAGGGTGGTAAGTTCTCTAATTTTGCGAATGACGCTCTAGTCGCAGGAGCACAGATTGAGGTTATGCCGCCACAGGGCAACTTCTGCGCTGATATCAGTCAGGGGAATAGGAAGAACTATCTGTTTATTGCGTCCGGTAGTGGTATTACTCCGATTCTATCCAATATCAAGTCGATCCTAGATGTTGAGAGCAATAGCCGGTTAACACTGATCTACGGCAACAAGCGCACGACGTCGATCATGTTTCGCGACGCACTCAGCTTTCTTAAAAACCAGTATCTGACGCGTTTTCAGTGGATCAATATTCTCAGCCGTGAAGACCAGGGCGTCGATCTTCTCAACGGACGTATCGATAACGCCAAAGGGCGCGCTCTCGGTACACAGTTAATCGACTTGAAATCCTATGATGAGTATTACATTTGTGGCCCTGAGTCGATGATCTCTGAGGTATCAAGGGGCCTGCGTGGACTGGGTATTGAAGAGAACAGTATACGCTATGAGCTATTTGGGGCCTCTGCCGACGATGCCAGTGCCGTAATTGAGAAACACCATGCTCGCGCTAACGCTTACGCTGGAAAGACCAGCGAGGTCACGGTTATTTTTGATGGTCGTGGAAGTTCCTTCGATCTCGCCGCCGATGGCGAAAATATCCTAGATGCCGGCATGAGTCACGGTATGGATCTACCGTATAGCTGTAAAGGCGGCGTTTGCTCTACCTGCAAGGCTCTGTTGGTTGAAGGCGAGGTGGATCAGGATATTACTCATGGCCTCGAAGAAAGTGATCTTAAACGTGGCTATATACTGACTTGTCAGGCGCACCCGATTTCCGAGAAGGTCGTCGTCAACTTTGATGAGAAGTAAGTCGATCACCAAAATAGCGGCTAGGTGGGAGAACTATTCATGGCAGTAGAAAGCCTCACTGCTCAGGAGCTCGCGGAGCGCTGTGCGGAGGTCTTGATGCAAAGAGATGACGCCAGCCGCCACCTGCAGATGAATGTCGAATCGGTGTCGCCCGGCACCGCTACAATCACGATGTCAGTGCAGGATTACATGATCCAGGGACATGGCAGTTGTCACGGTGGATACATTTTTTCGCTTGCGGATACCGCATTTGCCTTTGCATGCAACACATACAATAAAGTGACTGTAGCGCAGGGATGTAGTATCGAATATGTTAAACCCGGTAAGCTTGGCGATACCTTGAGGGCAAGTTGCTGTGAAGTCTCCCGTGGCCGTCGAACCGGGGTCTATGATGTCTGCGTGGAAAATCAAGAGGGACTGATTATCGCAGTGATGCGAGGTAAGTCTTATCAGCTTGGGACGGCGTTGCTGTCCTGAAAGTCTTCTATAAAGGGTAGGCTCAAAGCCTTCCAGACAGGGTTTTGGACGGAGTTTCCCCAAATGATTCACAGTAGAGTTTGCTGAAATTGCCGAAATGAAAAAAGCCGCAACTCATGGCGATATCTGAAACTTTGACCCGAATATTCTGGTTTCTAGAAAAAACCAGCAGTTCCCGCGCCCGACGCAAACGCCATTTACGTAGGTACAGCATAGGGGTGGTGTGCTCGTACTGTTCGAAGCCTTTCTGTAGACTTCTTGCACTTACACCAACTGCGTTAGCGATATCCAACACTGTCAGCTTGCGGGTGTAATTTTCTTCAATAAATTCTTTGGCCCTGATGACCACCCGAGGTCTAACCCCGTACTTAGCGTTGAGGATTGCTTCGCTATAACTGTTTCCTTGTGAGAGTAGAGATAACGCAAGCACTTGTTCAATTTTTTCGAACAGTTCGGGATTTTTCGCCATGTCATTTGCGTAGGGGTTGTTAATCAGAAAATTTCCCAGTGCTTCCGAAAATTCAGACAGTGAGGCGAGTCCGGTTGTTGATGAGTTGAATTCAACCGCGTTTTTAGCTTCTATGCCATAACTCTGATAAAGTGTTTCATCGAGCAGTCGTCGGTTAACTTTGTATATCAGGTTACTACAGTCCTCAGACCAACGCATATCGATGTGTTTGTCGGCATCGAGGATGATCGGTTTGCTTGGGGAGGCAACTCCTTCGATGAAGTTTTGTTTTACATTGAAATGGCCACTACTTGGCAGCATGACCAGATAAAAATCTTTAAACGGCTCGGAGTCTATTTGGATTTCAGCATTGTAGAGTAGGCGGCTCAGGGAAGTGTCGCGAACGTCGCGGTGTTTCATCTGTGCGCGTAGTTGGTCTCTGGGGTGGCATAGCTTCAGATCATGGGGCTGGTACAACGCGCTGACTCGCTCACAAGCATCGTCAGGATCGGAGCTGTTTTCGAAGACCGATTGTAAAACCTCGTCAATATTATTATTCATCATAGTCGACTTGCATACGTCGCTACCAGAATCCTGATACTACACCCCGCCGCAAGTTATTGTCTAGAAACGGCGGGCGTATGTATCAATCGATCTGTTTTTCTGCTTCACCGATATACATATAACCGGTGATTTTCGGAAAGCTCTCCATATAGCAGTTATCGAGCTCGGTAATGGTGAATCCACTTGACGAAATCATTTCGCTGATCGATCGGTTCAGATGACAGCCGCCGGCTAGTTTCTTCCACATTGGTGTAATCCTGTGTTGCCATTTTGAGACCGGTTCATGACACGAATGGCCATGTTCACAAAACAGCAGTTTCCCTTCGTGTTTAAGCACACGATGCATTTGTTCAAGGGCGCTTTGCCAGTCGGATATAGTGCAAAGGGTATAGGTCAGCAATACTGTATCGACGCTCTCGTCGTCGAGTGGAATTTTCTCCCCTGGCAGATCCAGCCATTTTACTTCGACTGGTGACTTGGCCAAGTTGGGCAGGGCTTTTTTGCGCATTCCCTCTGCTGGTTCAAGTCCCCAGACGAAATCAACGATATCAGGGTTGTAAAGCGGCAAATTGATGCCACTACCCATACCGACTTCGAGAACCACTCCGCGTGCACGTGGTACAACACGTTCACGTTGGCTCATCACTGCCCCGTGGCTACAGAGGGTATCTAGAATATGAGGAAGGATTTTATTATCGTAAAAACTCATCTGGAACCTCGGGAAACGCTGTTATTATTTACTGACGAGGGACAACGTTCACTATTGGATTAACGATACGGCCGGCTGGTATCGCCAACCTCGTGTGCATAGCGAATTCGATCAAGAATAAACTGGCGAATATTTTCCGCATCCCCGGCATCCAGTTCAGATTTGAATGACACCATGCCGCGGCTTTCGAGTATGCCGCCTAGAACTACCGAAGCCCAGGCTTCTTCCGATTGGGTAATGCCTGAAAAGCGAAGGTCCGGCACAACTCCACCACCTACACCACCACCTCCGTGGCAGACGACGCAGTAGCGGTCGTATGTCTCAAAACCCTTGTGTGCGGCATCTTTGTCGATCTGTGTTGTGACTGGAGCCATCTGTAGGGCCACGCGATCATCGACAGGTAACTTTGCACTAGCACCGAGTTTGAAGACAAGTAGTCGACTGATGTTACGTGGATATTGCTGAGCGGCATCCTTTGTCAGCTCACCAGTCATCAATGGCATAATACCACCCCAGCCAGCATTGACCGCAATATATTGTTCGCCATCAATTTTGTATGTCACCGGTGGTGCCACGACGCCGGTTTGCGCATTGAAACGCCACAACCTTTCACCATTGTCGGCGCGGTAGGCGTTTACGTAACCAGTCGCCGATCCCTGAAAAATGATTTCACCCGCAGTGGCTAGCACACCGCCGTTCCAGACGCCGGGATATCCGACCTTCCATAAATCCTTTCCAGTTCTTAGGTCTCTTGCGAGTAGTGCCCCGCTGGTTGCATCTTTAACTGCCTGGATAACTTTTGGGTCATCGGGCAGGTTCGCAGCCTTTGTGTCGACACCGAGGTTTACTGCCAGTTTTGACGGTGTTTGTTCATCTTCAGCAAGGTAGGGAAATGCTGATGTTTGGGTGGGGATATAGATGACATTGTTGTTGGGGTTAAAGGCCATCGGGTGCCAATTGTGTCCTCCCATCCATGACGGCATGACCAGAGCCGGCTTCCCAGTCTTCCAATATTCGGCTTCCGGATTTACTACCGGTCGGCCGGTTGTCATATCGACATGCGAGGCCCAGGTGACGTCTACAAAGGGTTTAGCTGATAGCAACTTGCCGTTAATGCGGTCGAGGATGTAAAGAAAGCCGTTCTTTGGAGCCTGGATGGCGACTTTACGCATCGTGCCATCGAATTCCATATCAGCAAGGACGATCGGTTGCGTTGCGGTGTAGTCCCAAGCTTCCCCTGGTGTAGTCTGATAGTGCCAATTGTAGTTGCCGGTGTCGGCGTTCACCGACACGATAGAGGAAAGGAATAGATTATCGCCGCCGCCAGGTGAGCGAATATTCGGATTCCAGGGAGACCCATTGCCGACACCGAAGATAATACTGTTGGTGTCAGGGTCGTAAACGATGCTGTCCCAGACTGTACCACCTTTCTCCAGATCGCTGCCCTGTGCCGACCAGGTTTTGGCCATCAACGCCTCTGGCTCAACGCCAGAATCTAAGTTTTTGGAGCTGGGGACGGTATAAAAGCGCCACACAAGTTTACCGCTATTTATATCATAGGCTGAGATATAGCCTCGAACCCCGTATTCTGCTCCGCCATTACCGATATAAACTTTTCCCCTGGCCACGCGAGGAGCACCAGTGATTGTGTAGTTGAGTGTGTTTTTGAAGGTGCGGGTTTCCCATAATGGAATACCAGATTTGGCATCCAGGGCGATCAGGCGGCCATCGAGGGTAGCCTGAATAACGCGGCCTTTGTCGTAGGCCAGGCCGCGGGTGACTGAATCGCAGCAGCCTTTAATTCCTTGTTTTTTCGGAACCTTCGGGTCGTACTGCCAGAGTATTTCACCGGTTTTGGCATTCAATGCATGAACATGGTTCCATGCTGAGGTCGTATACATCACTCCATTGATAATCAGAGGCGTTGCTTCCTGGCCGCGATTTTCAGGAAGGTCGATATACCAGGCAAGCCCAAGTTCAGAGATATTTTTAGCGTTGATATCGGTAAGTTCAGAAAAGCGTTGTTCGTAGCGGTTGTTCCCGTGCATCGGCCAGTCGGTATTCGCTGTGCTCTTCTGCGGTGTGGCGTCTATGCCATTGCTAATATATTTGTTGAACCCGTTCGAGCAGGCACTCAGGGTTAAAACCGCCGCAGCGGTTAGGAGTGGAAAAAGTGATATTCCAAGTTTATTGTTTTTCATTGTAATGATCTTTCATTCAAGTAGTTCAAAGTCGGTTTTGGGGCAGCTGCATTCAAAGCATGTCCAGTCGTCCGGTATGTCCTCCCATTTTGTGCCTGGGGGGATTCCGTCCTCAGGAAGACCAAGTGCTTCGTCATAAATAAACCCACACACGATGCATTCGTATTTGGCCATTCTTCATTGGTCCTCGACTTTTTCGAAATCTATTTTGTCTCTAACAGAGCAGTCGGGGCAGGACCAGTCGTCGGGAACCACTTGCCATTGAGTACCCGCAGGAAAGCCTTCGAATTCATCGCCTTTATCTTCGTCATATGTATAGCCACAACCGGGGCAGCGATAACTAGCCATTAGGATGCTCTCCCATATTTCGCAATGAGTGCATCGCGGTGTTTGGGGTCGAGGTTAGCTTTGAGAATGTCTCCGCCATAGACCTCGAGTACTTTTGGATCCATGACTTTGCGCCAGATCGGTGTGAAGTAAGCCATGGTGAAACAGCCAGCGTAACCAGTGGGAAGTTCGGGGGCGTCGTCGCTGCGCAATACCTGGTAACGGCGGGTTGGTCGGGAGTGGTGGTCTGAGTGGCGCTGGAGGTGATAGGTTACGAGGTTGGAAACTCGAAAATCAGCGTTCCATGAGTGCTCAGGGCGTGTGCGCTCAAAGCGACCGTCTTCTTGTTTCTGGCGCAGTAGACCGTAGTGTTCGATATAGTTGGACGTGGATAGAAACTGCCAGCCCCACAAAGTTGATATGACCATAAAAGGAATAACAACAGTGCCCCATAGTGTCAGTGCAGCTCCATAGAGAACAAAGGTAATCGCGAATGACTGTAGGATCTGGTTTTCGGCACTGATTACGGATTTACCCTTTCGCTCGAGTCGTACCTTTTCATCATGAAAGGCTCTGACAAAAGCACCAGGAATTTCTCGAAGAACAAAGCGGTACAATGACTCTCCCATCCTTGCAGATGCGGGATCATCAGGGGTAGCGACATCTTTGTGGTGGCCGCGATTGTGTTCAGCAGAGAAATGCCCGTAAGCGGGTACTGCCAGAACCCATTTGGCTAGGTTCTTTTCCAGGCGATTGTTCTTGTGTCCCAACTCATGTCCAACTACCAGTGCCAGTCCATTGGTCAAGGCAACACCGATCGTCATACCAAGGTAGTCGGATACGGAGACAGCTTGGGTTGACACCCACCAAGCACCATACATCCAAGTTACAAAAAACAGGGGGACCGACAGGAAAACCAACCATTTGTAGTAGTTGTCATTCTCTAGCTCGTCGGCACGCTGTGCACTATAGTTTTTGTCGTCTCTACCAAACAAAAAGTCACCTAGAGGGACAAATAAATACCATAGAATCGGTGTAAACCAGGCATAGATGGCGTTTCCGGTGGTTTTATAAAATTCGATTCCAACAATGGGGGAGATCGCAATAAAAAGCGGAAGCCACCAAAAGTATCGTTTTTTGTCTCGGGTAGCCAAATTTCGTGTTTTTTGGCGATTCATTACTTCACTCATTTATACCACCTTTTTATTGGTAACTTGGGTTTCGAGTCGGCCGTTAAGCCGTTACTGGTAAATGATATTAATGAGAAGGAAAGGGGGCTATCAGTTTTGCGAAGGTAATGTCAGGATTGCGAATATTTGTTGTTTCGCCATGGAATTTTATCTATGCGCGGTTGGATATATTTCGGTATTTGGGCAAGGGTTTGGTGCGCGTGGATTATTCTTTGTCATGCGGTGATAGAGTTTGTGTTTCATCGTTTTTGTTGCTTAGGCTGTTTTTGAAGCCCGCTATTGCGCCACCAAGATCAGAGCCAATGTTTCTCAGTCTTTTTGTACCAAATAGCATGGCTACAATAGTCAGTATGATAAGAAGCTGCCAAATACTAATTCCACTTAGTCCCATTTCAGTCTCCCAGCTTGAGGTGATGGAGAAGTGACAAACAGGCACTTCTCCATTCGGTTAATGTTTCAGCTATGTGAGTTACTTTACTGATTAGGCAGTAAATCCATTGGTAGTCCAATTAAGCTCAGCTCCTGGCCGGGAAGCAAAAAGCTTACATCGAGTAACGACGAAGGCGCTGTTGTGACAATCTGGTCTATTGCCAGAAGGTCCGCCGGTGGGTTGAGGAGCAGCGGTAGCACGATTTGTGTGCCAATGGGTACGAGTTCGCCAACGAGCGGACCGACTAATGGTAAGTCGTTGGATAGAGGAATTAATGATCCAAGCAGTTGGCTATTCAATGCTGCTCCTTGCTGAAGGATTGCATCCAGTCCGGGAGCTGCAGGAATCACTGCAGTGACGTCGTTCAGGGTTGTGATCAAAGCGGATATTTGGGTGTGGCCAATATTCGCACTTAGAAGCAAAGTAAGGCCAAGGCCGTAAGCCTTAATTTTTTTTATAGTCATAACTTCTCCCTATGTTCATTACAAATTTTGCATATAAAGCAGCCTTTTGCGGGGCGCGTTTATCGAATCAATCGCGCATCAAAGCTGGCGCGCCCATATATGTAACACATTAAGAAAGTTACGACAAATTAATGTAACAAGAATTTTGAGTCGGAATTGATTTTGGTGGTTGACATCTCTATAAATGTAACTATATTTGTTACTTATTGGATGATTGAGGTGCTCACTTGAACAACACACGATTTTCTGTGGCTGTGCATGTTCTGTCGGTGTTATGTGTCAGCGATGGAGAGCCCGTCACATCGTCAGTGCTCGCCGCCAGTGTTGGCACTAACCCGGTGGTCATTCGCAAGCTGTTGGTGATGTTGTCGAAAGCGTCACTGGTTTCCGTTGACAGGGGAAAAGCCGGTGGGGCGAGACTGGCGCGTCCGGCGAGTGAAATAAGTCTGGCTGATGTGCTTGACGCCGTTGTCACTTCTAATGAAATGACAAAAATGCACAGCCATCCTAACCCGGCTTGCCCTGTCGGTAAGAGTATTGCGAGCGTGTTGGACGCCATTTTTTCGGATGGCTTTGAGGCCTACCGTTCGGTGATGAAGCAACACTCTATAGCGAGTTTGGCGGTTTCAATTTCAAAGTAGGGAGGTTAAAGGGAAAAAAATTTACCTATAAATGTAACATTTAAAGATACATATATTGTGTCGTGAACTACCTATCGGAATAGAGGAGTGGGTGATATGAGAACTCATCGGGAAACGTTGATCGTTAACTTGCTGAAGTCCATTGAGAGCAAGGATGTTGAGGGTTTTTCGGCTATCAGTCAGAGCCAGTACAGGCAACATAACCTACATGTAGCTGATGGAAGACAGGGCTTTTTGGATTTTGTTTTTTCGACGCCTGACGGTATGCCCAAAGTCAGCACCAAGCGTGTATTCGAGGATGGGGAGTACGTAGTCGCCCATAGCGAGTTAGTGGCGGATCAGACTCTGGCTGTCTTCGATATTTTTAAGTTTGATGGAGAGCGCATTGTCGAGCATTGGGATGCTGCTCAGCCGATGTTGGAGCCGAATCCGAGCGGTAGAACGTTGCTTGATGGTCAGGAAGATATTGGCGATGCGGGTGTGTCCCTGGCTGATAGCAAAAAAGTGGCAAGAACATTTGTAGAAAATGTACTAATGAGCGGGAATCTGTCAGTTGCTGAGGAATATGTCGGGCCAGAGTACCTTCAGCATCACCCGCTGGTAAGAGATGGTTTGGATGGGCTTCGTGAGGCCTTTGCTGATTGGATGTCTTCGGGGGTGGAGGTCTGTTACGAAAATATCCATTTTGTCCTTGGTAAAGGTGATTTTGTTCTTGTAGTTACGGAGGGAAGGTTTAACGGAGCTCCCGTGGCATTTTATGACATGTTTAGGATGTAGTGGTCAAGTAAAACTGGCCACGGGTTTATAAGTTTTCCAGTACATACTTTCTGCCACATTTGGCGGCAGGTCATCGTTGTGTCGATGCGGCCTGATTCCGCTGTAGTAGCCAATCACATAATCCGTGATCGACTGCTTCGCTTCAGCAAAAGAGCGGTATCCCGTTTCCGGTACCCACTCGGTTTTCAGGCTGCGGAAGAACCGTTCCATTGGTGCATTATCCCAGCAGTTACCCCGTCGACTCATGCTCTGCTTTATCTGGTAGCGCCACAAGTGTTGCCGGAAGCGCAGGCTGGTGTATTGAACGCCTTGATCTGAATGGAACAACAAGCCATTAGGCCTTCCTCTCGATTCGTAAGCCATCAGTAACGCCTTACTGGTTAGCTCGCTGTCAGCCTTTAGCGACAACGCCCAGCCAACCGGTTTCCGAGCGTATAGATCCAGCACTACCGCCAGATAAGCCCATCGTTGGCCTGTCCAGATGTAGGTAATATCACCACACCAAACCTGGTTGGGTTTACCCACAGCGAACTGCCGATCCAGTGTGTTGGGAATGGCCACATGCAGCTTCTCAGCCCGTTTATAAGCGTGTTTGGGCAGCTGATTACTCACCAGCCCCAACTCTTTCATCAAACCACCCGCCACATATCGCGTTAGCTTTTCGCCTCGCTGGTTGACGATAGAGGCAACCGTTCTGGCACCTGCGGAGCCACCACTCAACTGGTGTGCGGCACGTACCATCAACTTCAGCTTGCGACGGTAGGGGCTATCGCCTTCTGGGCGACTACGCCAGTATTTGTAACTGCTACGCTGAATATCGAATGTCTGGCACAGCAGCTTTACGGGATAGCTCTCTTGAAGCCGCTGAATTATCGAATATTTTTCAGCTCGTCTGACATCAAGAGAGCCATACCCTTTTTTAAAATGTCTTTCTCTGTTTCAAGGCGCTTAACTTGCCGCTCGAGCTCCCGAATACGACGCTGTTCTGAGGTCATAGGAGAGGCATCGTAGCTGCCACCAGAACGTTCTTGCTTGAGTTGGCGAACCCATTTGTCCATCGTGGACTTGCCCACGTTCATGGCTTCGGCGGCGTCTTTCACTGAATAGTCCTGGTCAACGACGAGCTGTGCGGATTCGAGCCGAAACTCGGGGCTGAAGGTCGGGCGTGATGGTCTGGTCATTGGGTCACCTGTAATCGAATGAGGTGATGCTATCACCTCTAATTAGGTGGCCAAATTCACTATGCCACTACAGCCCAAAGAGCAGTGGCAAAATGACAATGGGAAGTTCTAGATTTATTGGCTACGCAGATCTATTCGTGCTGAAGGATGAATGACAGGATGTCATTCATTTTTTGTGTCATGCTTTTGCACACAATGCCTCCAGCGCTGCACATTATGTGACGCTTATGCATCGGGAATCGGGCAAAGTTCCTCGAAAATGGAGGAATAAAAATGCCTACCCTATCCAATAGTTCCAAGCCCGAGTTGGAACCGATCGAGATGGCTAGTAGAGAAGAAATTTCGGCTCTTCAGCTAGAACGACTTAAAAATACATTAGAAAATGCCTATAAGAACGTACCGTTCTACAAGAAGAAGTTTGACGAAGCCGGCGTCACTCCTAATGATCTTAACTCTTTGTCAGATCTGAATAAATTCCCATTTTTGGGGAAGCAGGATCTACGAGACAATTATCCATTTGGCCTGTTCGCTGTTCCGCGAGAAAAGGTGGTCAGAATCCATGCGTCTAGCGGGACGACGGGTAAGCCCACAGTTGTCGGTTATACCCATGCGGATATTGATAACTGGGCGAATTTGGTTGCCAGAAGTATCAGAGCGGCGGGTGGGCGTCCGGGAGATATTCTCCATAATGCCTATGGTTACGGTCTGTTTACTGGCGGGATGGGCGCTCACTATGGCGCAGAGCGTCTCGGGTGCACAGTGGTTCCAATGTCTGGTGGGCAGACTGAAAAGCAGGTGCAGCTGATTCAGGACTTTAAGCCCCGCATCATCATGGTTACCCCTTCTTATATGCTGAACCTGATAGAAGAGTTTGAGCGGCAGGGTATCGACCCTAGGTCAACGAGCTTGGAGATCGGCATCTTTGGCGCAGAGCCATGGACAAATGCGATGCGGGAAGAAATTGAAGAGCGAGCGGGTATCGACGCTGTAGATATCTATGGTCTTTCTGAAGTCATGGGGCCGGGCGTTGCAAGCGAATGCGTCGAAAGTAAGGACGGGCCGGTGATCTGGGAAGATCATTTTCTTCCTGAAATCATTGACCCTGTGACGGGAGAGGTCTTGCCAGATGGGGAAGAAGGGGAGTTGGTGTTCACATCCCTGACGAAGGAGGCCTTTCCCGTTATACGCTATCGAACTCGCGATTTGACCAAGTTGCTGCCGCCTACTTCTCGGGGCATGAGACGCATCGGCAAGATTACTGGTCGCTCGGATGACATGCTTATCATACGTGGCGTCAATGTGTTTCCCACTCAGATAGAAGAGTTGCTGCTAAAGGTCTCGGAGTTGGCGCCGATTTACTTCATCGAAGTTTCTAAAGACGGAAATCTAGATGTTGTAACGGTCTCGGTTGAGCTTAATCCGGAGTATCAGGAGCTGGGAGCGCAAGCTAGAGAAGAGATCGTCAGTCGGCTCAAGCATCTGGTTAAGACCTATGTGGGGATATCTATCAAGGTGAAGCTGGTCGAGGGTGAAGGCTTAGCGCGCTCAGAAGGGAAGGCAAAACGCGTCAAGGACTATCGGTAGTAATAATGATATGAGCTCTGCATTCATATGTGGAGCCGTGCGTACACCTTTTGCCATCCGAAATAGCTACCTTGAGCGATACTCGACTGCTCAGCTTGCATCATTGCCGTTGGCGGATATGGTCAAAAGGAATCCAAAGCTTGACTGGCGTCGAGTGGATCGTCTGTATGTGGGCTCCAATAATAAAAATTTATGCACGTTAGAGGGCGCAAAGAAGTTTGTCGACGTTTGCGTTGACAAGACCTCAATCGAGCGCAATGTAAGCGTAACGCCGTTAGGTTGGTTGCACTGTACGGGTATGGCTGCCATCGAACGGGCAGCCGGCGACATAGGTACTGGCGCGTCAAATCTTTCAGTGGTTATCGGTGTGAGCTCCAGTTCTAAGGCGAGCGGGCCTGCCACTAATGCCGATTACAGCGGCTCAGAAGGGGAATTCAAGTTCACGAGGCTGTCTGAGAAGGCTGCGCGCAGATCAATGTTGGCGAAAAACTACGCCATATCAAATGAAAATATTAACTCGTATATCGTAGCCGCTTACGGACGGACGATGGCTGCGCGTCAACGGGGATTCTTTGATCGTGAGTGTATGCTGATTAGCAATGATCAGAAGCTGGGTGGAGGCTATTTTAGTGAAGATGAGCTTGATGGCTTGCGACTGCGTGAGCATGGCCGCAAGTTTGTCGACAGTTTGGTTGATATCCATCCGTCATTGCATGAGGGGTTCGCGCCGACGGTTGATGGCTCGTGTTGCCTGCTGGTGGCGTCTATGTCCGGTGTGGAAGAATTGGGTTTGCGAGCGCGAGCGAGGGTTCTGGCCCACGCCGTAGTAGAAAGCCCACTGGCGGCTGATTCGCCTTATTGTATCCCGGCTATCAGAAAAGTATTTGCCGAAACCGGTCTCAGGCCCAAGGACCTTGATGTGATCGAGGTTGGAGAGGTTTGTGCGGTGGAGGCGATAAGCGTAATGAAGGACCTGGGCGTTCCATTGGGACTGGCGAAGCTAAATGGTAGCGGGGGCGACCTAGCCATTGGTGAGGCAACGGGAGCCTCATCCGCTAGGCTGGTCGTCACTGCGATAAACAGTATGCAATCAAAAAATCTTCGATACGCTTTGTGCGCTGCGTCTTCAAACAGTGGACATGGTATTGCGATTATCCTGGAAAACACACAATTCCTTAATAAGACAGAGAGATAAAATGATAAAGGTAAGTATCAGCTACTTCAGATCTGACGATGGTTGCTTTGATCATGACTACTACTTGTCAACGCATATTCCGATGGTGAAAGAGGTTCTTGGGGATGTCTGTGTGCGTTGCGAGATTGATAAAGGCATGTTCGGAGCGAAGTCGGAACAGCAGGCTGAAGTTGTCGCTGCGGTCCAATTATACGTTACCAGTGTCGATGATTTTAACGAAAGGTTTTCTGTGGCACAGAAGGCAATTATTCGGGATATAAAGAATTACACGAATATTATGCCAAGCATGCAGTTTAGCGAGGTTGTTAGCCTGTAAGGTCGGGCAGGCAATTGCACAAAATGTCACTGTCTCTGCACATGTCGGTACGTTGTGTCACTCAAATTCGGGTGAAATGCTGAAAAGACGAGATATCGCGAATAAAAAGCGGAGATTACATAGTGACGAAATTACAGTCAGAAGCTGGCCTGTTGCCTACAGAAATGTTCCATTTTATCAATGGGATAGAGGTCGAGTCCTCAGATGGTGCACGGGGGGAGTTGATAAACCCCGTCGATGAAACCGTGTTGGCAAGCTACTCATTTGGAGGTGTTGCCGAGGTTGATGCCGCGGTGTCTGCGGCGAGATCTGAGTTCGATAATGGGGTTTGGTCCAGTCTTAGCGGCTATCAGCGCGGATGCCTGATAAACAAGCTGGCAGACCTCGTGGAGCGCGATGCTGACTTGATCGCAGATATGGATGCCGTTTGTATTGGTCGGGTTCCCATGGAGCCGCGAATCCTGGATCTGCCCAATGCTATCCAAACCATCCGGACCTCGGCAGGTTGGGCTGACAAGATCGAGGGGCGGACAATTCCCACTCCGGGTTATCTTGGTCGGGCTACATTGTCTTATACGGTAAATGAGCCAGTGGGCGTGGTGGCCGCGATTACGCCCTGGAATACACCTTTCATGATCACATGCTGGAAAGTCGCTCCTTTATTGGCTGCCGGGTGTACTGTGGTGATCAAGCCTTCAGAAGAAACCCCGATGTCGGCGTTACATTTGGCTAAGCTTGCTAAGGAAGCCGGAATTCCCGATGGCGTGGTCAATGTCGTCACGGGGTCTGGCTCAGTCATTGGCAATGCCCTCGTGCGTCACCCTAGTGTAGACAAGATCACGTTTACAGGTAGTCCGGCTGTGGGTCAACATATTCAGACTGAAGCCGCAAAAGACTTCAAGCGAGTATCTTTAGAGCTTGGCGGAAAAAGCCCGCAAGTTGTATTTTCTGATGCAGATCAGGATGAGGCGCTGGCTGGATGCGCGATGGGGATCTTTTTTAATCAGGGGCAAATATGTGCAGCAGGGTCTAGAATACTAGTGCAGCGAGATATCGCCGATGAGTTTGCGCAGAAGCTTGCTGACGTGGCCAGCAATATTGTCGTTGGTAACCCCCAGGAGGAAGGCGTCCAAATGGGGCCTGTGTGCAAAAAAGCACAGCTGGATAGAGTTAACTACTATATCCGCGAGGGCGTCGCGGCAGGGGCGTCACTGCTGGCGGGTGGTGAGTGTCCGTACGAGAAGGGTTGGTTTGTTCGTCCAACAGTTTTTGCTGCGGCCACCAATGACATGGCTATCGCGCAACAAGAAATTTTCGGCCCAGTGGCTACCGTCATTCCCTTTGATGACGAACAGGATGCTGTAGAAATTGCCAATGGGACGGTATACGGGTTAGGCGCTACCGTTTGGACCTCTGATGTAAAGCGTGCTCATCGAATGGCTAAGAAAATTAAGGCTGGAGCAGTAGGGGTTAACTGTTGGGCTCCCATTGATGCGAGGCTGCCGTGGGGCGGCGTTAAGCAGAGTGGCAGTGGTCGTGAGTGCGGCTTATCTGGAGTAATGGCTTACACTGAAGAAAAGGTTATTACCGTCGTTACCGATTAAGGGCTTCTTGCCGCGAGTTGTGCTTCCCCCAGTAGCATTTCTTGCGGCTTTTTTATCAGTACGTTGAGTATGGGTAGATCGGTAACGGTCTGCTTAATCGAGAAAAGGATAGGGAGGTGCCGAAGGTAAGTGATACAAAAAAAAGTATTTACAAGGAAAAATTGATATGTATTATATAGTCTTATTATTGCACAAAATGTCAGTGCTATGCGCAAGTGTGCTTCCAGAAGTGTGAGGCATGTTTGAAGGGAGTACAGCTGGTTACATGATTTTGCGAAATGCCCTCGCAGCACAAGCATAAATTTAAAAAATAGTGGGGAGGCAAGTAATGCCAGATTCATTTCAGAAAAAAATGCTGGGACATGGAGTTCTCATGATCTTCTCGGCATTGTTGTTTGGCGTGTTTTATTGGATGAGCTTACTGGGAGGGTTCGAAATCATTCCTGGTTATATCATTCATTTCGATATGCCGGGGACGCCCGAAGGATGGAAGCGGGCTCATTCCGGGCCAGTACTAAATGGCATGATGGTTATAGCCGTCGCGTTGGTGATGCCTCATCTGGATTTTACCGCCAAGAAAGCGAAGTTGCTGGGTTGGATCGTGCTTCTGGATGGTTGGGGAAATGTCGCGTTCTATTTCTTTGGAAACCTGAGTGATAACCGAGCGCTAAGCTTTGGCGACAGTTCTCTTGGCGAAGGTGGTTTGTTCAGCTTCTTGGGGCTAGCGCCAGCCTACTTATTTGGTGTGCTGGCGCTTTGGGCGCTGGCCGTTATCGGTCTTGCGGCCTTGAAGCAGGCAAGAGAGAGCTGAAATATTGTTACGATATCGCGGGAGCTTTGCTCCCCCGATATGTCTATTCTAAGTAAAAGTGACCGAAGAATATCCAAAATAACTATTAAAATGGTGTGTTATGAGTGTCATACAGGGGCAAATGGCCGGTGAAACGGCGCTTTCAACGTTGGGCTGGTTGCCGGCATCTACCCGTCAGGTCGAGTCGTTCAAAGAATGGAAAGACTTCGTTCGAGATAACTTTCCCTGGCTTGAATTTAGAAATAGAGCATCTGGTCAGTTTGATGCAGAAATCTACTCTCAGCAGGTGGGTTGCTCTGGTCTGAGTATGATTCGCACCTCGGCTGGTGAGGTGAAACGGACGCGTCACCTCGCCGAAATGACCGACAGCGGATCGATAAAGATCATGTGGCAGCTTAGTGGTGGTCTGATGGTAGAGCAAGATGACCGTAGCTGCAGTCTCTCGCCTGGTCAGGCGACGGTATGCGATAGTGCGAGACCATATAGAATTCAGATGTCTGACCAGTCTAAATTTGCTGTACTAATGTTGCCTCATGATTATTGTGCTGGCTGGGAGCATATTTCAGAGTCGATCTGTGCGACGACCTTATACAAGGGCGCATCGATGCGGTCGGTATTGGGAACATTGATGGCGCTTACTGCTGCCGATCGAGATGAAGGCGAAGAGGACATTGGCGCGGTATTGGACGCGATCCAGTTGATGGTGACTAAACTATTGTACCGGTCGGCTGAGCAGACCGGTCTACAGGCTTACAACGACCCCCGCCTCAACAAAGCTCGAGATCATATAATCCGGAATTTAAGCGACAGCAGTTTTGGGCCTGACGATCTGGCGTCAGCCATGTGCATGTCTCGCAGGTCGCTTTATATGTTGTTCGAGGAAATCGACACGACACCAGTCAAATTAATTCGTGAACTGCGGTTGGAAACCGCGGTGAGAGCATTGCTGGATAGTCGCGAAAAAAATAGAAAGATAACTGACATCGCCTTTGACTCGGGATTTGGTGAGTACGCTACGTTCACGCGCTTGTTTAAGACACGCTACGGAAAAACGCCGAGGGAATTTCGAGAAGATTCTTCAAAATAAGCGTCAAAGTACTACGATTAACGGGAGGCGTGTCACGCCTTCCTTTTGGCCTCCTGCGTTCCGTAATGGCATTGCCCCCAGTCCCTATTCAATCCTTTTCTATCATCCCATTTGTGCCGGCCAAGGAGCAGCCTGACAACACCATAGGCGCCGTGTTCGCACTTTTCTACCCGCACTGATTGACACCCTATTTGCACGAATCGTGGAGAACAATCCGCGTGTATGCATGCATTCTGAAAAAAATAACAGGGAGATAGTCAGGATGAAGAGTCAGAGGGTAGTGCTGAAGGAGCGGCCGCGCTTCCAGGTGCCGACTGAAAAGTGCTTTCGCGTTGAAGAGGCAGATATCAATGCGCCTGGGAAGGGCGAGATCTTGATTCAGACCGTATGGCTTGGCATGGACCCGTATCTATTCTCCAGGGTGAAAAAAGTATCTGACCAGGCGAAGCCGATTGAGATCGGTGAGGTTATGTATGGAGCTGCTGTTGGAAGAGTCGTCGCTTCGAACCTGGCGGGTTTTTCAGAAGAAGATTATGTCCACGGTTTGTGGGGGTGGAAGGATTACCACATCAGTGACGGCTCGGACGTAAGCAAGATCCCTTCGGGAGTGAGTTCGCCGTCGCATATGCTAGGTGCGCTAGGGGCCGCCGGGTTTGGGGCCTACTTAGCCAACAGAAACGTACTCAATGTGCAGCCCGGAGATGTGGTGTTCTGCAGTGCAGCTACAGGCGCCCTCGGGCAAATAATTGGCCAGATAGCAAAACTGAAGGGTGGTGTAGTTGTAGGTACTGCGAGTACGGAGGAGAAATGCCAACTGGCGACTACTTCGATGGGATATGACTATTGTATCGAGCACTCCAGTCGTGATCTTTCGCAGAGGCTTGAAACTGCGATTCCAGATGGGATTGATGCAATGGTGGTTTCGACAGGCGGGCGAAGTTTCGATGCCGCTTTTCCGCTAATGAACAAGAACGGCCGTGTCGCTATTTGCGGTTTGATGGCTTTGTATACATCGACGTCAGGTCCGGCGAGAAATGACAATAATATGACGTTGCTAAACGAGGTTCTGTTGAAGCGTTTACGCATTCAGGGCTCGCTCGTTCTTGATTATCTGAACACGGATATACATAGAGAATTTCTTCAGGAAATGTCTTCTTGGATTCGGCTTGGCGCTGTCAAGCCTGTAGAGCACATCACTAAAGGGCTGGAGAATGCGCCATCTGCTCTCCGAGAGCTGTTCGAGGGCAAGAATGTCGGGAAGTCCATTGTTTCTGTCAGTGATTAGTCGGTCAGGTGCACATTACGTCACTCTCTTTGCACTGTGAGATAGGCTGGACGTTGGCGCAATACTGATAATGAAAGTTGAAGATTTCGTTACCTCAAGACTTCTATGGTCCGCCAGGCCGGGGTCGAGGTAAAAAAATAACCATACGAAGTAGTATTGATATGAACAATCTAAGCTTTAAGATAGCAAGGCAAGTCATTGCAAAGCGGGCGTACGTCGCTTTTGCCTTCCTTCTTATCACAATATTCTTTGCATTCGGTGTGCCCAAGGTGGACATCCGCACAATCTTTGCGGATTTGCTGCCAGCAGATGATCCGTTTGTTCAAACATTCAAAGAGCATCCAAACTTCGGTAACCCTCTGACTATCACTGTTATGGTCAAGCGGACAGATGGGGAGCTCATCTATAACGAAAAGACGCTGCAGAAAGTTTGGGATCTCACTCGTGATATCGATTTGATAGAGGGTGTCGATCACGACCGAATCATTTCAATCACTACTGAAAAAGCAAATTACGCCGAAGCAACATCGATGGGTGTAGAAATGCAGCCCTTGATGGGCGACAGAATTCCCCAGGGTGCTGCAGAATTGAAGGATCTTCAGCGTCGTGTGGAAAGGTCGCCAATGGCGCGCACGTATCTCGTGTCGTCTGACGAGAAAGCAACCCTGATACGGGCGGGCTTCCATGAACACCTCCTCGACTACGGCCACGTATTCAGTGAGGTCCAGCGCTTGGCAAAAGAGGCGAGTGACGGTAGCCACACTATCAGGGTCGTAGGGCAGCCAGTATTGACGGGCTGGATCTATCTGCTTCAAGAGCAGACCTATGCAATTTTCGCTGTCACCGTCGGCCTCCTTCTCCTTGCGCTGGCATTCTATATGCGAAATCTCGCGGGTATTGCCACGCCGATATTGTGCAGTGCCGTTGCTGCGACATGGGGTTTTGGGCTTGTAGGCTGGCTTGAGTCGCCTATCGAGCCGCTGCTAATGGTAGTTCCGCTGCTGTTGATTGCCCGCTCGTTCTCCCACTGTGTTCAGTACACGGAGCGATACTACGAGATCTTCAGCGAGCTGAAAGATAAAAAACTTGCCTCAGAGGCGACACTAGCCGTGATGATGGCGCCCAGTGTATTTGGAATTGTTACCGATACGCTCGCGATCCTGTGTATCGGTGTTGCACCAATTCCAGCTATGCAGAGATTTGCGCTGTTCTGCGGGTTTTGGGCATTTTTCCTGATTCCAACAGGTGTGATGCTGATTGCTGTTTTGTTGTCCTATCTGCCAACACCCAAGAACATCGATTCCATAATCGGTGCGGGAGAGAAAGAGAAAGGCATACACGGTGTGCAGAAGAGAGTTCTGACAAGTGTGGGCCGGTTAATCACCGGCAATGAAAAGAGAACGAAGTTAACAGCTACAGTAGTTTGTCTGGTGTCTGTCGTGGTGATTATTGTGTCTAGGCAGGTGGCAATAGGAAACCCGACGGAAGGCAGTAATCTCCTGTGGGATGAGTCCGAGTTCAATGTTGGTACTCGGGATGTTAATGACCATTTCCCTGGTGTGAACTCACTGGAGATAATCCTGGAATCAAAAGACCCTGGGAATGTTCAGGCGCGTGCGGCCCGAAGTAAAGAAGCCTATGAGGTCTCCAAAGCTATCGTTCGAAGCGTCATGAGCGGCGACAATCCGGCGAAAGCAACGCGTTCATTTTCCGACTTCATGGAAGAGGGATCTCGTCTTTATTCTGGAGGACACCCTGCATGGCTTTCTCTTGATCCCACGGATCGCGCTGTGAACGCCGCGGGCGTGGCTGTGGCCTTTGGTCAAAACCCCCTGAACTTTGCAGATGTCACTGACTTTCAGTTCCAGCACAGTGCCGTGTCGCTGTTCTATCGAGATAACAAGCAGGAAACGATCGACAAAGCATTGGCCGCGGCAAAACAAGCGGTCTCAGAGCTGGGTGATGATCACGAAACTATCAATGTACGAATGGCATCAGGAACTATTGCGCTGCAAGAAGCCCAGAACCAGGTTGTCAAGCGTTATGAATGGATAATGCTGGCGCTGGCATGCGTCGCCATATTCTTTATCGCCTCATTCGCCTACAAGTCATTTGTTGCGTCATTGGTGCTGCTTGTTCCTGTTGTGCTTGCAAACTTCTATCTGACTGCGGCTATGCACATGCTGGGCATAGGCCTTGACATAAATTCTGTCATGGTCGCGGTTCTCGGTGTCGGTGTGGGTATTGATTACGGCATTTATCTCATGTCACGAATCTGTGAAGAGTACAGCGCGCAAGGCGAAAGCTGGGAAAAGGCGATAGTTGAGTCCCTTACAACAACAGGCAAGGCAATCATGTTCACAGCGTCAATCATGCTGGTCGGTATCTTGCCTTGGTATTTCTTGTCGGATCTCAAGTTCATGGCTGACATGGGTTTGCTGCTGTCTTCGGTAATGCTGATCAATATGGTTCTCGCGCTGCTTGTCCTGCCGTTAATTGTATATGTCCTCAAGCCAAAATTCGTTACACGCAACGATCTTATGGTAGGCGAAAGCCTTGATATGTCTTGGTTTGATCAGGGCGAGGCAGAGACAAAGGAAAGTAATCTCGATCTAAAAAAAAATGAAATTAATACTGATCGAGTAATTTGAATAATATGATTTAACCCGTTTTGTCGACGACGGTTAAGGTTCGGCCTTTTTAAGAATAAATTCGGAGGTTGTTATGCACATTCGCAAATACGATATGAATTTTAGCCGGCGGCAGCTGCTCAAAGGGATGGCCTATGGAGCGGCGGCGGGAGTCCTGATGCCTCTCGAAAAGGTATTCGCAAAGGATTTGAGCTTGCTGAAAGCATATCCTGACGAGCTTTATTCAATCGACGATCAGACAAAAGGTAAGATTAGCGTTGGTGACTATATCACCAAAGATAACGTCGAATACGCAAAGCACTTATTGGATCCTTCAATCTACGATCAAATTCTAAATGAAGGTCGTCGGATTAAAGTTCGTGCTCCTACCACTGAGCTGCGTCAGCTATTTAATAACTCCTACTACGAAGCCATGCAGAGAAATATTGCAGAAGGCCGTGGCGGTAAATTTGATAGTAAAGGAAACGTTGTAGATTCGAATGGGAAAGCCTGGAGTGGTGGCCTACCCTTCACAAGTCCAAAAAATGGCCAGGAAATCTGGGCAAATATGGCTATGAGTTGGGGGCGGGCGGACGCCAACACCTATGCGATCAAGCAGTGGGACTATGGCGCGGACGGAAATCTGGAGTACGAGTATGATTTTCAGTGGGTCGAGTTGCAGATGCAGGCTCGTACCGACCGCAAGGTATTTCGCGGATATGAAGATGAAATCCGGCGCCAGTGTGTTTACTTCAGCAACTCACAAGATGTTCGAGGTACGTCCTTCCTGAGTAACTGGTCCTATGACCAGACGAAGATACCTGATTTGTACGGGTACCTGCCCGAGTTCCGCCGTGTGCGTCAGTTCCCGGCAAACCAGCGCTTCGAGCCGTTGATTCCTGGCGCGACTTGGTTCCTGACTGATCCTTGGGCTGCAGGTGACCCATACCTGACGTGGGGCAACCACAAAATCATTGATCGCAAGCCGATGCTTCTCGCCTGTAATGGCAACTTCGCTGATACCGATGATAACTGGAAGCCTAAAGAGCAAGCCAATAATCCCAAGTTCTGGGAGACAGAATATGAAATGTCTCCAGATGTCATTGTTACCGAATGTGAGCCCGTCGGATACCCGCGATCACCGGTAAGCAAGAAGCGAGTATACGCCGATGCTCGTAACAGCGTGCCGAATGGATGTATGCGTTACGACCGTCAGGGGAAACTGTGGGCTAACTTCGAAATGGCATTCGGTCAGTTTGTTGGTGGTGGCGCTGACGGTAATCGAGTCGTCTTGAGTGCTGACGGAAAGACGCCGGCATGGTCTTGGGTATACTGTCTTATCTACGATCACCAGAACAAGCGTATGTCCAGAACCCACCACGCTAAGAAGGGTGTTGGTACAGAGTCCCTCTTCCAGATTGATGAGGACTGGTTGTTCGAAACTTACTGTACTCAGCAAGCACTTCAGTCTCTGGGGCGTGCATAAAAACAATGAACCCTGTGCGGACTATCCGCACAGGAGTTTGGATTTTTTCGGGAGATTAGGATGAGAATGTCGTTCTCTTCTAAACGCAATTATCTTCTTAAATTTAAGATAGCTATTTGCGGCATATTTTTCTCTATCTGTGCTCATGCAGGAGAACTTTTGGTTGCACATACACCAACCGATCGCCTGTATGACATCGATATCAGTGGGTCTCATGGATATGCTGTTGGCGAAGCTGGATTGTTGATGGAAACGTCTGACAGCGGTAAAAGCTGGTCGGAAATTGACACCCCTACAACACTCGCATTAACAAGCGTTGCTGTCACCGAAAATGGGGCAGTTGCAGTAGGTCAGCTCGGCGAGGTGATCGTTAATGTTGATTGGTCCGGGTGGAAAAAGGTTGGTTCCAGTTCACGCATGCGTTTATTAGGCGTGGACATGAATAGTGATGGACTCGCGGTTGCCGTGGGGGCCTTCGGGACTTTACTTCGTTCTGTCGATCACGGTGTGACCTGGAAAAGCATTCAGCCTGATTGGGCTCCTCTGTATGACTCGGGTGCCGGTGATGCCGCCGTTATTCGTGATGAACCAACAAACTACGTTGTTCAAGTACTCGAGGATGGTCGAATCCTGATTGGCGGAGAGTATGGCCAAATTTTGACCTCAGTAGACCGCGGAGAGTCCTGGAATGTGATCTATCGACATCCGGAAGAGGGTGACGTTATTGCTCCAACGTTCTTCGATTCCAAATTTTACGGTAATACCGGATATGTAACCGGACAATCGGGAACAGTGCTGATATCTCAAGATAAAGGCATGACATGGAAGGCGCTACAGACTCCGACTCAATCTAGCTTGTTCGCAATCGGCGGCGACGAGGCGGGGAATATCTTTGCGATTGGGCAACGCGTCGCTGTTGTAAGCAAAAATTATGGAAAGAGTTGGAAAACATTCGACGCGCTGGATATCAGCCTGAATTGGTACTCGGGTATTTCGATCACAGAGATATCAGATTCGGAGCGTGTTACGGCAGTGGGGCATGGTGGTCGCATTATTTCAGTAAATCCATTTTGAATCTAAAAATAGATCGCCGGTATTTAAGGGGATATAAAAATGAGAAAGATAGGTACTGCAATCGCACCGGTTATGCTCTCGGCAGCTGGGGCACTTGGAACTTCCGCGGTCCATGCTGAAGGTCTTATTGAAAGCATCATCGAAAAGACGACTTTTCTTGGGCAGTTTAGGGTTGACGCTGCTTTTAAGACAAATGACGAGCAGAATCCATATAACCAGAATGCGATCCCATATCAAAATGAAGCGGTTTCAAGGCAGGCATATCTGCCGCCCGACCTAGGTGGCGGTCGATGGGGTAATACAGAAATTCCTTCGTTACCATTTGTTCTGGATACGAATGACACCGTGGTTAGAAACGACAGGGCTACGGGCGAAGACTACGATTGGAACCAGGTCAATCTCCGCTTTAGTGGTGAAATGGACATGAAATTTAATCGTCAGTGGCGGTTGAACGTGAAAATGAGGGCTTTGTTCGATCCTGTCGTACATGACGGTTTTGACGCCTACGATGTGATGGGTGATCAAGGTGGTATATCCAAAGGGCGTTATGATCGGTATGCGGATACCGGTGAGACCAATTTCTATCAGGCTAAAGGGCGGAATGGGGAAAATATAAATCCGCTTGAGTATGCTGGCCGAAATTATATGGTCGACTTCCCCACGTTCATTATCAATTACAAATCAGGTAAATACGATCTTCGCTTCGGTAATCAGCAGATTGCCTGGGGGCAGGCAATCTTCTTCCGTACGCTTGATGTGGCCAATGGTTTAGATTTGCGCCGACATCTTATTCTCGATCGAGCCATTGAAGAATTTGAGGATGAGCGTGTGCCGAAATTGGCATTGCGTGCAACGGTTCAAGCGACCAACAATATCCTTTTCGATGGCTTTGTGGGTAAATTTCAGCCGGACATTCTCCCCAATCCGAATACGCCTTACAACGTTATTCCGTCTGAGTTTTATCGGCCCCTAGACAACTATCATACCGGTGGCTACGACAATAAACTTGATGCTGGATTCCGTTTAAAAGGTGATTATGGGAACTGGGGTTGGCAAGCAATGTATGTCAGCCGATACAACCCGTTGGGTGTATTTCGCTGGGCAGAAAGTGGCGTTAACAAAGGGCTGACCCCGTGGGGGGGAACTGTGGGTACGGCCGTTGAGACTGGCTATTTGCTAAAGCCTAAATGCAGCGGCAGTCAAAACCCCTATGATAATTTCTGTAGGCTCTATGATAGCGTTGGCGAGGCACTTTCACACACGCCATTTACTGTCGGTCCTGGCGGCGTCTACAGTGACAAAGAGTGGTTCGCCGCAGCTCACAGCGTACGTTTGGACGGTGTCGATGTTATCAATGCCGCTATCAGGGATTTCCCGGCGTTGAGAGATATCTTTGCGTCTCCGGTAGCGAACGTGGAGGAAGCAAGCGCATTGCTGAATACATTCTTTATTGGTGCTGGCGGCAGCATTCGAGGCAATGTCCAACGCGACTATTTCCGAGAGGATGTCTTCGGTTTTGGTCTTAGCTATGTGACGGAGACGGAGGATAACAAGTCATTCTGGAACCAGATTATTCTGAATATGGAGGTCCAGTATACCCCCGAGCGTGTATTTACCTCTCCAGATCTGGGTAAGGATGGTCTGACGTCAGACGAATACATACTGACGCTGGTGGCTGAGAAGTGGCACAGATGGAGCGAGAGCTTCCCTGCTGCCTACTTGGTGGGGCAGTTCATGCACCGCAGTGAGAGTGACTTGATAGGGCTTCATTTGGATGGCTACGGCGGTAACGTCGGCAATACCGCTCCGAAGCAGCCTGGAGGCATTTCTAGCGCAAACTATTTGGTTTTCGCCGGGTTCCAGCCCTGGCCTAACAAAAAGTATATCGCGGAATGGGCGATTCTCTATGATGTTCAAGGCGGGCTGCTATTCCAGCCGTTGCTGAAGTGGAATCCTGGACGAGGTATGAGCGTCGATCTTTACTACAACTATGTTACTGGAGACTTGCACGGAGATGGCAGCAAGACCCTCACTAGGGCGTTAGATCATGTGCAGGAAGTAGGTATGCGATTCACTTATCAGCTGTAACCTTCTCAACTGAAAGGGACGGGTGATGTCTGTCACCCTTTTGCCGGCTGTGTTCCCAGCCGGCTTTTTTTTGAGGGTATATAAATGACTGGTTGGAATATTCATTCGAGCAGAAGAAGTATTTTGAAGTATGCGCTGGCGGGAAGCTGTGCGGGATTCTTAAAGCCTTTGTCTGCTGCTGTGGGGGCGGCCGGTAGTATTGAGGGTGTATACCCAGATGAGCTTCTCTCTATAGAGGAATACACTCGTGGGACGATATCTACCGGTGCGTATATCGATGCCTCGAATGTCGAGGCGGTTAAAGACTTGTTGGAGCCTGCAAAATTCCACCATGTGAAAAATATGGGTAGGCGATTAAAGTTGCTTCCAACAACGACTGACTGGATGAGGCTTGGCCCCTGGGAATATCTTGAGGCTACATTATCGAATCGAGGAAAAGCCAGATTTGATGGCTCTGGGAATGTAGTAAATGATGATGGGCGACCGTGGATCGGTGGTCATCCTTTTCCCGGAACGACCAATGCTTTGGAGTTGTTCGCCGGGCTCACATTGTCGTGGGGAAGGCATGATTCGAGCCTTTACGCTATGCGTGAGTATGACATAAGCCGCGGTGGCATTGTCGACTACGAATATGATTTGGTATGGGCAGAACTTTCCCCTGTAGGACGACTGGTTTCAGACCCTAAGCCATATTGGCCTGAGCATGAGGATAAGCTGCGATTCAACACCGTTGTATACCTATCGCCAAACACTGAACGTGGTGCGAGCTATTTGAATATATGGCCGTATGATCAGAATAAATTTCCGACGCTGTATGGCTATGTGCCGAGCTTCAGACGAATTAGGCAATTCCCGACGAATCAACGTTTTGAGCCGCTGGTGCCGGGTTCCGCGCTCTATCTGTCAGACGCTTGGGCAGCAGGAGATCCGCTCCTTACTTGGGGTAATTACAAGGTGATTGGTAGGCAGCCGTTACTGGGTGGTGTCTCCGGGGGGTGGAATTCGTCTCATAGTAACTGGGAGCATGGTGTTCATGGTGGCGAGAAGGGAGAAAGCTTCTTCGATAGTGTTGTTGAATTGATCCCGGAGACAATTGTTTGTGAAGCGGAGCCTGTCGCATTTTCGAGAGCGCCTGTGAGTAAAAAGCGAGTATGGTTCGACGCGAGGAATGGTATGCCTGTTGCTATGGTTACGTATGACCAGAAGGGAAATCCGTTCCGTTCTTTTGATGGATGTTACAGCATCTATGATGATGGTAACCGGAGAGTCATGGACGGCAAGCACGCGTATTGGTCTTGGACATACCTCCATGCCTATGAATTCCAGTCAGGTCGAATTACTCGAATTGAGCAAGTTAAAGAGCTGGATGGAGGCCACTGGAGCCGAGCGAACGACCAGAGTATTTATGATGAGTACCTCACGCAGGCTGCGCTGCAAAGGCTTGGGCGAGATTGAACTTGTCGCTGTTAATCATGGTAGGCGCGTTCTTTGACGCTTGGCATTTGCACGGTCTGTCTATGATTTTGCACGGAGGACTAATAATTGTGGCCGATTTATCGTAACAATAGCCTCAGTAGGGTTTAAGCTATGACTAGAAATGGCTTAGGCCGCCGGTAGCTCAGTGTGTGCCGGATTAAAATAAAGATGTGCATTCGAGGAAAGATAAATGGCTGAGGTTATTGAAGCAGATTACCTTGTGATTGGGGCTGGTGGTATGGGGATGGCGTTCGTAGACGAAATCCTAACTCATAGCGATGCCACAGTTGTAATGGTAGATAAGAACTTTCGGCCCGGTGGTCATTGGAATTATGTGTACCCATTCTGTCGCCTTCATCAAACATCGACGTGCTATGGCGTCAACTCGACGGAGTTGGGCGGTGATCGTAGAGATGAATTTGGTCTCAACAAAGGATGTTATGAGCTGGCTAGCGGAAGTGAAGTCGTAGCCTACTTCGATAACGTTATGCAACGTCGGTTTATCCCTTCCGGGCGAGTAAAGTTCCTCTCGATGTGTGAGTATGACAAGGATTCAGGGCGAGCAAGAAATACCGTCAGCGGCGGTGAGTATGAGTTTAAGGTAAAGAAAACAGTTGATTCGACCTATCTGAACGTAACGGTGCCATCTCAACGTCCACCAACATTCGATGTTGCAGAGGGTGCCAAGGCGGTAGCCGTAAATGATCTGCCAAGGATTGCACCTTACTACGAAAATTTTGTCATTGTGGGATCGGGTAAAACCGGTATGGATGCGGTTCTGTTTTTGCTCAGTAACGGCATAGATCCAGACCGAATTACATGGGTAATGCCGGCAGACGCGTGGATGTTTGACCGTTTCAGCGTTGATCCAGGCCGTAAATTTTCCGATCCGGTGACACAGTATACTATCGGTATTCTAGAGTGTGCACTTGAGGCCAAGAGCTACCGTGATTTTTATGATCTGCTCGATGGGCGTGAGCTGATTAAGCAGTTGGATCGAAATCACAAGCCAACTCGCTGGCGCTGCGCAACTTTCACCGAGCTTGAACTCGAGCAGTTGCGGCGAGTGAAAAATATTATTCGTATGGGGTATGTTGAGGCTGTTTCTCCTAGTGAGATGACCTTGTCTGACGGCGTCTGCCCTGCACCTGCCAATGCAGTCTATGTCGATTGTGCTGCAGACGGCTTGCCCAAAGTCCCGGATACCAAAGTGTTTGATGGAGATAAAATTACTCTCCAGACAGTTCGGATGTGTCAGCAGGTATACAGTGCCGGTTTTATCGGCAATGTAGAGTGCAATGTTGACGCGGATGAGGATCGTAAGAACGAGCTTTGTCATCCGGTTCCTCTGCCCTATCTTGAAATTGACTATCTCCGCTGCGCGCTTCAGAACAGCAAGAATATGGCCGTTTGGTTGACAGAGCCTGCCGTAGTTAAATGGATTAATGAGGCTCGTACAGACCTGTTCAGCCCGCTGTTGGACTTCGAGGATCCCGAAGTGGCGAAAAGTATTCAAGCTATGGGTGAATTGATCCAGGAAGCAATTCCCAAGATGGAAGTTTTGCTTGAAGAGGGCATGCGTGGCGAGTGAGTCATGCTGCCAGTCCCAAGTCTCTCTTTGCGCCCCTTATGGGGCGTTTTTTTTAATATTTTTAGAGTCTAATCGGAGTTACGAATGGCTAAAGTCTATGAGATAGATGGCGTCGTTCCCGTCGTGCACCCATCTAGCTTCATTCACCCCGACGCAATACTGATTGGGGATGTTGTTGTTGGGCGGGATTGTTATATCGGTCCGGCCGCTTGTCTTCGGGGGGATTTTGGGGCGATCATTTTGGGTTATGGGGTGAATGTTCAGGATACCTGTGTGATCCATTCCTTTCCCGGAAAAACGGTTGAGATTCTAGATTATGGCCATGTCGGGCATGGTGCGGTACTGCACGGGTGTGTTGTGGGAAAGAATGCTCTTGTTGGAATGAATAGTGTCGTGATGGACGGTGCTGTTATCGGAGATTGCGCTATTGTCGCTGCATGTTCGTTCGTAAAAGCTAACCACAGTGTTCCTGCTTCATCATTGGTGGCGGGGGTGCCTGCTAAGTTTGTACGCGGGCTTAGCGAGCACGAGTTAGACTGGAAAGCTAAGGGAACAGAAGAGTATATCCAGTTATGCAAGCGTAGCCTGGCTACATTGAAACCAACCGAAGCTCTTACAGAAATTGAGGATGGGAGGCCTTCACTGAATCTTAAATCATCTCATAAGCCGCTAAAGTAGTATTCTTGTCTCTCTCAATGTGGAGTGAAAAGCTGATCAGGCGTCGGTTAGCTGGCTTTTCGTGCGAAAGAGCCCCAGCATAATGAGAATTATCATAATGTGAATGCCTATTATGGGGGGATATCCCATTAGGTATATAAGGTCATTTACTGTGCTGGCCTCGAATGGTCCGCCGCCAAAGGCCAGCCCTCTTGTTCCGAATATCGCATTTAGGGTTGCCGCTACAGTAAATACCCAAGCCGCGACTATTGCAGACCAGAAAAGCCATGTCGTTTGTCTTTTTCTTAAAGAGAGAAACTTACTGGTTGCCCCGACTCCGATAAGCATTAGTCCCTGTGTAATTGCTTCCATATGCGCCATTCGCCATGCCCGACTGTCATTGGGTATGTTTACTGATATGTCTATAGGAAACGGCCAGAGTACGATCCTTTCTAGTAGGGCAAAAAACCATACCCACCCAATCAACAGGCTTAGTGCCAGTAAGCCAAAGCCATTTATAAAGAATAAAAGTCTAGTTTTGTCATCTATTACGTTTGAGTTTTTCATTGTTATTTCGCGTATTGGTTTTTAATTAATTTACATCAGTAAATTAATTTTATCAGTAGGCTATTTTTAATATTTTTGTGTGAGCGGGCGTTCTGTTTTCTGAGGAGTTGGCAATACTGAGTGACGGGCTGCCGATTTTAGGGCAAAAAAAAGGCGAATCAGCTGTACGCTTGATTCGCCTTTCTATTTGGTAGCGGGGGCAGGATTCGAACCTACGACCTTCGGGTTATGAGAAATCCGACAAAACCCTAAGCTGATGTTTTTAAATGTAAAATATCCGAGGCGTCCGTTGTTTTGGGTATAGTTTGGCATAGCAGAGGATATGTGATCCCCACAAATCTCCCGCGTTGGAACTATGGACATTAATAGCTGGTAGCTAGGTGGTATTTTCCTGAAGTAGCTCTATGCGCCTGGCGATTGGCGGGGGGTAGTACGCAGTTGGCTTGCTAGAGGCGCCAGGATTTTATGATGTCCTGTGTTCTGGCCCAAAGGCCTGCACTTCCTGCATTTATTTGGAATGCCCGAAGAATGATATGCGTAATAGTGCGTATGTTTAATTCTGCTGCTTTGGTTATCGTTAAAACCTAACGGCCATAGATAAAGTCTATGCGCCGGGTTATCCTTTATAAAAATTAACGTAATAGGGATTGGGTAAAAATGATAACTATGTCGCCTGTCAAGCTTCGGAGAGGTGTCTGCAAACCCGGCAAATATAAAGTCATCGCCGGGTGTGTCGCGCTTTTTTTTGTACCACAGCTCTCATTTTCAGATGTCGTGATAGAGGAGGTTTACGTAACCGCTCAAAAAAGATCTGAGCGAAATGTTGATGTGCCAATAACCATCTCCTCTGCAACTGGTGAAGAGTTGGCTAATGCTGGAATTACAAATACACAAGATTTGGCTCAAACGGTGCCTGGTTTACGCGTCGACTTGTCCGGTGGGTTCTCCCAGCCAAGTATACGTGGGATAGGAAGTTCTGTTGCTGGTCCGGGTCTAAGTGCATCGGTTGCAACTTACGTTGACGGAATCTATCGGGCTAGTGCTTTGACATCGGCGTTCGAGCTATCAGATATCGATTCTATTCAAGTGCTGAAAGGTCCTCAGGGGACCTTATTCGGGCGTAATGCGACTGGTGGTGCCATTATCGTAACCACCACGCAGCCAAGCTTCGAGCCTGATGCTGAAATTAAACTTAGCTACGGTCGTTATAATACCAGTCGGCTGCAGGCGAAGGGCTCGATGGGGCTCACGGATCGTCTGGCTGTGGGGGGAGCGCTTTATCACCATAAGAGTGATGGTTTTGTGGAGAATAGCTTTGATGGGAAAAATGTTGACGAGATAGATAACTGGGGAGCACGTGTAAAAGCGCTTTATGATGTAAATGACAAAATTTCTCTCCTGTTGTCATACGCTCACACAGACAAAGATGATGGCTCTTCTGGGGCGGTAAACGCTTATCGCGGTATTTCAGTTGTCAACGACCCGAATAATCCAGCTGTCGATCCGGTTCATCAGGATGGAACCGCCATTGATCTGCCTACTGAGCGAGGACGAGTCTCTGCAGACGGGCCGTCTGGAATGAAAGCTACGAGCGACGATATTGCCTTGAGAGTAGAGTGGGATCTCGGCAGCATGATGCTCACCTCTTATACCGGCTACCACGAAGAGGAAATTGTAGATCAGCGTGACTACGACGCGACGTCACTTCCAGTCTTTCATGGAAAGTATCGTGTAGAGGGGGAAAGCATTTCTCAGGAGTTAAACCTTTCTTCGGCAGGAGATAGTCTGTTGCACTGGGTAGCTGGCGTTTTTTATTTTAGAGATGATAGCCAGTTTCCCTACTTCAATAGCGTTAATACCGGTCAGGCAGTTACTCCCGCCTTCCGCAATGGCCAAAAAACTGAGGCTTGGGCAGTTTTCTGGGATGGCAGTTACGATTTTACTGACTTGCTTACGATTACAGTTGGTGCTCGCTATAGTGAGGACACCATGACAGTAAACTATGAAGTTCCGGGGCTGATTCCCTACACCACAGCAGAAGAAACGTTTGAGGATTTCTCTCCCCGTGTGGTGCTGCGCTACAGCGTTGACGAAAACAGCTCTGCTTATCTTTCATTGACCAAAGGCTATAAATCTGGAGTGTTCAATCCTGCCGGGTTTACCACCACCCCGGTGGATCCCGAAGAGCTTACTGCTTATGAAGTTGGCTACAAGACGCAGATGGGGCAGTGGAATGCCAACTTGGCGGCGTTCTATTATGACTACTCCGAGCTACAGGTGAATCGTTTTGTCGGCGCATCATCGGTATTGGTGAATGCTGCTGATGCGACGATTTTCGGTTTGGATGCTCAATTTTCCTATATGTTTTCATCATCGCTGCATATGGACTTGGGATTGGCCTATACCAAATCGGAATACGACGAATTTATGAATGCGCCGGCATACATTGGAACTGGCTTTCCAGGTGATCCTTACCAGACGGCCAGCGTCGATGCGTCTGGTAATGAACTACTGCGTACTCCCGAACTTACCGCGAATCTAAGCGTGAACTACGGGCGGGAAGTGGGTAGCGGCATGGCCGACTTCAATATCAGCTATTATTACAGCTCGAGCTTTTACTTCGATGCGGCGAATGACGTTGAGCAGGATGCATATAGCTTGATGAATCTGCGTGCGAGCTGGGCGCCATTCTCTGAGCGCTATGGTATTGCGGTCTACGCCAACAACGTGCTGGATGAAGAGTACTTGGTACAGGTGCTGCCACAAAGTGCGACATTGTTGCAGCAGTATGGTTTGCCTCGCAGCTATGGTATCGAATTCACCATGCGATTTTAGAGCTATCGTGCCGGGGTAGCGGGTGCTCCCCTGGCATTCATTTCGCTCTCTCCTTTCATATGCCCGTTTTTCTTCGCCTTGTAGGTTGATGCTCAGTGTTTCTTTAAGCTTATGACCATGCGCATTGCGCGCCCCGATAAAAACTAATAAAATTAGATTTAATCTAATAATTGAGGGGATGAGGTTGGTCGACTACCGCGTGCCAATTCGTGATGTGCTTTTCTCGCTACACGAAGTGAATGATTACGCCGATCACTACGCCAGTTTGGGCGGCTTCGGTGATTTTAGTTTGGGCGATGTCGAGGCGGTGCTCCCTGAGCTTGGCCGCTTTGCCAGTGAGGTGTTGGCGCCGCTAAGTGCGGTGGGCGACAGCCAGGGTGTTCGTCTCGATGATGGACAGGTGACGACACCCGAGGGTTTTGCCCAGGCCTATCGGCAATACGTTGAGGGTGGCTGGCCGACACTGGCTCAGCCGGAAGTCTATGGCGGCACGCCCATGCCCTATTCGGTGAAGATTGCCGCCAGTGAGTTTTTGCAAGCGGCCAATCAGTCTTGGTGCATGTATACCGCGCTGAACGACGGCGCTATTAAGTGTTTGACTGAGTTTGCTGACCCTGAGCTGGTCTCGCGTTTTGTGCCTAAACTGGTCAGTGGGCAGTGGCTCAGTACCATGTGTTTGACCGAGCCCGCCTGCGGCTCTGACCTCAACCTGTTGCGCTGCAAAGCCGAGCCAGCTGCCGACGGCCGCTACCGCATCTACGGCACCAAGATCTTTATTTCCTCCGGCGACCACGATTTCACCGACAATATTGTGCACCTGGTGTTGGCACGCCTGCCGGGTGCGCCAGCGGGCACGCGGGGTATCTCGCTGTTTGTGGTGCCCAAGCGCTGTCTCGACGCCGAGGGTGAGTCGGCCGAAGCCAACCGGCTTAGCTGCGTATCCACCGAACACAAAATGGGCCTGCGTGGCAGTGCCACGTGTGTCATGGCCTTCGACGGCGCCGAGGGCTGGCTGGTGGGCGAGCCGCACCGCGGCTTACAGAATATGTTTGTATTTATTAATAAGTCGCGTCTCGGCGTGGGACAGCAGGCGCAGGGCCAGATCGAGGCGGCGTATCAAACCGCGCTGGCCTACGCCCATGAGCGCCTTGCCGGGCGCGCCCCCGGCGGCGCGGTGAACGCCGAGCAGCCGGCCGATGCACTGATTCACCAGCCCGATATTCGCCGTATGCTGATGAGCCAGAAGGCGGTGGCGGAGGGCGGCCGGGCCTTGATTCACTGGTGTGCCAAATGCGTGGACGAGGTTGACTACGGTAGCCGCGAACAACAGCAGGCGGCGCAGCAGCGACTGGGTCTGTTGATTCCCATTACCAAGGGCTGCCTGTCGGAGCTGGCTAGCGAAATGACCGACTACGGCGTGCAGATTCTCGGCGGCCACGGCTATGTGAAGGACTGGGGTGTCGAGCAACGGGTTCGCGATGTGCGGGTGACGCGAATTTATGAGGGCACCACCGGCATCCAGGCCAGCGACTTGCTGGCCCGAAAAGTGCTCGGCCGTGACCGCTCGGCCTTTGATCGCCTGTTGGCCGAGATGCGGCTATGTTGTGAGCAGGCCCGAGGCGCGCACTCGGCGGCGCTGGCCGCGCAGTTACTTGCGGCGATTGCACAATGGGAGGCGATTACCGACCAGCTGGCCGTCGACGCCGAGCAGGCGCCGACACTGCTGTCGGCGGTCGCGGTGGATTATCTGATGATGGCGGGCTATATCACCTTGGCCTTTATGTGGCTGAAGGCGGCCATCGCGGCTGAGCAGCGACAGGCCGAGGGCACTCATGAGTCGCGCTTTTATGCAGCAAAACAGCAAACCGCCGCGTTTTACTATGCCAAGTTGCTGCCGCGTATTGCCGGGCATCTGGCGGTGATTCGCGCTGGCGCCGCGCCCCTGGACTGTGACGACGCTCTGGCCGTGGACGAACAATAATATTTTCAATAAGAGAGCAAAAACGATGAAAACACGCATTACCGAGTTGCTGGGCATTGACTACCCCATTGTACAGGGCGGCATGATGTGGGTTGGCCGGGCCGAACTGGCGGCGGCGGTGTCCAATGCTGGCGGGCTGGGGATTCTCACCGCCTTAACGCAGTCGTCACCGGCGGCGCTGCGCGCCGAAATTCAGCGCACGCGGGGCATGACCGACAAGCCATTTGGGGTCAACCTGACCATTCTGCCCTCAATTAACCCGCCGCCCTATGAAGAGTACGCCCGAGCGGCGGTCGAAGAGGGCGTGAAAATTATTGAAACCGCCGGCCAGAACCCCGAGCCCTTTCTGCCGTATTTCAAAGAGCATGGGGTAAAGGTCATTCACAAATGCACCTCGGTTCGCCACGCAATGAAAGCCGAGCGGATCGGTGTGGATGCGGTCAGCGTTGACGGCTTTGAATGTGCGGGCCACCCCGGTGAAGACGATGTGCCCAATCTGATTTTGCTGGCAGCCGCCAAAGAAAAACTCAGCATTCCTATGCTGGCCTCGGGTGGCATTGGCAATGGCTACCAAATGGCGGCGGCCATGGCGCTGGGCGCAGAAGGGGTCAATATGGGCACTCGTTTTGTGGCAACGCAAGAGGCACCGGTTCACCCCAATATGAAACAGGCGATGGTCGATGCCGACGAGCGCTGCACTACCTTGATGTTCAGAACCCTGCGCAACACCGCGCGGGTGTTTAAAAACCCGATCGCCGAGCAGGTGGTGCAAATTGAGGCGCTGCCGGGCGACACCGATTTTGCCGATTTGAGAGAGTTAGTGGCCGGTGTGCGCGGCCGCGAGCGTTGCATTGAAGGTGGCGACATTAATGACGGTGTTTGGACGGCGGGGATGGTAATGGGCCTGATTCACGACATTCCCAGCTGCGATGTGCTGATTCAGCGGATGATGGCCGAGGCTCGCGATGCGGTGCAAACCCGGCTGGCGGCCCTGCTGGAGAGCGCCTAAGCCATACACCTTCCCGGGGGCTGCTAGCGAAAGCGCAGCAGTTCCTCGGGGGTATGCGTGAAGTCGCGCACCGAGTTTTCGTTGCGCCGGGCACTGTGAATGCGGGGTTCGGAGTAGCTGTAGCACACGTTTTTGCCCGGCCCAAAATCATCGGCGGGCTGGCCGTAGGCGGCGCGCATATCCCAGCGGCGGGCATTGGCCACCATCACCCCGCGTTGCAGCGCCAGTGCACATACCTGCGCCTGGCCCTCAAACTGCGTGAGTACCCAGGCGATGAAGCCTTTATACAGCGGCCGCCCCTGCAGCGCGGCCGGTTGCTCAATATGCCTGCCCCGCACTTGCCAGTAGTGGACTAATCGACCATTAACCGCAATCTCGGCCTCGATGATCCCGTCGCGCTCGTCAGCCACGGTAATATCCAGTTGGGTTTGCGCTGCCCCACACAGCGCCTGGGCGGCGGCCAGCGAGGTCATGTCGTGCAGGTGGGTACACTGCGCCCGGGCATCGACCTGCTTCACAAAAAAGCCCGGGTCGCTGTGCAGGGCTTTGCCCACAAACTCGCTCAGCGCCTGTGGCGCCGACGGGCAGGTGTTGACCGGCGCTCGCAGCACGTCGCCCTGCACTGTCGTAATCACCTCACCGTTGTGAGTCAGGCAGACGCGCATGGCGTGGGAGCAGTCCTCCAGTTCGACCTCAACCCGCTGCTCGCTGCGATGCAGCGCAATACGGCGGCGAAAAACGCCGCGGCCATAATCGGGGTTGGGAGGCAGAACCTCTTGGGGTGGTCGCATGATGTTCTCCTTGTCGCCCGGCGGCAGGCCATTTATTCCCACTGGCAGTCATAGCCCAGTTGCTCGATCAGCGCGCTACCAAATTGCCCGGCCGGGGTTTGAAAGCCAGGGCGGGTTTCGCCGTCGACGCAGCGCTTGAGGATCTCGGTGGCGCAGTCAAAGGTCGCCTGATACAAGTGTGGCAGCGTCATGCTGGCACGGCGGCAGTCGCCCTGTGCATTGCGAATTTCGGCGGCGATATAGGCCTTTTCTGCGCGCAGCTCGGCGTCATCCGGCCCGGCGGGCAGGGCGTCGATGTCGCCGCTGGCCGCCGCCATGGCCATGGCCTGAAACTGCTCGCTGACATGCATATAACTGCGAATATTGGCAATGCCGGTGCTGCGCCAGGCAATGGAAATATCGCCAAAGCTCAGCGGCTGACAGTCTACACGGCTTTGAGGGTCGCTGAGGTCAAACTGAAAGCGCTTGGCCTGTGGCGCCGGGTCGGCAACCAGCGCATTGGCACGGCGCAACAGCACGGTATTGCCGCTGGGCATGGAGCGCAGCGTACCGCGACTCACACTGCCGCGAATACTGTAGGCCACGCAGAGTTCGGTGGCATCGGGCAGGCGTTGCTGAAGCCCAAGGGCCAGGCAGTCGCCGGGCACCATATCAAAGCCGATACCCGGCATTAGCATCATATTGGCCTTGAGCGCCGCGGCCTGTTGCGCCGCCAGTGACTCGTAGACGGCCACCTCGCCGCTGATATCCAAATAATGGCTGCCGCTGCGCAGGCAGGCATCAAGCACCGGGCGATGGGTGTCGACAAACGGCCCGGCGCAGTTAAGCACAACGGCGACGTCCTGAAAAATATCACACAAGGCGGCGGTATCGCTCAGCTCGGCTGCGCGCCACGGTAGGCCCAGTTCTCTGGCCAGCGGGCGCAGGCTGTCGGGGTTGCGCCCAGCGAGAATGGGTGCCAGCCCCGCGCGGCGAGCGGCGCGGGCAATACGCGAGCCACTGTAGCCGGTGGCGCCGTAGAGTAAACAGTTGGTCACAGTGATTGCCTCTTGGTAGTGGGCTTGTTGGCGCTCAGGCCAACCGTGCCGCGCGGCGGGCTTTATGTCAGCCCCAGTGCCGCCTTGGCCAGAATGTTCTTTTGAATTTCATTGGAACCCGCATAAATACTGCCTGCGCGCTCGTTGAAATAACGCAGCGGCGCCAGTGCGGCACCGGCCGGGCCACTGAACTGTTCGCCATGGGGGTAGCTGATGGGGCCGCCGGGACGGCCAGCCTGGGGCTGGTAGGCACGGCCGTACTCGGCGGCCAGCTCCATGCCCAGTTCGGTCACGGCTTGCTGCAGCTCGGTGCCGAGAATTTTCATCACCGAGGCGTTGCTGCCCGGCGATTGTCCCTCGGCCAGTAAGCAGAGGGTTTGCAGTTCGTAGTATTCCAAATTGCCGACATCAATCTCAGTTTGCGCCAGTCGGGCGGCAAACAGTGGCTGATCGATGGCACCACTGCGCTGGGCGGCGGCGCGAATCTCTGCCAGTCGCACCTGCATTAAGGGTGCGTAGGCGGTGCCGCCGCGCTCAAATTCCAACAGGTATTTGGCCACCGTCCAGCCCTCGCCCAGTTGGCCGACCACCTGGGTTTTGGGTACGCGTACATCGGTGAAAAACACTTGGTTTTGAATATGCTCGCCGCTGAGGCTAACAATGGGGCGAACCTCGACGCCGGGGCTATGCATGTCGATCAGCACAAAACTGATGCCCTGCTGGGGTCGCGCTTCCTTGCTGCTGCGCACCAGACAAAAAATCCAGTTGGCCTCGTTGGCGTGGGTCTGCCAGATTTTGCCGCCATTGCAAATCAGCGCGTCGCCGTCGTCGACGGCCGACATTTGCAGGGCAGCGAGGTCGGAGCCCGCCTCGGGTTCTGAATAGCCCTGACACCAAAAGTGTTCGCCGCTGAGCATGCGTGGCAGAAAAAACTGCTTCTGCTGCTCGCTGCCAAAGGCGATCAGCGCCGGGGCGCACATGCGAATGCCCATTGGCGATATGGGCGGCGCACCGGCTTTCGCCTGCTCGCTGGCAAAAATATAATGCTGGGCGGGCGTCCAGTCGCAGCCGCCATACTCCACGGGCCAGGCCGGTGCCAGCCAGCCCTGCTTGAGCAGGATTGCCTGCCAGCGCATGGATGCCTCATGCTCGGCGTACACGCTGGTCATCAGGCGTCCGGCTGCTTGTAAATCCTCGTCGAGTTCGGCCGCTAGAAAGGCGCGCACCTCTTGTTGAAAAGCCTGTTCCGCCGGGCTCCAGGAAATATTCATTGCCGCTGGTCTCCTGTCGTTATGCCTGTGTGGTGCCGCTAAACTGCCAGATGGGCAGGCCGTCGGCGTCCAGATGAATGTGGCCGCTGCCGCCCACCGCGCTGCGCGCCGGGTCTACCAGAGTGGCCAGCCCACGGGCGTCATCGGCGGCTACGGTAGCCAGGCCGCGTTCGCCGGTGCTCGTGCGGGTAATTAACACCCCGCGCTCGGCGTGGCCTTCACGGTTGTAGAGCACGGTATAGGTTTCGATGCTGGCCGGGCCTTGATAATTGTCGGGGCAGCGCGGCGGTGCTATACCGCGCTGGCGGTCGGCCTCAGTTTGCAGCGACAGCGTATTGTCGAGCGCGTGGCTCGGTGCGCGCGTGCTGAGCACCAGGCTGTGATGTTTGTTCACAAAGCCGCCCTGGCCATAAAGCAGGCCCAGTTCGCCGGGTGACTGGCGCAGTGCGCGCACCATCGCGCAGCAGGCGTGACTCATATAATTATTGAGCGGGCCGCCGAAAAAGGTCAGGCCACCTGCCACCGTGGGGCTGATATCCGCAGCCGACAGGCCCAGGTGGGCCAGTGCCATTTTCGGCACCACCGGAAAGCAGCTGTACAGTTCCAACTGGCTAAAGCGGCGGGCATCGCCGCCGGCCAGAGCCACGGCTTTATCCAGCACCGCTTGCTGCGCCGCGCTGCGGCTGTAGCTGTCGCGGTCGAGAAAATCCTCCGCCTCCGAGGCATTGCCGCCGCCCCAGAGGTAGACGATTTTTTCTTCTGCAATGCCACGCGCGCGTGCGTTTTCCAAGCTGGTAACAATGATGGCGGCGGACTGGTTCACGCCGGGATTGGCCATCATCAGTTTGGAATAGGGCCAGTTCACCATGCGGTTATTGCTGTCGACTTGGTAGATTGCCTCTGCCGAAGGCGCGCTGCGAATCCAGGCGTAAGGGTTGTTTGCCGCGACGGCGGCATAGCGAGCCCATAGCTCGGCGGATTCGCGGCGTCCCTGGTCGGGGTTGATGCCGTTTTCCGCCTGCAATGCGACTTCATATAAGGGGTACATGGCCGCCGGGTCGTTAATGCCCAGCTTTTTGGCCAGGGCGCTGCGCGCGATGCGAGAGTTGGCTACGCGCACGGTGTCTTCGGGGCTGGTCAGTGGCGTCCAGTCGAGCCGAGCCTTGGCCTTGCGGGCCTTGTTCACGGCGTTCATGGACTCGCCGCCAACAATCAAACTGGTGGTCGCTTCGCCCGCCTGGATACGCAGCGCCGCTTCGTGAATCAGCCGCACCGGCGTTTCGCCCCCCATGCTGGCATTGCATTGGCGTGCGGGCGAGATTTCCAGGGTCTTGCACAGCAGTGCGACGGGGTCGGCGTAGCGCCAGCTTACCAGGCCTACCAGGTCGATAGCGTCGGCGTCACGCAGCAGCGGTACGGCGGCATCGGCTTCGGCGCGGCGCAACGCGTCGGCCATCAGGGCGACGGGCTCCAGCGCCGCTTCGGGCTGGGCTGGGCGGTCGCAAATTTCACCAATGCCAACAATAACCGGCGTCGTGGCGGCTGAGTTCATAGCGCGTTCTCTTATTGTTCGAAAAACCATAAACTAACATTAATAGATATAAAGTGGAAAGCGCTGGCGTTTTAAATCTATTTTGGATAGTTTTATGGCTCGGTGTCGGGTTGCACGCATGGCAACAATATAAAAACGCTGTGCTGCGCCGCCAGACAATCCATTCACAAACAAAACATACTGGACAAGAAGCATGACAGCAGCGAACAGTAATACTGACGTCGCCATGATCATCGATGGTGAGCGAGTTGGTGCAGGGGAGTTCATTGACATCATCAACCCCGCGACGGGTGAAGTGTTTGCTCAAGCACCGCGTGCCGGGCAGGTTGAGCTGGACCGAGCTGTCGCTGCGGCGCAGGGCGCGTTTCCTGGCTGGAAGGCGACGCCATATGACGAGCGCCGTCGACTCCTTGCGGCGGCAGCGAAGATCATCATGGCTAATGTGGATGAGCTGGCACGCTTATTTACACTTGAGCAGGGTCGACCGCTGGCCTTTGCACGTGAAGAAGTGATGGGTGCGGCGATGTGGTTGAAGGGCATGGGTATGCACGAACTCCCTGTGGAAGTAACCGAAGATACCGAGCAGCGGCGGGTTGAGGTACACCGGGAGCCATTGGGTGTGGTGTGTGCCATCGTGCCTTGGAATTTTCCTGTGTTGCTGGCGTTCTGGAAAATTTCTCATGGCCTGCTCGCAGGCAACACCATGGTACTTAAGCCTTCGCCATTTACTCCAGTGACGACTTTGCGCATTGGCGAGATATTGAGGGAGGCGTTGCCAGCTGGCGTATTGAATATTATCTGTGGCGGTGACGAGCTGGGGCCGATGATGACCTCGCATCCAGGGTTCGCAAAGATTTCGTTTACCGGCTCTACGGCAACGGGCAAGCGAATCATGGCGTCAGCGGCTCAGGATTTAAAGCGTATTACCTTGGAGTTGGGCGGCAACGACGCAGCCATTGTATTGCCAGATGTCGACGTAGAGGGTGTTGCTCAATCGCTGTTCATGGGGGCGTTCTACAATACGGCGCAGATCTGCATAGCTACCAAACGGCTGTACATTCACGAAGATATTTACGATGAGTTAAAAGCGCGCCTGCATGCACTGGCCAAGTCTCTCAAGGTGGGTAATGGCATGGAGGAGGGGGTCGTATTCGGGCCGCTGCAAAACGCGCTGCAATACGAGCGCGTGAAGGCGTTGCTGGCAGATGCGCGGGAGCAGGGGTTGACGTTGCTTGAGGGTGCTCCGGTGCCGCAGCAAGGATATTTTCTGCCGCTGACGCTGGTCGATAATCCGCCGGATGATAGCCGTGTAGTAACCGAAGAAGCCTTCGGTCCAGTGCTTCCGCTACTGAAGTATCGGGATGTTGATGAGGTGGTCGAACGGGCAAACCGAAGTGAATACGGTCTCGCGGGCGCGGTATGGTCTAAAGACATTGATGTCGCAGTGGCGATCGCTCATCGCCTGGAAACCGGCACTGTCTGGATTAATCAAAATCTGCAGTCCTCGCCGACCACGCCGCTGGCCGGGCACAAACAGTCGGGAATCGGCGCCGAAAATGGCCTCGATGGCCTGCTGGAGTTCACTCAGCCGAAGGCCATTTATATCCCGAAGGTGGGGTAATGAAGTGCCCGGTAATACTTGCCTATTTAGAACGCATAGATGAACTTTCGAGCCACGGCGATAAACATTTCCTCCTCGCTGAGGGGGTTGGCGTCTACGGCAAGTGCTAGATGTGGATATTTGTCCGGGTCGAATTCTGGCATTGGATCGTTGCCGGTAGCTATCGACAGGGCGCCGAACAAGGCTGAGCCGAAGGTGAGCTTTTCCAATCCTTCGATTACCTGCATTTTCGCTTCTGCTGGAATATCGCTGCTTTTACCTGCCCAGCGGTCATAAGAAGCGAGCATCAGGTGGCGAGGAAAAAACTGCAGGATCAGCGGCGCGGCGCGTGGGTGGCTTAGGATTGAGCGTCGTGTGGCGACCGCCAGTGCCAATTGGCCTTCGCGCCAGTCGCTATGTTCTATATCTGCAGTACTTACCTCAGCGTCCGTCATTAGCAGGCGTGCTACATCTGCAAGAAGCTCTGCCTTGTTTTTGAAATGGTAGTAAAGCGACGGTGCTTTCACCCCCATTTTCTTTGCCACCATCTGCAGGCTCAGTCCTTCTATACCGTCTTTGTCGATTACTTTGAGCGCAGCGCGCGCGGCGCGCTCTCGAGAAATGATGGGTTTTGATGGGCGGCCCATGAGTCTTCCTGATAAGTGTGACGCAAAGACTCGAGTATACGGTAAATCGGACGCGCTGCTCTAGCTGCCGTCGGATATCGACGAGTGTGATCGATCTACTGCTAGCGCGATTAAACTAATTGTAGTAGATTTAATCTAATGAGAGTAGATTAGGGTTGGCAGTTCTCGGTGCTATGTATCCGCATTGATCGCCAAAGCGCTAAATAATAATTGGGTGACAAGTACAATGAAGATGGGTGATGGCGTTGATAGTTTGCCCCTAGCGGGAACGCTAGTTGTTGATCTGTTGGACGGTCAGGCGGAAAGTTGCGGCCGACTACTAGCGGATCTCGGCGCTGATGTGGTGCTGGTGGAGCCACCGGAGGGACTCAATTCGCGCCGTCAGCCTCCACTCCACAATGGCGAGAGCCTTCACTTTGCCGTTCGCAACGCCAATAAATCCAGTGTGGTAATGACGTTGGACAACGATGAAGGGCGTCAGGAATTTTCCGAATTACTGAGCCGCGCGGCGATTGTTCTCGATGGTGGTCGTTTAGCGGGGACGGGTATTGCACTTTCCGAACTCCGTAATCGATTCCCACACCTAGTAATCATGTCGATCACGGATTTTGGTTTAACGGGACCATGGCGCGATTATCGGGGCAATAACTCGGTGATGATGGCGCTGGGTGGAGTGTTGGCACGCTCGGGCATTCGCGGTCGTGATCCGCTGCTGCCCCCAGGTGAATTGGCAATTGAGGCGGCGGCAATACAAGCGGCTTGGGCGGTGATGTTGGCTTACTGGCGGCGCCTGCACACAGGTCAGGGAAGTCTTCTGGATTTTTCTTTGTTGGAAGCCACTGCGCAAACTATCGATCCGGGGTTGGGTGTGACTGGTAGTGCTGCCGCTGGCAGGTCGGCTGCGCAAGTGTCCTCTTTTGGGCGACCGCCAGTGGGCAAAGTCTACCCTATATTCCCTTGTCGCGATGGCCACGTTCGGATTTGCGTACTCAACCCTAGGCAGTGGCAGGGTATGTCTCAGTGGCTGGGCGATGACCATCCGTTTACGGATCCAGAGTACGGCAATATCGCCAAGCGTATTAAAGTCATAAAAGACATTAACGCACTTATCGCCGAGCTTTTCAGGGAACAATGCGCCGAAGAGTTGGTGGCTGAGGGGCAGAGGCGCGGTGTGCCGATTGCCGCCGTGTCGACGCCTGATCAGGTGTTTAGCAATGGGCATTTCCGTGCCCGAGGAGCGTTCACCTCTGTTGAGATCGGAGGAGACAGTGCAGATGTACCCTCCGGCTATGTGGAAATTGATGGTCGTCGAATGGGGATTCGTCATCCTGCGCCTACGCTGGGTGAGTGCCGTCCGATTCGACGTGCTCCAGTGGGGCCAGCTGACGTTACCGGGGTGCCGTCGCAGAGTCCGTTAAGTGGCTTGCGGGTGCTGGATCTTGGGGTGATTGTGGCGGGCGCGGAGCTTGGACGCTTGTTTGCCGATCAGGGTGCCGAGGTCATCAAGCTGGAGAATCGCGCCTTTGCCGATGGTTTGCGCCAGAGCGCCGACGGCAAGCTGATCAGCGAATCTTTTGCCCAGGGCAGTCGCAATAAAAAATCCCTGGGGCTGAATCTGCGCAGCAAAGAGGGCATTGCCCTGTTCGAGCAACTGGTGGCGAAATCCGACGTGGTGCTCAGCAATTTCAAGCCCGGCACGCTGGAGTCGCTGGGTATTGGCTATGACCGCCTGAGCGCAATCAATCCGCGCATTGTTGTGCTGGAGAGCAGCGCCCTGGGCAACACCGGGCCGCTGGCCAAGAGCATGGGCTATGGGCCGCTGGTGCGCGCCAGTGCGGGGCTCACCGGGCTGTGGAGTTATCCGGGGGTGCCCGATAGCTACAGCGACAGCACCACCATTTTTCCCGATCACTTTGTGGCGAGGGTGGCGGCGGTGGCCATTCTTGCGCAGTTGCTGCGCCGCCGCGACAGCGGGCGCGGCGGCAAGATCGTGCTCTCTCAGGCCGAGGCCATACTCAATGCCATGGCCGTGCCGCTGGCCCGCGAATCGCTGCAGCCCGGTTCGCTGAAAGTACAGGGAAATCAGTACGAGTTTGATGCCCCGGCCAATGTTTTTCCCTGCAAGGGTGACGATATGTGGTGCGTGGTCGAAGTGCGCAGCGACCGCGACTGGCAGGCGCTGTGCCAGGTGCTGGGCCGCGATGATTGGGCGTCGTTGGCGGCCTATGCCAACGCCGAGGGCAGGCGGGCGCAGCGCGAGGCGCTTGAGGCCGAGGTCGCGCAATGGACCTGTCAGCACACGGCCGACGAGGTGATGGCGCGTATGCAGGCGGCGGGCATCGCTGCGGGGAAAATGCTGCGTCTCAGCGAGTTTGGCGATGTTGCCCATTTGCGCGAGCGGCGATTCTTTCGCGAGTTTGAGCAGCCCGGTTTAGGGCGGCTAGTGACCGAGAACAGCCCCGCCGGGATCAGTGATTTGCCTGAGCCTGCGCTGCAACCTGCGCCGATACAGGGGCAACACACCCGCGAGTTGGCCAGTCGCCTGCTCGGCTTGTCGGCGGTGGAAATCGAACACTTGATTGGCCGTGGTGTGCTGGAAGTCGCCAGCGATGAGCAGCTGGCGCAGGCCGGTCTGATGTAATTTGCCCGGCAATCGCGCCGGGTACTGTGCCGTTAATAATAAAAGGATGTCAGATGATTAGCTTGTATCACTGTGCCGGGTCGCGCTCGCTGCGCTGCCTGTGGCTGCTTGAAGAGTTGGGCGCCGACTACGAACTCAAGGCGATGCCGTTTCCGCCGCGCTTCAAAGCCCCGGAGTTTTTGGCGGTAAATCCGCTGGGTTCGGTGCCTTACTTAATTGATGGCGACGTTGAAATGGATGAGTCCTGCGCCATTTTGCAATACCTCGCCGGGCGTTACGGCGACGGCTCGTTGGAAATCGCCGCCGACCATCCCGCCTACGGCCACTATCTCAATGCCTTGTATTTCGGCGAGTGTGCACTGGCCGGGCCGCAGGCGGTGGCGCTGCGCTACCGATTTTTCCTCCCCGCCGATCAGCGCCAGCCCGCGGTAGCCGACGACTATCAGGCCATGGTGAATGAGCGCTTGGCGGTATTGAACGCGCAGCTCCAGCGGGTGGAGGGCGATTTTCTCTGTGGCGACAGGTTTACCCTGGCCGATATTTCGGTGGGCTATGCCCTGTTGCTGATCAGCCATTTCAAACTCGACGAGGCCTTTGGCGACGAGGTGCGCGCGTACGCGCAGCGGCTGTTTAGTCGGCCGGCATTTCAGCGGGCGGCAGCACTATAAAACTATTGAAATTAGATATTAGTTTATTATACTCAACGGCAGTTGTGCATACGCCTGTGTGGCGTGTTTGTGTAGGGGAGAACGAGCAGTGGATTCCAACACCGTCCGGCAGAAGATCAAGCCAGAGGGCTTAACGGATAGCCAATGGGAGGCGATTTCGGCGCTGACGCTGCCGGAGGAGATTGCCACGCCGACCTATGAGGATAGTCGGCCCAGCTCGGTCTATTTGTCGGCATCGCGCTTCGAGGCGGAGATGCGCGACATTTTCCGCACACTGCCGGTGGTGGCGACGACCTCGGCCTATCTGCCCGAGCCGGGTATGTCGCTGGCGCTGGATCTCTACGGCGTGCCGCTGCTGATTACCCGCGACCGCGACGGCGTGGTCCGCTGTTTTCTCAACGCCTGCCGCCACCGCGGAGCAAAAGTCTTGGAGTCGGATGAGCCGGTGAGCAGCGCGCGTTTGTCCTGCCCCTATCACGCCTGGACCTACAGCATGCAGGGCGAGTTGATTGGCATTCCCCGGCAGGAAACCTTCCCGTCACTGAAGAAATGCGATCTGGGCTTGGTGGCGTTGACCTGCTATGAAGCGGGCGGCTTTATCTGGGTGGGGCTCGACCCTGAGTGCGAGCCGCCACAGGTGGAGGGCAGCGAGGCAATTTGCGCCGACCTGGAAGCCTTTGGCCTGCAGAACATGCACGTTTACGGTCGCCGCCGCTATACGCTGAACGCCAACTGGAAAATGGTGATCGAGCCGTTTCTGGAGCCCTATCATATTCAGCGTTTGCACGCCGACTCGATCGCCAAGCTATTTGTCGATGTGCCCAATATTTACAGCCTGATCGGTCCGCACCAGCGGCAGTGTTCAGGCAAGGCCAACTTCGACCCCAGTGTGCTCGAGGGCAACCTCGACAATTTGCACAAATACATTACCCACGCCTATCTGGTGTTTCCCAGCACGGTGGTGGTGACCAGCCCTTACTACATCAGCGTGATGGTGGTGGCGCCAGCGGCTGCCGACCGCAGCGTGGTGGATTACTACATGCTGGTGAAAAGCCCGCCCGATAACGACAAGGCGCGGGAGCTGTATGCCCGCTCTTACGAGCTGATTGATCAGGTGTTTGGCGGCGAGGATTTTCGCGCCGCGCAGCTACAGCAGGAAGGCTTGGCCAGCGGGGCGATAGACAGGGTGTATTTTGGCGGTCTGGAAGAGCTGATCGGGCCGTTTCATGAGGCGGTGGAGTCTTTTCTCGGCAGCGAGGAGAGCTGATGCGGGTCGATTGTGGGTCTCTGGTTGCTTCCAGTTTTTGCGCGGCGATGCCGCGTTTTTTTTTGTCCGGGATAAGCGCACTAGCGGTTTTAAAACTATTGACATTAGATTAATGGCTGTTTTACTCTGCGTACATCATGGCCCGTGGTCGTAGCGCCCTGTATGACGGGTTAATAACTAACGAATAATGGAGTCAAAAATGGCCGCAAATAATCCGCAAGCGTCTGCTCCGATGGGGCTGACCGCCAGCCAGTGGGATGCCATTCAGTCAATCCGTCCCCTCGAAGAAATGCCGGTGCCGACCATTGAGGCAAGCCGCCCGGTGGATGTTTACCTCAGTGCTCAGCGCTTTCAGGCCGAGAAAGAGCAGTTGTTTAACAAGGTGCCGGTGGTGGCTACGGTGTCGGCGTTTTTACCCGAGCCCGGCACTTCGGTCGCGGTGGATAGCTATGGTGTGCCGCTGCTGATTACCCGCGATCGCGACGGCAAGGCGCGGGTATTTATCAACGCCTGCCGCCACCGCGGATCGAAGCTGGTAGAGAGCCATGAGCCGGTAAAAAGTGCGCGGGTGTCCTGCCCCTATCACGCCTGGACCTACGCGATGGACGGCAACTTGATTGGCATTCCTCGCCAGGAAACCTTCCCGTCGCTGAAGAAATGCGAGCTGGGCCTGGTGGAGTTGACCAGCTATGAAGCGGGCGGCTTTATCTGGGTGGGCCTGGACCACAAGCAGGCGCCCGAGCAGCTGGAGGGCACCGACCAGATCTGCGCCGACTTGGAGGCATTGGGCCTGGACAAAATGCATGTGTACGGCCACCGCAGCTACGACCTGGAAACCAACTGGAAGTTTGTGATTGAACCGTTTCTAGAGGGCTATCACGTGCAGCGTTTGCACGCGAATTCCATCGCTAAATTGTTTGACGATGTGCCCAGCGTTTACAGCCAGCTCGGCCATCACCAGCGGCAAATCTCCGGCAAGGCGAATTTCGACCCGGCGGTGCTGGGCGGCAATATTGATAATCTGCACAAATACATCACCCATGCCTACCTGGCCTTCCCCAACACCATTGTGGTGACCAGCCCCTATTACATCAGTGTGATGGTGCTCTGCCCGCGGGCCAACAATCGCACGGTGGTGGAGTACTACATGCTGGTGAAAGCGCCGCCGGAAACGGAAAAGGCTAAAGAGCTCTATGCGCGTTCTTACAAGCTGATTGACGAGGTGTTTGGCGGTGAGGATTTCCGCGCGGCATTAATTCAGCAGCAGGGCTTGCAGGCAGGCGGCGTGGACACGGTTTACTACGGCGGTCTGGAGTGGATGATCGGCCCGTTCCACGATTCGGTGGAGTCCTTTCTCAACACGACAGAATAAATAATTAAAAACAGCAAAACTTAATAAATATAAGACTCAACGGGAGAGTAACTGTGGGCAGCACGTTAGCTGAGGTGTTTGATTGGTGGGCCACCGAGCGCCGGGATGAGTTAGCGATCGTCACGGCGACCGAGCGCGTCACCTATGGCGAATTTTACCAGTGGTCGCAGGCGGTGGCCGATTGGTTGATTGAACAGGGCGTTGAACTGGGCGACAGGGTCACCATTTTAGCGACCAACTGCCTAGACTGGTTGGTCATGTCGCAGGGCTGCATGTTGGCCGGCGCCATTCTGGCGCCGATCAATCCGCGCTTTACGGTTAGCGAAGTGCGCTACCTTGTCGGTGAGCGCTACCAATCCAAATGGGTGTTTTACGATGACGCCCGCGCCGAGCTGGCCCGCGAAGTGGCAAACGGGCTCGTTGATTGTCAGGCTGCGCCGCTGAGCACGGTGCGGCAGCTGCGCGAACAGCCGGCAAGCGGGCGTTCACGCCCACCGCTTGGCCCCGATACCGAAGTGGTGATCATTCCCACCAGCGGTTCCACCGGCTACCCCAAGGGCGTGGTCTACAGTCATCGCTCCCTGACCGCCTACGCCTCGGATATTGCCATCACCATGCCCTTTGTGCCGGCCTACCCGGCAAAAACGCTGGTATTCGGCCCGTTTTGCACCTCGGCAGGCTACGTGGTGGCGACCCAGTACTTTGCCTACGGCGCCACGGTGTATGTCGAGGAGGCCTTTGAACCGGAGCGGGCCATCGACATTATTGAGGGCGAGCGCATTACCGCCCTGAACGGCGCGCCCATATTTTTTGAGCGGATGATGCAGTCTCCCCGTTTTGCCAGCGCCGATCTGTCGTCGCTGCGCCTGGCCAATGTCGGCGGTGCCCAGGTGGCAAAAAGCCTGCTGGACACCTGGCTGGCAAAAGACGTTACCCTTCGCCAGTTGTACGGGCAAACCGAGGCGGGCGGGCAGGCCACCGTGAATACCGACCGAGGCGCGCTGCACAGCCCGGAAAAATGTGGCAAGGGTTCAGTCTTTACCCGCATTGCCATCAAGGATGACAAAGGCGCCTTCTGCCCGCCCAACACCCCGGGCGAAATTGTGATTCGCGGCCCGGGCATGATGCTGCGCTACTGGAACGACCCGGAGGCCACAGCCAAGGCGCTGGTCGATGGCTGGCTGCACACCGGCGATCTGGGCATGGTGGATGAAGACGGCCTGCTGACCATGCTGGACCGCTTGAAGGACATTATTATTTCCGGCGGAATTAATATTTCTGCCGCCGAGCTTGAGCGGGTGATTGCCGAGATTCCCGGCGTTAAGGAAGTGGCCGTGCTGGCCGCTAAAGACGACAAATTTGGCGAAACGCCGCTGGCGATCATTCACGGCGAAGCGCTGTCGGTAGAGACCGTGCTGGCCCACTGCAACCGTGAAATGAGCGCTTACAAGGTGCCCCGTTATATTGCCTTTGAGGCCGAGCCACTGCCGCGTCTGGCCACTGGCAAAATCGCCAAGCCTGCCCTGCGCGAGCGCTATGCCGCGGCGCATCTGGAATTAGAAAAAGTCCGCTAACTAGCCCCCTCTCTGAGGCCCTGCGTCCGTCCCCGGTGTATGCGCCGGGGGCGGTCTGCCGTGCCTGATTGATCCCCTTGCGGCAGGGATGTGGCAGGGATTGATCGCGTGTTGATCTATGGAAGATGGGTGTCGGCTTGCCGCGGCTGTGGTTTCCCCTGCGCGGCCGTGGCCCGGCACGGCTGCCGGGCGCGGGCGCAGTAGGGCGTGCTTAGTACTGGGATTCTGGCAGGTGGACCACCAGGCCATCGAGTTCATCACTCACTTGCACCTGGCAGCTAAGCCGACTGTTGTCCTGGGGGTCGAGGACGCAGTCCAGCATGTCTTTTTCCATCGACTCGGGTTCGCCGGTTTTGCTGCGCCAAGCGTTGTCGACGTAGCAGTGGCAGGTGGCGCAGCTGCAAACGCCGCCGCACTCACCGAGAATACCGTCGACACCGTTTTCGACAGCGGCCTGCATCAGGCTGCTGCCCGCCTCAACATTCACTTCAGTTTTGTTGCCGTCATGGCTGACAAAGGTCACTAGGGGCATGGTTACTATTCCTTTAAAGGGCTTGGGGGCTGCCTGTCAGTCAGCGAACAGGGTTTTAACATCAATACTTTCGTCGGCCACCTTGGCGGGGTCGGCGCTTTTGCCTTCCGCGAGAAAGCGCTTGGCCATCATAAATTCCTTGGGGCGGTTAATGGCGTCGACCGCCAGCAGCGTATCGCCCGCGTAGTAAAACGCGGCAAAGCTGCGGCCGGTGGTGGTGTCACCGCGCAGTACGACCCGATCGAAACCCTGGGAATAGCCAGCAATCTGCAGCTTCAGGTCGTATTGATCGGACCAGAACCAGGGCAGGGCGCAGTAAGGTTCCAGTTTGCCGCACAGCGTGCGCGCCGCTACCTTGGCCTGGTCGTTGGCGTTTTGCACCGACTCCAACCGCAGCTGCGCGCTGTAAATGGGGTTGTAGTGGCGGGTGCAGTCACCGGCGGCAACAATATTGGCGTCGCTTGTGCGGGCGAATTCGTCCACCAGGATGCCATTATCGGTTTCCAGCCCGGCCTGTTCTGCCAGCTCGGTGGCGGGCAGCACGCCCACGCCAATCAGCACCACATCGGCGGGCAGGTTGCGGCCGTCGGTCAGGCTGACGCCGCGTACCCGGGTGTCGCCGCTAATGGCCTCGATGCTGGCGCCAGTAATAATCTCAGTGCCTTCTTCGCGGTGAACGCGACTGTAAAACGCGGAAATTTCCGCCGAGGTGACGCGCGCCAATACCCGCGGCTGGGCCTCAAGCACGGTCACCGCCATGCCCAGTTTGCGCATCGATGCCGCCGCCTCCAGGCCAATATAGCCACCGCCGATGACCACCGCCGATTTCCCCGGGCCGATGTATTTGCGAATCTGGTGGGCGTCGCGCAAATCGCGCAGGTAGCAAACACCGTCCAGCTCGCTGCCGGGAATCGGGAGTTTGCGTACCCTGGCGCCGGTGGTCAGGGCGAGCTTGCTGTAGGGAATTTCGCCGCCATCGTGAAGCAGGACCTTTTTAGCCTGCCGGTCGATGGCGGTAACAGTGCTGCCCAGCAGCAGGTCGATGCGGTTTTTTTCGTAGAACTCGGCGGGGCGAATCAGCAGCTCGCTGTCACTTTTCTCACCGCTGAGCGCGGCCTTCGACAACGGTGGGCGGTGGTAGGGTGGGGTGGGCTCGGCGCCGATCAGGGTGATGGCACCCTCCCAGCCTTCCTGCCGCAACGAGGCGGCCAGTTGCGCAGCGGCGTGGCTGCCGCCGATGATTACACAATGCTCGTTTGTCATGGGTCATCTCCCTGCGCGTGCGAGCCGCTGTGGCCGCAGCGCGGTGCGTGTTATTTTTTTGCTGGCGCCGGGCGGTACGTCGGTTCGTCTCGCCAGGGGTAGTCGCCGGGCATATCCTGAGACACCCGGTCGCTGAATTGCGGCGGGCGCTTGGCCAGGAACGAGGCAACACCTTCGCGGGCGTCGGCGCTGTCTCCCCGGGCGGCAACCAGGCGGCTGTCGAGCTGGTGGGCCTCCATGGGGTGATTCATTTCCAGCCCCTGCCACAGCATTTGCCGGGTCAGCGCCACCGAGACCGGCGCGGCGTTGTCGATGATTTCCCGGGCAATTTCCCGGGCGCGATCCAGCAATTGCTCGGCGGGCACAATCTCGCTGAGCAAGCCTGCTTCCCGCAGCTCCGTGGCGTCGATCAGCCGCCCGCTGTAGCACCAGGCCAGCGCCCGCGAAATGCCGACAATGCGGGGAAGGAAATACGATGACGCCGCCTCGGGCACAATGCCGCGGCGGGCAAACACAAAGCCCGCCTTGCATTGCTGACTGCCCAGGCGAATATCCATGGCTAGGGTCAGGGTAATACCCACCCCCACGGCGGCGCCGTTGATGGCGGCAATAATGGGTTTCAGGCTGCGGTAAATGCGCAGGGTCATCAGGCCGCCAATATCGCGGTTGACGCCATCACTACCCGCTTCTGCCCCCGCGTTTACCTCGCTGAGAGCGTCGTCGCCCGCGGATAAATCGGCGCCCGCGCAAAAGGCCTTGCCCGCACCGGTCACAATCACCGCTTTAACGGCATCGTCGGCGTCGCTGCGATCCAGCAAGGCGATAAATGCCATTGCCATCTCGCGGGTGAGGGCATTGAGTTTGTCGGGGCGGTTAAAAGTGAGGATGGCAATGCCATCTTCCACGCGATAGTCGATAGCCTTGGTCATATCAGAGTGCCTCTGTGCCAAACAGCGCTGAACTGACCGTCGGCGCGCCCGGCCCGCCCGCCAGCAGGCAGACTTTCGCATCGGGCACCGGGTTGGCCGATTCGCCGCGCAACACCCGCACCGATTCCACCGCCGTGCCAAAGCCGTGAATAAAGCCCTGGGCAAAGTTGCCCCCGGAGGTGTTCACCGGCAGCTTGCCGTGGGGCGCGATAAGGTTTTCAAAACGAATAAACTCGGCGACATTGTCGTAGCTGCAAAAGCCGTGATCGATCAACGAGGCAATGCCCTGGGCACTGAAATTTTCGTAGAGCTGTACCACATCCACATCAGCCGGGCGCAGGCCGGTTTGTTGCCACAGGCGCTCGGCAATCGGACGAAAGCCCGCCGAGTCGTAGTGACGGTCGTTTTCCAGCAGGTCGCCCCAGCCCTGCTCGGCGCCGTTGGCCACGCCTAACAGATGCACCGGCGGCTTGTTCAGGTATTTGGCTTTTTCGCTCGATACCAGCAGGATGGCGCCGGCGCCGTCGTTTTCCCGCGAGCAGTCAAATAGCCGGAAGGGCTCGGCAATCCAGCGACCGTTGCGGTAGGCGTCCAGGTCTAGCTCTTTGCCGTAGCTCATGGCATCGGGGTTGCGGGCGCCGTGGTAATAGGAGGCGCGCACTAACTCTTCAGTGACCGATTGCGGCACGCCGTGGTATTCAAACATGCGCTGGGCGCGCAGGGCGCAGATCTGAGCGGGGGCCAGTACCCCGGCGCCAATAATATGGTCGTTCAGGTGGTGGCGCATGACGGCGGCCGACATACGACCACTGTTGTCTTGCACCAGCGCTCGAAATACCACCACGGCATCGGCCTGACCGCTGCCAATCGCCGCGGCCGCAATGCCAAACGCGGCGGCAATGCCGCCACCGCCACCGCCCCACACCTGGGCATTAACGCGCAGATGGCGGGTGCCGAGGTCGGGCATCAGGCGCACCGGTTCGTTTTTGTCATCGCCGTAGGAAACAAAGCCGTCGATATTGGCGGGGTCGAAACCGGCGTCTTCGCAGGCATCAACAATGGCCCTGACCAGGACGCCCTGTTCGGGCATGGGGGCCTGGCCGCGCTTGTATTGGCGAAGGCCAACGCCCACCGCCGAGACGCCGCCGCAAAATGCTGTGGTGGCCATATTAGTGCTCCCCCTGGTCAGTGAGCTGCCAGCGCAGCGTGGGTAAGGACTCGCCGTCGAACTCGACATGCATCACCTGGCCGCTGACCCGGTCGCCAATACGCAGCCGCGCCGGGTTGCCCTCTAGCGTGCCGAGCAGGCGAGTCTTGCTCGCATGCTCCAGTTCGACCAGCACACTGACAAAGGGCAGGCCGTGCTCCCGCGGGCCGCCAAAGTCGTAGTGGCTGCGGGTCCAGCTGTAAATGCGGCCGCGCGGCTCAACCTCGTGCCATTGCTGTTCCCAGCTGCCGCAGTGGCTGCAGCGATACACGGCAGGCCAGTGCCATTGTTGGCAGTCGCGGCACTGCTGCTGGCTGACGCGGCCATCGCGGAGTGCGTCCCAATACGGGTGATCGGCGCCGACACCTTTCATAACATCCCTCTTTTCGGTTTTATCAACGGGGGGAGACTGCCGGGCACGGCGCGCCCGGCAGAACAGCTCAGCGCGTTTGTACCGTCAGCGGCAGCGCGGTCAGCGCCAGCGAGAAGCCCATGCGGAAGCTCAGTTCGGTGCCGGGGGTGATCTCGAAGGATTTGACGCGCTTGCACCACTCTTCCACCAGAATGCGGATTTCGGTGCGCGCCAGAAAACTGCCCAGACACATATGCGGCCCGGAGGAGAAGGTGAGCGTGCTGGCGTCGTCTTTGGCACGGTCGATATCGAAGACATTGGGGTTACTGTTTTTGCGGTCGTCGCGGCCGGAGATGGGCAGCAGGCACAGCACCATATCGTCTTTTTTGAACTGAATACCGAACACTTCGCAGTCTTGGGCGACGATGCGTGGGTTGCTGATGACCCCGAACAGACGAATGCCTTCTTCCGAGAACTTGGGAATGTCCTCGGGCTGATCCTGCAGGCGCTGCTGCAGCTCGGGCATATTTGCCAGCTGACGGAAGGTGTAACCGGTGACATTGGCCACGGTGTCCATGCCGCCGAGGAACAGCAGAAAACACATGTTCTGCATTTCTTCCAGGCTGATCGGCTCGCCGTTGACCTTGATGTCGAGAATCTTGGTCATCAGATCGTCGGCGGGCTGCTCTTTTTTCGCCATCAGAATTTCCGTCATGATCATAATGATCTGGGCGCTGAGCTGATGGATTTTTTCCTGATCATTGGTGCTGAAAAAGGCGTCGGACAGCTCGCGGAACTCCCACAGGCGATCCATGGGCATGCCCATCAGCTCCATGAAAATACTCACCGGATAGACCGAGGCAATTTCTTGCACAAAGTCGAAGGTATTGCCCTTGCTCAGGGCCTCGTCGATCAGCTTGCCCGCCCACAGGCGCACTTTGTCTTCCAGGCTTTTAATGGCGCGGGGCGAAAAGGCCGGCATCAGCGCCTGGCGGAAGGCAATATTGTTGGGTGGGTCGAGGTTCAAAGGAATGAAAAACGGCGGGTTTTCAATGCGCGGAATTTGCATTTCCTTGGCCGAAAAATTCTCGTAATTCTCCACCACCTTCTTTATTTCATCGAAGCGGGTCACGACCCAATGGCCGCCGTTTTTGGGCGTGTAGAAAATGGCTGGGGCGTCGTTGTGCAGGGTTTGCAGGCTGGCATGCACTTCGTTGTTCACACGCGGATCGCCGTGGTAGTCGTAATTAAAAATCAGGGACTGGGGGACATGGTCGGGCACGTGTTCCGCAATGGGGCTAGACATGGGGTTTTTCCTCACCGATAGCGCTGGGCTAAACATTATTATTGACGGCCGGCTGTTCAGTGGCGGGGAAAGCGCCCGCTGGTGCCGGTTGGATTGATATTAATCTATCGTTGTTAGTTATGTAAATAGCTGCGCTCACCGCTGGCTTTCGGGCAGGCGCAGCACGATGCCGTCGATGGCCTCACTCACTTCAAGCTGACAGCACAGCCGGGCATAGGGCTGTGGGTCGGGAACGTATTCCAGCAGCCCCTGTTCCATCTCGCTTTGCTCGGGCAGTTTGTCGAACCAGTCTGCCGACACCATGGCGTGGCAGGTGCCGCAGACCATCGAGCCGCCGCAGTCGGCGAGTATGCCGTCGATATTGTGGCTGACCGCGGCCTCCATCACGCTGCCTTCGGGGGGCACATCGAGGGTGGTTTGCTCGCTGCCGTCGTGGGATTCAAAAATAATTCTCACCATTTGCGGGGCCTCTTGTTATTTGCTTTTCGACCCTTGACCTGGGTCTTAAATCTAAATAGATTAGATAAAAATTAAACGGGTCTGTCAATTGCTCTATGTCGCAAATGCGAGGGCATGGCGGGCAATAATAAAAATGATCAACGCGGGGGTTTGCCTGCCTATGGCGGCGCTGTCGCGTGGCCGGGGACGCTGTTACATGCAACACACTGAATTCGATTACGTCATTATTGGAGCCGGTGCGGCAGGCTGTGTGTTGGCCCATCGGCTGTCGGAAGATCCCGCCATTTCCGTAGCCCTGTTAGAGGCGGGTGGCGAGGACCGGCACCCGCTTATTCATATGCCCAAGGGGTTGGGCAAGTTAATTACCGACCCCAAACTCACCTGGCAATACCCCGCCGAACCGGAAGAGGGGAACGCTTACCAGCCCGAGCATTGGGCCCGTGGGCGGGTGATGGGCGGCTCCAGTTCCCTCAACGGGCTGATGTATGTGCGCGGGCAGCCCGCCGACTTTAATGATATTGCCGCTCAGAGCAGCGAAGACTGGAGCTGGTCGCATATCGGCGCCGCCTATCAAGCGCTGGAACAGCACCAGCTGGGCAGTGGGCCGACCCGGGGCAGCACCGGGCCGCTGAAAATCAGTATGGCCGATCGGCGCACGCCGCTCACCGAGGCAATGGTGGCGGCCGCCGCGCAAATGGGCCTGGCGGTAAGCGAGGATCCCAATCTGCCCAGCGATGCACCCTGCGTGGGTTATGCCGCGCGCACCATCTGGCAGGGGCGGCGACAAAGTGCCGCCAAGGCTTTTATCGCCCCAGTACGGGGGCGCCCCAATTTGCATATTTTCACCCACCAGCTTTGCGACCGCATCGAGTTTGACGAGGGTCGCGCGGTGGCGGTGCTGTGCCAGTCGGCCAAAAACGGCACACCCAGCAGGTTTGCCGCGCGCCGTGAGGTCATTGTCGCGGCCGGGGCGATGGCCTCGCCGGGCATTTTGCAGCGCTCCGGGGTGGGGCCGGCCGAGCGCCTGGCCGCGCTGGGGATTCCACTGGTGGCCGACAGCCCGGAGGTGGGCGAAAACCTGATCGAGCACCGCGGTATTCTGGTGCAGTGGAAGCTGCGCCAGCCGCTGTCAGAAAACGCCGAGTACGCCGGGGTCCGGCTGCTGAAAAACGTGTTCAAGTACTGGTTCAACAAGTCTGGGCCGATGGCCGCGGGGGCCTATGAGGTGGGCGCCTGGTTTGCCTCTGGTGCGTCATCGCGGCCGGATATTCAGTTTCTTATCGCGCCCTTCAGTTTTGATTTAAGCGCCCCCGGCCGCGAAAAGCTCGAGCCGTTTCCCGGCATGAGTATTGTTGGCTACCCGCTGCGCCCCACTTCCCGGGGCAGCATTCACATTGCCAGTCGCGACCCCGCCGCCATGCCGGTGCTGGTGCCCAATTATCGCAGCACCGCCGAGGACCGCGCGCTGATGCAGCGCACGGTTGAGTTGGCGCGGGAGTGGGCCGGGCAGGCGGCTTTGCAGCCGTTTATTGACGCCGAGAGTTATCCCGGGCCGAGCTGCGTGAGCGACGCGCAGATTTTGGCGGCTTTCGACCAGCACGGCAGCTGTGGCTACCACGCGGTGGGTAGTTGTCGCATGGGCGCCGATGCGCAGTCGGTGGTCGACCCGGCGCTGCGGGTTCGCGGCGTTAGCGGCGTGAGGGTGATGGACACCTCGATTATGCCGCAGATTCCCTCGGGCAATACCAACGGGCCGACCATGGCCATGGCCTGGCGCGCCGCCGACATTATTTTACGGGACCACTGATATGGATTTTTCCTTTAGTCAGGAACAGCGCCTGCTGCGCAGCAGCCTTCAGGCCTGTCTGCGCCAGCACGCCGACTTCGCCTCTCACCAGCGGGCGGTTCAGGCTGGCAACGCGTGGCGGCCGGAGTTATGGCAGGCATTGGCTGACCAGCTCGGCGTGCTCGGGCTGGGACTGCGCGACGACAGTGAGCCGCTCGCCGACAACGCCCAGAACACGATGATTGTGATGGAGGAGCTGGGGCGCGCGCTGGCGATAGAACCATATCTTGATGTGGCCATTGTGGCGGGCTACCTGCTGGGGCAGTGGCGCAGCGCCGCCGCACCGGCGCTGCGAGACGCGCTTTGTGCTGGCCGGGCCATGCCGATACTGGCCTGGAGCGAGGAGGGCAGCCACAACGATTTTCGCCAACAGGCCTTACCGGCGCAATGGCGCGATGGCCAGTGGATCTTGAGCGGCCAGAAAACCGTCGTGATGTCGGCGCCGCTGGCCAGCCATTTTATTGTCTCGGCCAGAACCACGGGGCGTGCGGGTGAGGAGCGGGGACTATCACTGTTTGTCGTGCCTGCCGGTACGCCCGGGCTGAGCATCGACCCCTATCCGACCATTGACGAGCGCTGCGCGGCGGACCTGTTGTTTGCGCAGGTTCAGTTGCCCGACTCCGCGCGTCTGGGCGAGCAGGATCAGGCGCTGGCGCTGCTGGAAGCGGCGCGCTGCCACGGCATTGCGGCGCTGAGCGCCGAGGCCGTGGGGGTAATGGAGGCCTTGCTGCAGCAAACGCGGGACTACTGCCAGCAGCGCCGCCAGTTTTCGCAGCCTTTGTCGCGTTTTCAGGTGCTGCAACACCGCATGGTGGATATGTATCTGCAGTTGGAAATGAGCCGCGCTGCCAGCTACCGAGCGACGCTGTCGCTGAGCGCCGATGTACTTGAGCGCGAGCGGTCGGCGGCCGCCGCAAAAGTCACCGTCGCCCGGGCTTGTCGCTTTATTGGCCAAAACGCGGTGCAGTTGCACGGCGGTATGGGGATGAGTGACGACGTGCCGGTGAGCCACTACTTCAAGCGTGCAACGGCCATCGAGCGGGAGCTCGGCAGCGCCGATGAGCAGCTGTTGCGCTATCAGCAACTGGCGGTGAGCGCATGACTGCCACAACGGACAAAAAGCCGGAAGGAGTGGAAGGAATGCTGGCAGATAACATCTCCTGCGGCGACGATCTGCAGTCGCAATTTGCACTGCAGCGCGAGGCCTTTGCCGCCGAGCGGTATCCGAGCTTGGCCAGCCGCCTCGACCGCATACGTCGCATTGTCGATTTTGTGGTCGATCAACAGGAGGCCATTGTGGCGGCCACTGTTAAAGACTGGTTGCACAAGCCCGCGGCCTTTATCAAAGCGGTGGAAATTCTGCCAGTGATTAATCACGCCAAGGCGGTAAGCAAGCGACTGCCAAGCTGGCTGCGCGACGAGCGACGTAAGGCCGATTTTCCCTTCAATCTGCTGGGTGCCAAAGCCTATATCCGCTATCAGCCGCTGGGCGTGGTGGGCGTGATGGTGCCCTGGAACGGCCCGGTGGCCATGGCGATGGTTGCGGCGATTGATGCTTTTTCGGCGGGCAATCGAGTGATGGTGAAGATTTCCGAATATTCCCCGGCGGCGGCTGCCATGCTGGCAGAAACCTTGCCCCGCTACTTTGACGCCAGCGAACTGAGCATTGTGACCGGTGAAGTCGGGGTGTCGCGGGCTTTTGCCGCGCTGCCGTTTGATCATTTGATGTATACCGGCAGCGCGGGGACCGCCCGTCACGTGATGGCGGCGGCCGCGCAAAATCTCACCCCGGTTACACTGGAGCTGGGTGGCAAGTCGCCGGTGCTTGTCGACCGCCACGCCGACCTTCAATACGCCGCCCAGCGCACGGTTAGCGGGCGGCTGATTAACGCCGGGCAGGGCTGTATTACCCCCGATTACGTGTTACTTGAAGCGCCGTGCCTGGAGGCCTTTATCGAGGCAGCGAGCCAGGCGATCCGGCAACTGTACCCGGCTGAATTGCAGGGGCGGGACTACGCCGCGATTGCCACGAACGCGCATTACCAGCGTATGCATGAGCTGCTCGACGATGCCCGGGCCAGTGGTGCGCGCATCATCGAAATAGACGTTGGTGCGACCACTGAGCGGCGCCAGTTCAGTCCGGTGATTGTCGTGGATCCCGCCGACGACAGCCGGGTGATGCAGGAGGAAATCTTTGGCCCGATTCTGGTGGTGAAAACCGTGGCGGATCTCAGCGCCGCCGTGGATTACGTCAATGCCGGGGAGCGCCCGCTGGCGCTGTATTACTTTGGCCATGCCAGCCAGGCAAAGCAGCAGCTGCTTGCGCAGACCCACTCCGGCGGCGTGGCGATTAACGAGGTGATGTTACAGCTGATGATGTCAGACCTGCCCTTTGGCGGTGTGGGGCACAGCGGCATGGGAAGTTACTGGGGCGGCGAGGCTGGCTTCCGGCGTTTTTCTCATGCCAAATCGGTGTTTGAACAGGGTTGGTACAAAAAGGTGGCGGCAATGATGGACCCGCCCTATGGCGCCACCCTGGAAAAAATGCTCAAGCTCGGCATGAAGAAAATACCGCCTCGGTCCTAGTGCTGTGCTGTGCGGCGCGAGCTTAGAACGCGTAGAGAAACGCGCGCAGCACAGCCTCAAACATTTCATCCTCAGACAGGGGATTCGCGTCGATCGCCTCGCTCAGGTGCGGGAATTTTTCCGCCGGGAAGGCTGGCATGGGGTCGGTTTGGGTGGCGGCGCTCATGGCGCCAAACAACGCCGAGCCCAGCGTGAGCTTTTCAATGCCCTCAATCACCTGCATGCGCTGTTCAACGGGCAGATCGACCCGGCCGGACCAGTTGTCGTAGGCCTTGAGCATTAAATAGCGTGGGAAAAACTGCAGCAGTAGCGGAGCAGCCTTGGGATGGCTGAGAATCGAGCGCCGCGTGGCCACCGCCAGTGCGGCTTGTTCTTCACGCCAGTTTTCGTATTCAACATCTTCGCGGGTCACCACGTCGGAAAACAGCAGGCGCGCGACATCAGAAAGAATCTCGGCCTTGTTTTTGAAGTGGTAGTAAAGCGAAGGTGCCTTCACTCCTAGGCGTTTCGCTACTAGTTGCAGGCTGAGACCTTCGACGCCGTTTTCGTCGATGACCTCAAGTGCTGCGCGTACCGCTCGCTCTCGTGAAATTATGGGTTTTGCCGGGCGTCCCATCAAAAATCCCTTTTAGTCGGGCTAAATATTGCCCAAGAGTGTATCAGAGAACGTTGTTATTTAACGAATGCTGATAGTTTTTCGTCTTGGGGTGTGCGTAAAACTATTGATATTAGATAAGAGGCTGGATATGATGGCTCGCATTGACGAATCAGCGGCAAGCCGCACCCCGGCACATCGAATAAGAAATACGTAACGGATGAGATATGAGTGAGCCAATAAGCGAGGCGTTGCGGGTCGACGGGCGCATTGCGCTGGTTACCGGAGCATCAAGTGGTTTTGGTGCGCATTTTTGTAAGCTTCTATCTGCGGCCGGTGCGACAGTAGTGGCTGCGGCGCGGAGAGTGGACCGCCTGGAGACTTTGGTTAGCGAGATATCCGCTGACGGCGGGCGGGCTATGGCCGTAGCGATGGATGTGAATGATGTCGCTTCTGTGACCGCAGCTTTCGATACCGTCGAATCTTCGCTGGGTGTCGTAGATCTCTTGGTCAACAACGCAGGTGTGGCGAATCCAGCTAGTTTCATTGCGACCGACGAGGCGCAGTGGGACTATATCGTAGGCACCAATCTTCAAGCGGTTTGGCGAGTTTCCCGAGAGGCGGCAGAGCGGCTGGTCGGTGCCCAAAAGCCCGGTAGTATCGTTAACATCGCTTCTATTCTGGGATTGCATCCCAGTGTTAATAACACGCTTTACGCCACGGCCAAGGCGGGAGTGGTTCAGCTCACCAGAAATTCCGCTATGGAACTGTGGCGCGACGGTATCCGAGTCAATGCACTTTGCCCTGGCTACTTCGAAACCGAACTGAACGCCGACTTCTTTGCTTCGGAGCGTGGACATAATTACCTGAAAAAAATTCCCCCTCAGAGGCTGGGGCAGTTAGACGAGCTTAATGCGCCACTTTTGTTGTTGGCCAGTGAAGCAGGTTCGTTTATGACCGGCGTGGCGCTGCCGGTAGATGGTGGGCATTTACTGCGGTCTTTGTAGTGTTAACCGGCCGCAATGGTGACGGCCATTTTCTGAAGAGGCTTTCATGCGACATCAGGTCTTTACTGAAGAGCAACAGATCTTTCGCGAATCCTACCGGCGTTTTCTCCACGCTGAGGTAAAGCCGCATCGCGAGCAATGGCGGCGTGACGGCCTGGTGCCCCGGGATATGTTTCGTTTGATGGGCGAACAGGGGTACTTGCTGACCTGGGCTCCGGAAGCACTGGGCGGCCTGGGCGTGGAAGATTTTCGCTATCAACAGATTATGATTGAGGAAGATGCGCTGCACGGGGAGCCCGGGTTTTTCCATACCTTGCATAGCCGCCTCGTAGCTCCTTACCTCAGGCATTTTGGCAGCACTGAGCAGCAGCAACGCTTTATTCCGCGCTGTGTTTCAGGAGAGTGTGTGCTGGCTATTGCCATGACCGAGCCTGACGCGGGCAGCGATCTGGCGGGGATGAAAACTCGAGCCGAGGATTGCGGAGATCATTGGCTTCTCAACGGCTCCAAGGTTTATATCTCCAACGGGATCCTTGCGGATGCAGTGATTGTCGCTGCCAAGACGAATCCGCAGCAGCCCCGTGAAATGACTTTGTTTATTGTCGAGCGAGGTATGGATGGCTTCGAGCGGGGGCGGAATCTCGACAAGCTTGGTCTGAAAGCTCAGGACACCGCTGAGCTGTTTTTCAATAACGTAAAAATACCCAAGAACAACGTTCTCGGTGACGTTGGTCGTGGCATGCAGCAGCTTATGCAGGGGTTGGCGGAAGAGCGGTTGATTACTGCCTGTATTTCCCTCGCAGCGGGCGAGGCGGCCTTTGCATTGACGCGCGACTTTGTGATGGAGCGACAGGCTTTTGGTGGGCCACTGTCGGCCCTGCAGAATACCCGCTTCAAAATGGCGGCGATGCGAACTGAGCTGGATGTCGCCCAAGCCTATATTGACCGCTGCGTTGCCCAGCACAACGAGGGATTGCTGTCGGCAGTGTCGGCTTCTCAGGCGAAATACTACTGCTCGGAGGTCGAGGGCCGGGCGGTGGACGAGGGGCTGCAGTTGCACGGCGGTGCCGGTTATATGCAGGAATATGAAATTTGTAATTTGTATGCCAATGCCCGAATCAGTCGGATTCTGGCTGGTACCTCCGAAATTATGAAAGAAATCGTCGCCCGCGACATGTTTGGCGGTAAGTGACGGCAATTAACTTAGTGATGACCTGTACAGGGTTGTAATCGAAAAAGGATAGAGATCATGGATATTAATAACAAAGTCGCGATTGTGACTGGTGGAGCCTCTGGTTTGGGCGAAGCGACCGTACGTGCTTATGTCGACAAGGGCGCATCTGTGGCCATTTTTGACCTGAATGAAGAGCGTGCCAAGACCATTATCGCTGAGTTGGGCGAGGACAAAGTTGCCTTCTTCAACGTGAATGTCGCCGATGAGGCCTCTGTAAAAGAAGCTATTGACGGTGTGTTGGCAAGGTTTAAGGCGATTCATATTTGCAATAACTACGCAGGGATCGGTAATGCTATTAAAACATTGGGTAAGAATGGCCCCTTCCCCCTCGCAGACTACTGCCATGTAATCAATATTAATCTGATTGGTACGTTTAATGTGGCGCGCCTGGCTGCCGAACAAATGGCTAAGAATGCGCCCTACGATGAAGTAAATGCCCGCGGTGTAATCATTAATACCGCGTCGGTGGCGGCCTACGAAGGGCAAATTGGCCAACTGGCCTACAGCGCGTCCAAGGGCGGTGTGGTAGGCATGACTTTACCGATGGCGCGCGATTTGGCCTCTTACGGTATTCGCGTGAATACCATTGTGCCCGGTCTGATCCACACGCCGCTGTTCGAAACCCTGCCCGAAGAGGCTTACAAATCTCTTGAGGCCAGCGTGGTGAACCCCAAGCGCCTGGGTCGCCCCGAAGAAATTGCCCACCTGTCGGTATTTATTGCCGAGAACGAATACATGAACGGTGAGTGCGTACGCTTGGACGGCGCCATTCGCATGCAGCCTCGCTAAGCACCCAGCAGGATATTTACCAAGCACGAGGCGAACGGCCCGTGATGACAACACTAAGGAATCGCTATGAATGATGCTGTGCTGGTTGCCGTCGACAACGGCGTGATGACTGTAACCCTGAATCGCCCAAAGGCGAAAAACGCGGTAAACCTGGATGTTGCTAAAGGTATTGCGGCGGCCATGGATCAATTAGACAGCGATCCGGCCATTCGCGTTGCCATTATTACCGGCGCGGGCGGTACCTTCTGTGCAGGGATGGACTTAAAAGCTTTTGTCAGCGGCGAACTGCCGGTGATTAAGGGACGCGGTTTTGCCGGATTGTGTGAAAAGCGCCCGCGTAAACCGCTAATTGCCGCTGTTGAGGGCTATGCATTGGCGGGTGGTTTTGAAATTGCCCTGAGCTGCGACTTGATCGTGGCGGCGGAAAACAGCCAGTTTGGTATTCCCGAGGCCAAACGCGGTCTGGCGGCTGCTGCCGGTGGCCTTATGCGGCTGCCCCGGCAAACCCCGCTGCGCGTGGCGATGGAGCTGGCGCTCACCGGCGACTTTATGGATGCCCAGCGGGCGTTGAATCTCGGTTTGGTGAATCAATGCGTGCCCGCAGGCGAGGTACTGGGCGCGGCCAAGGCCATGGCGGCAAAAATCGTGGCCAATGCGCCGCTGTCCATCGAGTCGTCTAAGCAGGTGATTTACGAGTCGGCAGATTGGCAGGACGGCGAGATGTTTGGCAAACAAGCAGAGATTGTCGATCCGATCTTTTCCAGTAAAGATGCCATTGAGGGCGCCCGGGCATTTGCCGAGAAGCGGGCACCCCAGTGGCAAGGAAAATAATAACGGCCTAATGGCGAGGATAAACAATGAAAGAGGCTTGGATTATTGATGCCTGTCGCACCCCGCGGGGGATAGGTAAGGTGGGTAAGGGGTCGCTGGCGGGTATTCATCCCCAGCAACTGGGCGCTACGGTGCTCAAGGCGATCGCCGAGCGCAATGCCCTGAATACTGCCGATGTGGATGATATCGTCTGGGGCACCAGCTCCCAGCGCGGCGAGCAGGGCAATGACCTGGGCCGTATGGCCGCGCTGGATGCCGGCTACAACATTGCCTCCAGCGCGGTCACGCTCGACCGGTTTTGTGGCTCGGGGATTACCGCGGTGAACATGGCGGCGGCCAGTATTGCGGCGGGCTTTGAAGACCTGGTGATTGCCGGTGGCACCGAGATGATGTCGAACTACGGCCACGAGGGGAATTTAGGCCCGATTTTTATGGACGCGGGCAATCTGCGTCTGCGCGAGGCGCATCCGCAGCCGCATCAGGGCGTGTGTGCCGATGCCATTGCCACGCTGGAGAAGATCAGCCGCCAGAGCCTGGACGAGCTGGCCGCACTCAGCCAGGAGCGCGCGGCTGCCGCCATTGCCGGTGGGCATTTTGACCGCAGCCTGATTCCGGTGTATCGGCAGGACGGCTCACTGGCGCTGGACCGCGAGGAATTCCCCCGCCCGGGCACCACTGTGGAGGCGCTGGCGGGCCTGCGCCCGGCCTTCGAACAACTGGCCTACGCGCCGCTGGACGAGCAGGGCACAAGCTATGCGAGTTTGATTCACAAGGTCTATCCGGATCTGAAAATTCAGCATGTGCATCACGGTGGCAACTCCTCTGGCGTGGTTGATGGCGCGGCGGCCTTGCTGCTGTCATCGCCCGAGTACGCCAAGCAACACGGTTTAAAGCCCCGTGCCAAGGTGCTGGCCATCGCCAATATGGGCGACTCGCCAACCTTAATGCTCAATGCCCCGGTGCCCGCCACGCGCAAGGTGTTGAAGAAGGCGGGCCTGACGCTGGACGATATCGACCTGTTCGAGATCAATGAGGCCTTTGCAGTGGTCGCCGAGAAATACATCCGCGATCTGGGTCTGGATCGCAACAAAGTGAATGTGAATGGCGGGGCGATGGCCCTGGGGCATCCCATTGGTTGCACGGGCGCCATGCTGATTGGCACTGTGCTTGACGAACTGGAGCGGCGCGATCTCAAGCGCGGCTTGGTGACCATGTGTGCAGCGGGCGGCATGGCGCCGGCTATTATCATCGAGAGGCTATAACGGCTTGCCGGGGGCGGGTCGTGCCTGCCCCCGGTCGCGTTGTTTTGTCTTGCCCATTCCGTGGCGCTTGCCGGAAAGATCTAGGGTTTTTATACGCGTTAATTGTAATATTCTGGGTTGCTAATAGCGCCTTGGAATAATAGCTATTTGCCGCTAAAAAATCGCCACTTAGCTCATTTGTTTTGTTGGTTAACGTATTGATATTTAAGAATAATAAATAAATTTTAGACGCCATTAACGAATGTTAATAGTTTTTGTTGACATACGTAGTTACCCCTATCTAGAATGCTTGTCTAACGGCGTTAGATAAAAATTAGTCGCCACTATTATTCTAATGATAATTAACAGGATGGTTTTGCGGTGAGCTTACTCAGTCGAAAATTACTACCCTTAGGTATTCCCTGCCCGAGTAGAAAAGCGGCCCTTAGTCTGGCGGTAGCTGCACTAAGCGCAGCGTCGCCTGCTCTTGCTCAGCAAGAGGCTCGGGCCAAAGGCACGAGCCGCCTCATGGAAGAGGTGGTGGTGATGGCGCAAAAGCGGACCGAAAATGCGCAGGACGTGCCTATTGCCCTGGCGGCGTTTACCGCCGACAAGATGGACGCCATGGGCATTGACGATCCCAAGGATTTGGCGCAATTTACGCCGGGCATGTACTACGGCCAAACGGTGAACTTTGCGGTGGTGTATATTCGCGGAGTGGGCAGCGATGCCTTCCTTCCCGACTCCGATCCCAGTATCGCCACCTACATCGACGGCATTTATTACCCCTTTGCCAATGGTCAGTCGCAGTCCTTTGGCGCGGTAGAGCGGGTAGAGGTATTGAAAGGCCCGCAGGGAACCCTGTTTGGTCGAAACTCTACCGGCGGCGCGATTAATATCATCACCCGCGATCCAGGCATCGAGCCGGAAATTTCCCTGCAGGGCAGTTATTCCGGCCAGTTTGAAGATAAAAATGTTCGGGCGCATGTGAGTTACCCCTTTGCCGACTGGCTGGCGGCCAGTGTGTCGTACACCAAGCAGATTGCCGACAATTACTATGAGGGCATGCGGGGTGATGGCGAGGGCGGCTTTGAGCCTTTCCCCGAGGAAGAGTCTGAGGGCTTTCGTTACAAGCTTCGCTTCTCGCCCACTGAAGATATCGATCTCAACGCGGCGTATATCAAGTACGAACAGTACGGCGTGAGCTCCACCGCCATGCCGAATGTGGCGCCCAGCGCGCTGTCTAAGGGGCTGGGGATCACCGCTGAGGAGAAGGACTACCAGGTTAAGGTCGACGTCCCCAGTTATTTCTCGCTGGACAACGAGGTGCTCTACGGTGAGTTTGAGTGGCGCACCAATTGGTTCGATGTAAAAGTGCTGGCCAGCAAGCAGGATATTGTCACCGACAATGTTTACGACTTCGATGGCTCGGATACCCCGTTTATCACCTTCGACGCCAAAGGCCAGTTTGCCGACGTAAAAACCCAAGAAATTCAGTTTCTGTCTAACGAAAACTCGCCCCACTGGATCGAGTGGATTGTGGGCGCCTTTCATCTGAACCAGGAGTCGGGCTTCCCGCTTAACCGCCTGTCGGCGCTTGGACTCGATCTTAACGACGGGGCGTTATTGGGAATTCCGTTGCCTGAAAGCATCAATAATCTAGTAGATTTACTGGGCAGTATAGTGCCGGTCATTCCCGACGGCGTATCGCTGGGTTTGGTGTCTAAGCTGGGTACAGAGTCCACTGCCTATTTTGCCCAGACCACCCTGCACTTTACCGATTGGATGAGCCTGACATTGGGCGGGCGGTATCAGGAAGAGGAGCGTTACGTTGTTGAGTCAAGTGTTTCCTTGGTTAACATCGATGGAAGTACTACAAGGGCAATTCCTTTTGATCGGCCGCGCGCGGAGGACGAAAACTTCTCGCCAAAAGTGACCTTGAGCCTGACGCCTGCCGACGATGTGATGCTTTACGCCACCTACACCCAGGGCTATAAGAGCGGCACATTTAATACTGTGAACGTCTACGACCAGCCGGAATATGTGCGCCCGGAAACCGTCACCACTTACGAGCTGGGGCTGAAGTCACAGTGGTTTGATCGTACGCTCACCGTTAACGCGGCGATCTTCCAGAATGAGATCGAAGACCTTCAGGTGCAGTTTATTTCGCTGCTCAGCGGCGGTGCCGTGTCGCTGGAAAACGCCGGTGGCGCAGAAATCAAGGGCATCGACTTCGACGTGCAATGGGTGCCCATGCCCAATATGAACCCCGGCCTGGTACTGGCACTGACCGGCTCCTTCCTGGACTCAGAATACACCTCGTATAAAGAGGGCAGTGGCTATAACGAAGGCGATGGTCTCTACAACTTCAAGAACGGTGATTTTACAGGCAACCGCGTAACCCGAACGCCCGAGTTCAGTGGCAGTATTGGTGTTAACCAGGTGTGGTCGCCGTTCAGCTTTGGCGAGTTTGAGCTCAATGCCAGCATGTACTACAACGATGGCTTCTACTATCTGGCGCAGAACTCGCCAGTGTCGTTCGAGGAAGACTACTACGTCGTGGACGCTGCGCTGAGCTTTCTTCACTACGACAGCAATATTCGCATCACCGCCTTTGGCAAAAACATTAATGATGCCCGCTACACCTATTCGCAGTTTCACACCGACGCCGGACGCTCCGATTATCTGGCACCGCCGACAACGTACGGCGTGCGGCTGAACTGGGATTACTAACGACGCTTCGAATACTGTTAACAATAATGACGAGGTAACAATAATGAAAAAAATGCTGATGACCGTAATGACCCTGCTGGTGCTTGCCGGCAACTCCCCCAAGCTGCTGGCGGCCCCGGTCCTGGATTTGTCGCCCCTAGTGCCGGTGGGGCTGGTGACAGATCTCACCAGTGTTGCCGTGGGCGAGGCGCTGCCCGTGCTGGCTGGTTTGCTGCTCAATAATCCGCTTTCGGAGCCGCTGGTGAACAACTTTGGTATGGCAAAGCCCTTGACTGACCTGCTGTTGGGTGGCGATACCCTCAAGGGCCTGACCACGCTTTACGGCCCGCTGGATGCGGTGCTGCTGCCGGTGGTTGACGTCACGGCAGGACTGACCTCGGTGTTGACCGGCGGTCAGGCGGGCAGTCCGTCGGGCGGTATCGACGCCATTCCTCTGGGCTTTCTTGTCGATCCCGTGGAAATACTGATGAGCATGTCGCCAAACCTGGCTCCGTAATACTTGTTTCCTGCATTCCTATTAAAAATGTGTGTTGCCTGGTAATTCTAGGCCCTCTTATTGCCAGCCATTAGGCTGGCTTTTTTGTATGAGTGTGTTGGGGAAGGGCTTATGAGTGTCGAAGCGTTTGGTGCCCGTTTATGGCTATTGATGGGCGCAAAAGTAAATATATGGCCTACCTTCACTAAATTTATTGCGGCTAATGAAGGGCACATGGTTTTTCTGAATCGATGACAGACTGCGATAATGAGACACAGGGGAAAGAGGGGTAATTGAGGGCCGCAAATACTGTTTGTGCGTCTTATTATATTGATACAAAAAAGGCGAATCAGCTGTACGCTTGATTCGCCTTTCTATTTGGTAGCGGGGGCAGGATTCGAACCTACGACCTTCGGGTTATGAGCCCGACGAGCTACCAGACTGCTCCACCCCGCAATTGACTGGTTGTCTTGTTCCTCAAGACAGGTCGCGCATTATAGGGACGACCTTTGGGTCTTGCAAGCCTTTGTTTGTACAAAGGCTTATTTTCTCGAGAAAAGTGCTCAGGCGCTGTGACGAATGGCGCCATCGACAGGCAGCAGGGTGCCGTTGATGAAGGAGCCGGCATCGCTGGCAAGCAGAATGACGGGGCCGATCAGCTCGTCGATGCTCCCGAGGCGACGAGCCGGCATGGTGCTGATGTAGTCTTTCCCCGCCTGCGTCGCGAAGAAATCTTCGTTCATCTCAGTCAGAAACCAGCCCGGTGCGATGGCGTTGACGCGGATGTTGTGACGCATGAGGTCGAGCGACATCACGTTGGTCAGGTGGGCAACGGCGGCTTTGGAGGCGCAGTACGTTGCCTGGCCCGTCTGTGCCATGATGGCCAACACAGAGGCGATGTTGATGATGCTGCCGGGCAGGTTCGCCTCTACCATGCGACGGGCGCCTTCCTGAGCGACGTTCCACACGCCGTTGAAGTTCGTGTTCATCACAAAGTCGCGTGAGGCTTCGTCGGCTTTCAGAAAGTTCTTCGGGTCGGCCACGCCGGCGTTGTTGATGATGATGTCGGGCACCCCCAGCTCGGCGATGGCTTGGTCGTAAGCGGCGTTGACGCTGTCACGGTTGGCGACGTCCATGGCAACGGCGCAGGCTTTGCCGCCAGACTGGCGAATGTCGGCAACCAGTGCTTCCAGTCGATCCACGCGTCGGGCACAGGCAATGATTTCGGCGCCGGCGGCAGCAAGTCCCTTGGCGATGCCATGACCGAGGCCGGAGGAGGCGCCGGTAATGAGTGCGCGCCGACCTTTAAGTGAGAAGTTGTCCAGACTCATGGGTGTCCTCGTTATCGTAGTTTTCTCGTTAGGTTGCCCGATTAAAGCGATTTTGGCTGCTTAGAGGAAGGACTTTGCATGTCTAGTTGGCAGTGCGGGCGTGTTGCGGCAATCGGTGGCGGCTACTGACATGGGGAACACGCATCAGGGAGGTAATTGGGGTAGAATCCCGGCTGGTTTGTGTGGCCCCGGCCGGGCCTCTGGTGTGCTGAGTATGAAGAATAATGGATGAATTTGCCGATATCCGACCCTATCACGATAACGAGGTTCGAGACGTTCTTGACCGCTTGCTGATTGACCCGGAGTTGATCGCCGCGGTGGCCAGCTTGCGCATGCCCCGTCTTAATCGGTGGTTCCCGGGGCTGTTACGCCCGCTGGTTTCCCGGATTCTGCGCCGACAGCTTATTGGTGTGGACTCTGTTGCGGCCTTTCAGTCGGTCGTTAAGGTCTACATGGATCAGATGATCGAAGGCAGTACGAGAGAATTTGTGGTGTCGGGTGTCGAGCATCTGTCGCCCGGGAAAGCCTATCTGTTTATCAGTAATCATCGCGACATCGCCTTGGACCCGGCGTTCGTCAACTACGCGCTCTACCACAATGGCCTGGACACCGTGCGGATTGCGATTGGGGATAACTTGCTGTCGAAGCCCTTTGCCGCGGATCTGATGCGGATTAACAAGAGCTTTATTGTACAGCGCAGCGCCAAGGGGCCTCGGCAGATGCTGGCAGCCTTCCGCAAGCTGTCCAATTACATACGCCATTCTCTGCTGGAAGAGCGTGCCTCTATCTGGATTGCCCAGCGAGAGGGGCGGGCAAAGGACGGCAATGACGCGACGGAAGTGGCGCTGATCAAAATGATCGGTATGTCGCAGGACAAGGGCAGCGAGAGCTTTGCCGAATTTGTGGCGGCCATGAATGTGGTGCCGGTGTCGATTTCCTATGAATGGGATCCACTGGATGCGGCCAAGGCGCGCGAGTTGGTACAGATTGAACGCGACGGCGCTTACCAGAAGGCGGAACACGAAGATCTGAAAAGCATTGGTACTGGCATTGTCGGTAACAAGGGCCGTGTTCATGTGCACTTTGGTCCGCGTATGCAGGGCGATTACGCCGACGCGGCGGCGCTGGCTGCCGCGCTGGACCGCGAGATTATCGGCAATTATCCACTGCATAGCAGCAATGTGCTGGCCTATATGCGACTGCACGACGACGCACGCTGGCGGACGCTGGATCTGCCAGAGATTTCGGACAAGCAGGTGGCGGAGTTTGATGAGCATTTCGCAAAAATGCCGCCGGATTACCGCCGTCGAGCCTTGGAAATTTACGCACAGCCGCTGGTCAATCAGTTGCGTCTGAAAGACGTGGCTCAGGAGACAGCAAATGCCTAATGCCGGCGCGCCGGGAGTTGTCGGTGCTCAGTGATGATCTGAAATCGCAGATTCAGGGGGCTTACCGCCAGTTTCTGAACAACAAGTCGCTGAAACCCCGGCTTGGCCAGCGCCTGATGATTGCACATATTGCTCGGGTGCTGGGTGGCATCAAGCGCAATCAGGAGCATTTGCGCAGTGGCGGCGACCACCTCTGTGTAGTGGAGGCGGGTACCGGAACGGGCAAGACGCTGGCCTATGCCCTGGCAGCGATACCCATTGCCCGCGAGGCGAACAAGACACTGGTTATCGCGACGGCGACGGTCGCTCTGCAGGAGCAGATTTTGCAGCGTGACTTGCCGGATATTCTCCAGCACAGTGGTCTGTCGTTCACGCTGAGCCTGTCAAAAGGGCGCCGACGTTATCTGTGTCTTTCAAAACTTGATCAACTATTAAGCGGTGGTGACACACAGGTGTTGCCCCTGTATCCCGATGAGCGCAGCGCGGCGCCGGACAATGACGCACTGACTCTCTACAAGCACTTTGCTGAAAACCTGGCTCAGGGTAAATGGGACGGCGATCGCGACAACTGGGAAGCGGTGCTGCCAGAGGAGCAGTGGCAGCGCGTTACCACTGACCACGCACAGTGTGGCGGACGACGTTGCAGCCACGTTAAACAGTGCAGCTTTTTCAAAGCGCGGGAAGCGATGACGCAGGCCGAGGTGGTTGTGGCAAACCATGACCTCGTACTCGCGGATCTGGCGCTGGGAGGGGGGGCGATTCTGCCGCCGCCGGAAGAGTGCATCTACGTATTTGATGAGGCGCACCACCTGCCGGATAAAGTCATTAATCATTTCAGTGCCAGCTTCCGGCTGGGTGCCAGCGAGCGCTGGCTGGAGCAGGCGGAGCGTTCAATAGCACCGATCTTGGCTTTACCTGCCATGCAAAAATCGCTGCGGGGGCAGTTTGAATCGTTACTCAATCTGCTGATTGCCGCGCGCGAGGGCATGCAGCCGTTGCGCAGCCAATTGGTGGATTTGCTCGACGATGCCGGAGAGCGGCAGGGGAAAAAACTGCGTCGGTTTGAAGATGGTCAGGTTCCCGCTGAGCTGGCCACGTTGGCGCGGGAGCTGCGAGCGGCATTTGGTGCGCTGGTTCAGCATACGGAAGGATTGATTGAAACGCTGCAGGAAGGGTTGGACAAGGGGACGCTAGAGCAGCGACGCGATGAGTTGGAGCAGTGGCTGGCCGATGTTTCTGCCATGCGCTTTCGTTGCCAGACCATACTGGCGCTGTGGCAGTCTTACGCCAGTGATAGCAGCAAGGAGAAGCCCCCCATTGCCCGCTGGCTGACGTTGGTTGAAGCGGGGCAAGGCCTGATGGATATGGAGCTGAACAGCAGTCCGATTCTGGCCGCGAAAACCTTGCAATCGTCCCTGTGGTCTCGCTGTTATGGCGCGGTGCTGACGTCGGCCACCTTGACCGCGCTTGGCAGTTTCAAGCGTTTCAGTATGCGGGCGGGGCTGTATGAGGATGCCAGTTTTGAGGTGGTGCCCAGTCCCTTCCAGCATGCCGAGGCGGGTGAGTTATACATTCCCGCCATGGCCTGCGATGCGGGGGATGCCGAGGCCCACACCGAGGCACTGATTGAGATGCTCCCCGAACTGCTGAATAAGGATGAGGGTAGTCTCGTCCTGTTCGCTTCCCGCCGCCAGCTGAATGCAGTGCTGGAAGGCGTGCCGCTGTCTTTGCGGCGTCTGATTGTCGCGCAGGGGGAGTTACCCAAGCACGAAATTCTCAGCCAGCATCGTCAGCGCGTGGATGAGGGCAAGGGCAGTGTGATTTTCGGTCTGGCCAGTTTTGCCGAAGGTGTGGATTTGCCCGGCAAGTATTGCAGCCATGTGGTTATTGCCAAAATCCCCTTTGCGGTGCCGGAAGACCCCGTGGAAGAGGCGTTGGCAGAGTGGATCAGTCGCAACAACGGTAACCCCTTTATGGAGATCACTGTGCCTGATGCGGCGGTCAAGCTGGTACAGGCCAGCGGCCGCCTGCTGCGCAGTGAATCGGATCGCGGCCGCATTACCATTCTTGATCGGCGCATTGTGACCCGGCGCTACGGGCGCCAGATGCTGGACTCAATGCCGCCCTACCAGCAGCGTATTGAATAGCGATGGAACACGACGCATTAATTGCCGCCACCCTGATAGATATTGAAGCGGAGTTGCGTGGCATCGGCCACTGGGATCGGGTCTCACCCCCCGTCGAAGCGCTGCGCAGTGAGCAGCCATTTGCGGTGGATACCTTGCGGTTTAATCAGTGGCTGCAATTCATTTTTATTCCCCGCATTCGCTTTCTGATCGAGCAGGAGGAAGCACTGCCGGGTGCCTGCAGTATTACGCCGATGGCGGAAGAGTTTTATCGAGGACAGCGCTTGCCAGTCGGGGGCTTGCTCGATGCGCTGGAGCGCATCGATGCCTTGCTAAGTGGGGATGGCTGAGTCGTGATGCTTGAGAGGACGCGGTTGAGTAAAATTATTGGGCGCTGCCGTTATCTTCAGCGGCCATGACCATGCGCACCAGGTGAGCCAGTGAGCGCACACCCATTTTCTCCATAACGCGCGCGCGGTGAATCTCGACGGTACGCTGGCTGATATCCAGATCGTAGGCAATCACCTTATTGGCTTTACCTTCAATCATCAGCTCCATGACCTGCTTTTCCCGTGGCGTCAGTTCGGCCAAGCGCTCAATGATTTTGTGTTTGGCATCGAGTTCGGCGCGGTTTTCGGTATCTGCGGCAATGGCCTGCTGAATTTTGCCCAGCAGTTCTTCTTCCCGGTAGGGCTTCTGAACAAAGTCTACCGCGCCGCGCTGCATGGCTTCGACAGCCATCGGTACATCACCGTGGCCAGTCACAAAAATGATGGGCAGAATCGAGTTTCGCATGTTCAGCTGACGCTGCAGCTCCATACCATTCATACCGGGCATACGGATGTCCAGCACGAGACAGCCGGCCATATCGGTAGAAAATTCTTCAAGGAAGCTGTCAGCGCGGGAGTAGGCCGCTACGTGGTAGCCTACGGACTCCAGCACCATCTGCAGCGAGTCGCGAACCGCGTCGTCGTCTTCTACCAGGTAGACAGTAGCTTCTTTGGTCATTATTCCGTCCTTGCTCGTTCGATGTTATTGCTTTCAGATTAGCGGAAACGCAGGGCCATTGACCAGCCTATTTGCGAATTTAGCCCCCCGATACTGGCGGACTGCCAATTGAGCCGATAAGCTTTGGCGATATGCGCCAGATGGCGGCTTAAAACAACAGCATAGGGTGCGCATGAAACCGAAGCGCAGTTTAGTACAAATCTACCTGCTCAGCCTGGTCGCGCTGTCGGCGATTCCGCTGGCAATTCTCGGCTATATTTGGATCGCCAAAGAATACGAGCAGTATACCGAGCAGAGTGAAGATTGGCGCAATAACTATATTGAGACGCGCCGCGAACTGCTGCGCCGGGAGGTGGACAAGGCCGTCGAATACCTCGAGTTTCGGCGCACGCAGTTGAACCGTCAGCTATACAACGATCTGCGCCAGCAACTGGCGGTGGGGTTGTCGCTGCTGGAAAACACCCGCAAAGAGTCTCAAGGGGAAAGTCGCAGCGAGCTGCTCAACCGGCTTCGCACCACCATGGGCGCCCTCAGCTTTCACGACAATAACGGCTTCTTCTTTCTATTCGGCGGCGATGGGCAGGATATTCTGCCCCCGATGCATCCCGATGGCAGCAAGCGGCTGAGTGATGCCAAGGTGCTCAAGGCTTTTGCCGCTCAGATCAAGTCGGTGACCAAAGAGAAAAATTACGACTTCGTCGAATATCGGGTGAACGACAGCAGTCGCGGTGGTAGTGAGCGCAACTTCAGTTTTGTGTATTACTACGAGCCTCTGAATGTCTACATCGGCGCCAGTGTCTACCTGCATGCGGAAATTGGCCGTGTGCAGCAGGAAGTGATTGAGCGCATTGCGGCGGTGCCGGTCGACACCGACAACTCTATTCTGTTTGTGGTCGATGCCGCGGGGCGGCAATTAGTAAACGGCTATCACCCCGAAGCCGTCGGCACGACGATGCCCGGTGTGCTGGAAGCCGCGCGGCGCATGGACAGCAAGGAGAACAGTCTGTTCACCGAGTTGAGCTGGCCGAATAACGAACAGCCAGACCAGCCGCAGCCGGTGGTCTCCTATCTGCGTCGTTACGAACCCTGGGGCTGGGTTCTGGGGTCGGCCGTCTTCCTGGACGAGCTGAATGCCAAGCTGCTGGATGAGCGCTCTGCACTGCAGGCGCGAGTCGAAGAACATATCCTGTCTATTATGCTGATCGCCTTCGGGCTGATGCTGTTCTCGATGATTGCCGCTCGCTGGCTGGCGCAGCGCAGCGCTCATGGCTTCAGTATCTTTCAGCAGTTTTTTGCCGACGCCAGCAAGCGCTCGACCTTTATCGACGTCAACCGCCTGCCATTCGCCGAATTTCAGCGCCTGGCAGAAGACGCGAATTTCATGGTCGACAAGCGTACGCAGACTGAGCGCGCGCTGAAGCTGAGTGAGCGCCGCTTTCAGTTGGCGTTGGATGCGGCGCAGAATCACCTCTGGGATCTTGATCTGAGTACTGGCCTCGTCATGGTGAGCCCCAGCTTTTTCCGCTCGCTGGGATACCGGCCGCTCTCTAAACCCCATCCCGTTGGCTCTTATAAAGAAGTGGCCTGCCCGGATGATCTGCAGATTATTGCCTCGGCGGTCGATAGCTGGTTAGGGCTGGCCACGGGTAACAGTGTCGAATTTCGCGTGCGCGACAGCGCCGGGAACTACCGCTGGATATACAGCCGTGGCGATGTGGTGGAAAACGATGACCGCGACCAGCCGTTGCGTGCGATGGGGATCATGATTGATATCACTGATCGCAAGCGGATGGAGCAGGATCTGGTCGATGCACGCATTTCTGCAGAGGATGCCCTGCACGCGAAAAGCCAGTTCCTGTCCAGTGTCAGCCACGAGCTGCGCACGCCGCTGAATGGCGTATTGGGTTATGCCCAGCTGTTGCAGAAAGAGGTGGGACTGCCGGGAGAAAGTCAGGAATATTTGCGCGCCATCGAGAGTTGCGGCAAGCACCTGCTCAATCTGATTAATGATGTGCTGGATCTCGCCAAGATCGAGAGCGGCAACATTAATATCTTGCCCGAAGCCAATAAGCTGGACGATGTGATTGCCAGTGTGGGCGATATCGTCGGGCACCGGGCGAAGTCAAAAGGCCTGGAGTTTATTATCGATATCGATACCAGCGTGCCGCAGGAATTGGAATTTGATGCGGTGAAGCTGCGGCAGGTGCTGGTGAACTTGCTCGACAATGCGGTCAAGTTCACCAATAAGGGCAAGGTCAGTCTCAAAATATTCGTCCGCGATGAGCGGGATACGCTGGACTTCGAGGTCACGGACTCCGGTATCGGCATTCCCGAGTCGAAGCTGCACGATGTATTCGAACCCTTCAAACAGGTCAATCCGCAGGACGGCAAGGGGACCGGGCTCGGTCTGTCGATCTGTCGGCGACTGGTAGAGGCGATGGGCGGCAGTTTGAACTTGCGCAGTAAAGTCGGCGTGGGTAGCTGCTTCTACTTCCACATTCCGCTGATTGTTGTTGAGCGTGTCGGGAGCCTGCCTGATGGCGATGCGGGTCGCCGCAGCGAGGAGCTCAGCAGTGACATGATCGCAGGCAATCCGGCAGTGATCGTGGCCGATGATGTGATGGTGAACCGCCAAGTACTGCTCGGCATGTTGGATGACATTACCAGTGATGTTCGCGAGGCAGCCAATGGGCTGGAAGTTATTGAGCTGCTGAAGGAACGCCCGGCGGATATTGTGCTGATGGATCTGCGTATGCCCGAGATGGACGGCATGGAGGCAACCCGCATCATCAAGCAGGAAATGAAGCTGAATGTGAACATTGTTATGGCTTCGGCCACCACCGATGAAGGCATGGTGGCGGAAGCGCGATCGGTCGGCTGCGATGATTTCCTGCCGAAGCCGATCAGTATGAATGAACTGTACAAAGTCATGGTGCGTTTCTGCGGCCGAGCGACAGCAACGGTGACACGCGCGGAGCCTGTCGAGCCCGCAGACGAGCCCGTGGAGGTGACGCCGGTACGCGTCGCGATAGATTTGCCGGAAGCCTTTATTCAGCAACTCAAGGAAGCTGTGGATGTGGGGGATGTGACCGGATTGCGCGAATTGCTGGGGCAATTGCGCAGGCGTTATCCCCAGCAGTCCGCCCTGAGCGATGAGGCGGAACGGCTGTTAAGGGAATTTGATTTTGAACGGCTGGCGCAGCTGTTCGAGGGACTGGACGAGGGAGTCAGCCTGCATGACGCGTGATCAGGGAGGAGAGCAGATTCTGCTGGTTGACGATAATCCGACGAACCTTCAGGTGTTGTTTAAAACCCTTGAAGGGAGTGGGTATCGGCTGCTGGCGGCCCGCGACGGCGAGGCGGCCTTGTATACCGCAAAGCGTGCCAAGCCATCGCTGATTCTGCTCGATGTGATGATGCCGGGGATGGACGGTTTTGAGGTCTGTGAGCGATTAAAGGCAGACCCCGATACGGCAGATATTGTGGTGATTTTTCTGTCGGCGCTGACCGACAGCCAGTCCAAGGTTCACGGTCTGGCGATCGGCGGGGTCGATTACATCGCCAAACCCTTTCAGGCCGATGAAGTGTTGGCGCGGGTACGCACCCACATCAAGCTCCAGCGTTTGGAGCGGGCTCTGGCGCGGCGCAATACCGAACTTGAGGACGAAAACCAGCGCATCTTGAATGCGGTGGAAGAGGGGATTTTCGGTCTTGATGCCGAGGGCCGCGTCAGCTCTATGAATGCCCGGGCAGCTGAGTTAACGGGTTGGCCTCAAGCCGATGCGCTGGGCGAACCACTCCTCGGTCTGGATCTTTTTCCCGGCGATGACGGCCTGAATCAGTCCCTGTCGCTGCTTTGCGAGGCGGGGGTCAGCCTGCGCAAAAACCACGCGGAAATGACGCGCCGTGATGGCAAACCCCTGCAGGTTGCGCTCAGTGGCAGCGCGCGCAGTGAGGGCGGTGCGGTGCTGGTGTTGCGTGATATCAGTGAGTGGCTGGCCAATCAGCGGGCGCTTGAGCAGGCGCGCAATGAAATGGACCAGCAGCGTCAGCATCTTGCCCATATCGAACGTTTGAGTACCGGTGGTGAAATGGCCGCCGGGATTGCCCATGAGGTCAATCAACCGCTCACCGCCGTGACCAATTATGCGCGGGTCGCACACCGCCTGCTGGCCGATTTGCCTGAGGAGAAGCGCGCCAAACTGGACGATGTGTTAAACAAAATCGGGGTTCAGGCTGAACGGGCGTCGGCGGTGATCCAGCGCATGCGCAGCTATGTGAAGAAGCCCTCGGGTGCAAAGTCGGTAATCAATCTCAATGTGCTGCTGAAAGAGGTGTTGGCTCTTGCCGAAGTCGACTCCAAGGTCAATCGCACGCGGGTGGTGTTGCAGGCGGCGGGCGACTTGTCCAGCATTTACGGCGACGAGGTGCAGATTCAGCAGGTAGCCTTGAACCTCATTCGCAATGCGATGGAGTCTACGGCTGCGGCGGGCAGTCACCGTCCGGTTGAGGTCAGTACCTTTCCCGCTGGCGGGCATGTCTGTTTCAGGGTGAGAGACTTTGGCCTCGGTCTGGCAAGAGAGGTTGAGGAACAGCTCTTCAGCCCGTTTGTGACCTCTAAAGAGGGCGGAATGGGGATCGGTCTGTCGGTGTCACAATCGATCATGCAAGGGCACGGGGGGGATATCCGCTATGAAGCTAACCCCGACGGTGGTGCGGTATTTATCTGTGAATTCCCGCCCTGTGTGGCTGACGTATAAGTCGTGGCAGTAAAGAAAGCCACTGAGGAACAGCGTCAGATACTGCTTGAAGCGGGCGCGTTGGGCTATTGCCTCAGGCGTCATCCACGACGTCAGCGCCGCTTGTCGCTATTGGTTTCTCCGCGAGGAGAGGTCGAGGTAAGGGCGCCTGTTGCGGCGCGGCAGTCAGATATCGATGCCCTGCTTCGCCGTCATGAGGACTGGCTGTGGCAGTGCCGCGAGCGCGCCGCCCAGCAGGACTTGCCACGTGCCCCCCAGCAATCTGGCGACCGCATATTCTACTTGGGGCAGACATATACCTTGCAGTTGGTCGAGGGGCGCGGTGGGCGCCTGGATGAGGCCGCGCGTATCCTGGAACTCGCCGTGAGCGACCACCGCGCAGAGGCAGTTCAGGCGGCATTGCAGCGCTGGTATCGCCAGCGCGCCGAGCAGCATCTGGAGGCGCGTCTGAGTGCTTGGGCCGCGCAGGCAAGTTGGGTAACGACACTGCCACCACTGCGGCTACGCCGGATGCGCTCGCGTTGGGGAAGTTGTTCCCAGCGGGCGATCTGCCTGAATACGCGACTGATGATGGCGCCGCCGCAGTGCATCGACATGGTTATTGTTCACGAGCTTTGCCACTTGCGGGAAATGAACCACAGCCCCGCATTCTATGCCTTGATGAGCGAATTGATGCCAGACTGGCAGCAGCACAGCGAGCATCTGGACGAACTGACGAGAGCGTTAATGCTCGACTGACAGCGGCGCATCCTGTTGCTCAGACAGGGCCATGAACAGCAGCAGACTGCTTTCCACAAGTATGTCAGGGCTCTCGCGGTAGTCATTCAGTACCCAGCGGCGCGCCATCTGGACTGCGGCGCCAACCAAGCCCGCGTAGAGCATGGCATCACTGGCAGGTGGCACAATGCGGGCGATGCCTAATACCTGAGCCAGTTCCCCGAGCAGCGCTGCGAAATCCTCCATCGCTTGGTAGTACAGCGCGTCCATGGTTTTACTCACGCCAAAGATTTCAAACAGAATCACTCTGGCCAGTGAGGGGCAGTTCTGCAAGGTCTCGAAAAACGCCTGAAGTCCCGCTCTCACCGCTTGTTCAGCGCTGCCGTTGCTGCGGTGAATGGCGCTGAGCATGGCTTCCCGCAGAATCTCCGTCTGCTGCTGATACAACTCTCCAAGTAGGGCTTCGCGGTTGCTGAAGGACTCGTAAAAATAGCGTTCGGTGAGCCCTGCTGCCGCGCAGAGATTGCGCACGGTCGCGTTGCTGTAGCCTTGCTCGGCAATCAGATTGAGGGCGGCTTCCAATAGCAGTTGTCGCCGCTCTGCACGGCGGGCATCGGAGCTTTGGCCGCGGTAGCTGCGGCGGCGTTGGGGAGCGGATTCTGGCATGGCTGAATTTTGACATGCCGTGTTGTCAGATGTAAAGTGACAACAGCTGTTGTCAGTATCTCGAAACGGTATCTCCAAGAGTTGTGCCGCGAGCAAGGTGAGCGCGCAGCGGAACGTAGAAAAAAGGGTTTAAAACATGGCGCAGACAGACTTTGACGTCGACTATCTGGTAATTGGCTCGGGCTTTGGCGGCTCGGTGTCGGCGCATAGACTGACTCAGAAGGGCTATTCGGTAGCGGTTGTGGAAGCCGGTAAACGTTGGCACGCCGAAGATTTGCCTCGCAGTAACTGGAACTTCCGTCGCTGGTTGTGGCGCCCGCTGCTCGGGTTGCGTGGCTTTTTCAATATCCGCTGGTTTCGCCATGTGCTGATTTTACAGGGCAATGCTGTGGGTGGCGGTTCAGTCACCTACGCCAATACCCTGCTGGTGCCCAAGCACAGTGTCTGGGAAGAAGGCAGTTGGGCCGGGCTCGCCGACTGGCAACGCGAAATGCCTCGCCATTATGACGAAGCACGACGCATGTTGGGGGTTACCGAGAACCGCATCCTCGGGCCCGCAGATTATGCCTTGAGGGACATCGCTGAAGACTGGGGCTGTGGTGACAGCTTCTACCGCACACAAGTTGGCGTGTTCTTCGGCGATGAGGGCGAGCCCGCTGGAAGGCGATATAGCGACCCCTACTTTGATGGCGAAGGCCCGGATCGCAACAGTTGCATCGGCTGTGGGGGCTGTATGGTGGGTTGCCGCTACGATGCCAAAAATACGCTGGACAAAAACTACCTGTACTTTGCCGAGAAGCAGGGTGCCGAGATTATTCCCGAGATGCGCGTGGTGGATGTTAAGCCGCTGGGGGGCGAGGATGGCCGCGACGGTTACGAAGTGACAGCAGTATCCAGCACGCGTTGGTGGCGTCGGCAGCGTCGCCGCTGGAAGGTGCGTTCGGTGGTCTTTGCCGCATCGTCGCTGGGGACACAGGATTTGCTCTTCAAGCTTCGCGACAGCGGTTCATTGCCGAAGATTTCCGACCAGCTTGGCAAACGGGTGCGAACCAATGCCGAATCGCTGATTGGCGTGCGCTTGCCGAAAGACGCCGATATGGACAAGGGCATTGCCATTGGTTCGGGTGTGTATCTGAATGAGCACACGCATATCGAGGCCACCCGCTATCCCGAAGGTTCCGATGCCATGGGTATGCTGGTCACTGCGATGACGCGCGGCACGGAAGGCCCGGCCCGAATTCTGGTCTGGCTGAAGACGATCTTCGGTCTGCTACTGACCAAACCGCTGCAGGGGCTGCGCATGCTGGTACCCTTTGGTTTGGCAAAGCAAACGATGATTTTCCTGTGTATGCAGACCCTGGAAGGCCATATTGATATGCGCTACCAGCGCCGCTGGTATTGGCCGTTCAGCAAGCGCATGGTCAGCCACGGCGAGCGTATTCCCGCGTATATTCCCGAGGCCAGTGACTTTGCTCAGCACGCCGCGGAAAAGCTTGGTGGCATGGCGGGCAGCCTGTTAACCGAAGTGCTGTTTAATATCCCCGCCACGGCCCATTGCATGGGCGGTGCGGCGATGGGGCGCAGTGCTGAGGAAGGCGTCATTGATTACCGAAATCGTATTTTCGGCTATGAAAATCTCTACGTATGCGACGGCGCGATGCTGGGTGCCAACCTCGGTGTGAATCCTTCGCTGACGATCACTGCCCTGACCGAGCATGCGATGAGTCATATTCCCGCCAAAGCGCAGGTGGTTGAGGTGAGTGGCCGTCGCGAGGCGGCCTGAGAGCAGCGCGGGCTACAGCGGCATTTGCAGGCCGAGCTGGAAGCCCAGTTCGCGTTTACCCGCGGCGGTTCCTCTGATGTCAAAACGCAGCGATCGGCCCAGGGTGTAGCGCAGCCCGGCGCTGCCGGTATTGCGTTCGTAGTGCTCCTGCACATCGTTGTAGCCCAGCAGCAGGTCCCAGCGGCGTGTCATTCGCAGGCTGCCATCTACGCGAATATCCCGGCGAGAAGAAACTTCACCAAAACGTGGGCGTGGCACAACATCGCCCATAATCTGCAGGCTGCCCCAGTGGCGGCGGTAGTCGAACCCGGCTTGAATACGGCTGCGCTGGCGATAGCGGTGGCCGTTGTGGCCTCGTAGCGTGTCGGTGTAAAGGTCACTGATGACCAGTTGCAGCCCCACGCGTCCCAGTTGTTTGCGAAGCCCAAGATCGATATTGGGCTGCACGGTATTTTTAATGTCGGTGCCCCAGTCAAAGACATCGCCGCGTTCATAGTCGTTGTAGTCAATGCGGCGATCCAGCAGGCTGATGACCTGAAGCTTGGCGAGTACGCCGATTTCCAGTTGGCCGAAGTTCTCCAGTTGATAATGCAGATTCAGGCCAAAATGGCTGTGCATCACCCCTGCGACATCCATGTACGACTCGAGGTCCAGAGGGCGGAACAGGCCGGTAATGCTTGCGAATCGCAGCCGTTGCTCATCGCCCGGATCATAGTAGAAGCGCGCGGTGCCACGTAATTCTGTGCCCATAACATAGTGGGCGGGACTGTCTTTCTTGCCGGCGAAGACGAAGTCCAGTTCACCACGCAAACTGGTGATCGCGCCGTCGAGATTCTCCAGGGCGGCGACCAGATCCTGTTCGTCGCCAGGAATTAACAGAAAGCCTCGCGAGCGCGCTTCCAGGGCCTCGCTTTCCTCTTTGAGCTCCAGCGCCTTGTCCAGCAGGTCGTCGCGGTCGTCAAAGTAAAGCTGCATGCCGAAGTAGCTTAATGTCTCGCGATTGTCGCGGCTGTGTCCGGCATCGGCAGGGTTAACGGTAAGGTCGGCGATGTTGACGTCGGCAGCGCTCGCAAATGGGCTGCCAAGCAGCAGGACGCAAATGCTGTAAAACAGGGCGCGAATTCTGAACACGAAGATCTCCGGTAAGGGCGAGTGTGAGTCGACAGTGCTGCGTCACGCCTTGCCTGTTATGTGTTATCTTGGCGAGCATAGCGGTGCCACCCGGAAGGGGCAAGGGTGCCGCGTGAGACTTGTGACGGTCGCCGGTGGCCGCACGGGGTGTTAAAAGCCAATAATAACGATGTCCATCATGCACTCATCTTCAGCTTTACCTGCGCAGCGCAAAACCGTTTGCAGTTACCCTCGTATTCTCTGGTTAATTCGCGTCCTCTTTCAGGGCGGGTTTCGACTGGCAGGCTGGACGTTCTCCACTCAGCCGCCAGCCGAGCGGAAATATGTGATGGTTGTGGCGCCACATACCAGCAATTGGGATTTTTTCCTGATGGTAGGCCTGGGGGCTGCACTGGGGCGGCAAGCGCGATTCATGGTCAAGGACAGCGTATTTGTCGGCCCGCTGGGCAGCCTGATGCGCTGGCTGGGCGGGATTTCGGTGGATCGCAGCAGCCAGAATAACGTTGTTCAGCAGATGACGGAGACCTTTGCGGGTACCGACGATATGGTGCTGATCATTGCGCCTGAGGGCACGCGCAAGGCGGTGCCTCGCTGGAAGGGCGGTTTCTATCATATTGCTGCGGGGGCGCAGGTGCCGGTGGTGCCGGTGTTTCTGGATTATGGCCGCAAACAGGTCGGTTTTGGTGAGCCCTGTCTGCCCAGCGGAGACCTCGATGCGGATATGCCGGTCATCCAGCAGTGCTATGCTGATGTCACCGCTTGCCATCCGGAGGGCGACAGCAGTCATCCGGCCAAGCTCTCGTTAAGCGCAGCTGATGTAGGTAATTGACCCAATAACTGCCCAGCCACCCACTACGAGAAAATGCGGCGAACAATAATGACAGTACACTAGGGGCTGCTTTCTTTTGGCTGAGCACAGCGCACATAACACAGAAATGAATGACTTCTGGCGGAGTATCCTGGGGCCGGAAATGCCGCCCCATGGCCACTGCTATCTGTGGAACGACTCGCTGGTTTGGTTGCATGTGACCAGCGATACGCTGATCAGCCTTTCCTACCTGACCATTCCCATTGCGCTGATTTATCTGGTTCGCCACCGCGACGATCTGAAGTTTAACTACATCTTTGTGATGTTCGCGTTATTCATTTTTGCCTGTGGTGCCACCCATATGGTGAATATCCTTAACGTCTGGTACGGCGCTTACTGGCTCAGTGGAACGATCAAGGCCATTACCGCGGTGGTGTCGGTGGGCACGGCGATCGTGGTGTGGCCGCTGTTGCCCAAGGCACTGGCCTTGCCCAGTACGTCCCAACTCTGGGAGCTGAATCAGAAGCTGCAGGCGGAAGTCGCCGAAAACCATCGCAAGCAGGCGGAGGTTGAGAAATTGTCGGCAGACCTGCGTGCACTGGTCGATCAGCGAACGGCCGAGCTGGCCGAGGCGCGTCTGACCAAGACGCTGCTCGAGCAGGCGAATGCCAAGCTCACCACCAGTAATCAGGCGCTGGAGGATATGTCGCGGGCCAGTACCGAAGGCTTTATTGAGCCGCTGCGAGTGATCAATGTATACGGGCACCGGCTCAAAACACGCGAGGCGGATAATTTGCGTGCAGACCAGCGAGAGTGGCTGGATAAAATCTGCGTAGCCAGCGACAAGGTGTCGTTGCTCAATGCCGGCTTGCTGCGCTACTGCCAGTTGCCGATGACAGAGTCCGAGGCGTCGTCGAATGTGACCGAGCTTGTCGGGAACGTGCGGGAGAAGCTGTGCGATGAACTCGAGCTTGCGAAAGCCACGCTAAGCTGCGGGCAGCTACCCGAATCGCCCCTGCCGTCGAAAGTCATGGAATATGTACTGACTGAACTGATCGTCAATTCTCTGCGGTTTCGCAGCGCAGAGCCACCCCATATCGAGATTGCCGCGCTGCCCGCCAGTGAGGGGCAAGGGCTATTGGTTCGCGATAATGGCCGGGGTATTCCCTGCTCGCGGCAGCGGCGGGTCTTCGGTCTGTTTGAACACTTCGATTCCTCAGGGCTGGGTGTGGGGCTGGCGGCAGTCAAACGCTTGCTTGAGGAATACGGTGCGCAAATCAGCCTGCGCAGCGACGGGGAGAGCGGCAGCGAATTTCGCATCCACTATCCGCGCTGATACCGCGGCGACTGGTCACCCGGCCCGCGTCTCTTTATAGTGTGCCCTCGGCGCCCCGGGCGCATTTTCTTCTACTTGCGGTTGAGCAGGGCATTTTGGCGCGACTTCTATCCTCAGTTTCCGATGAACGCAAACGGCTGTTGCTGGGTGTGGGGCTGGCGCTTGTCACGGTTTTCATGACAGCGACGATCGCGGCGGTGGGGAAACACCTGTCGGGAATGGGCGTTCATGTTTCCACCATCGTGGTGGCTCAGTACGCGATCTCGTTTTTACTTACCCTGCCGGGCCTGTTGCGCAGTGGTCTGGGCAGTCTGCATACCCAGCGCCCGGCGATGCACCTGCTGCGGGGCCTGGGCGGTGTGGTGTGTTTCTATTGTTACTTCATTGCCCTGAGTAAGATTTCGCTGCTGGAAGCGACGCTGCTGCGTAACAGCGCGCCGCTGATGGTGCCACTGCTTATTTTTCTGACACTGCGTGAGCGGGTGCCAAAGCGCAGCTTACTGCCCTTGGTCGTGGGCTTTGCCGGTGTGATTTTGGTTTTGCGGCCGGGGTTTTCAGTACTGACCATTTGGCATTTGGTGGGGCTGTTTGCCGGTATCGGCCTGGCGGTGTCGATGATCTCCACCCGCCTGCTTGCCTCGACCGAGCCCGGCAGTCGCATACTGTTCTACTATTTTGCGATCTCCCTGGCAGTGAGTATTCCCTTCTTTCTCTGGCAGGGTGGCGAAGTGCCGCCTGAGGCCTATGGCTGGCTGTTGTATATGGGCGTAGTGATGTATCTCTGCTTCGTTCTTTACACTTGGGCCTACCGCCTGGTGTCCGCCTCGGCGCTGTCGCCCACCAGCTACTTCGGTGTGGTTTTCGGCGGCCTGTTGGACTGGCTGGTCTGGCACTTGGTGCCAGACCGCCTGACGGTGATCGGGATCAGTCTGGTCATTTTGGGCGGCGTACTGGTGGTCAGTGGCCGCGACTCGGCTAAGACCTGAGTGGTCGCTCGTACAGCCCGGGCAGTGGCGCGTCGGACGACCGGCGTTTGGATTCGCGGCGGCAGTTTTCCACGGCACTGAGCAGTCCTTTGCCGTCGATATCACCGCCTTCCTTGTTCCCGTATAGCGCGCGATTAAGCTGGTCGATATACGGCGCCAGCGCCTTGGCCTGTATCGCCAGCCGTGGCAGCTGGCCGCAACCCGGCTGCCAGGCATCGCCCCAATCGCTCAGGGCCTGCCGCAGCGTGGCGACATCTGCTCGCTGACTCACCGCTTTTTTCAGTGCATTGTAGGCGGCTTTTTCCCGGGCGCCGGAAGCTTGCTGGCCGGGCGTTGGGGGCTCAGGCTGACGGCTTTTGCGTCGCTGGCGAATCAGCAGGTCCAGGCAGATAAGGTTGCTCAACAGCAGGGCGCCGATAATGCCGTATAGCCAGAATAGCTGCGCGGAAGTTGCCGCGGGTATCCGTGGCGCGATTTCCGCTGCGTTATCTGCCGTCGGGGGAGCGACGACGGTGCTGGGCTGAGTCGCTTCATCCTGTATTTGCCCCGGCGCTGCGGCAATGCGCAGGGTGCGGGCAGGCAATACGGCGACCTCTGGCTGATTGGTTTCGGTATTCCACCAGGCAATGCGCAGCTCGGGCAGTGTGTAGTCACCGGGCTGGGTGGGAATCATCGCCGTGGATTCACTGCGCAGCCCGATCAGCCCGCTTTCATCGGTCGTATTCTGCAAGCCGGGCTGATCCGGGTAGAGTTTGATGCCCGGCAGATTCAGCGGGGGCAGCTTGGGAAGCTGGGCAGCCATTAGCCCTTCGGCGCGGATATCGACGCGGCGGGTAATGGACTGACCCGCCTGCAGTTGCTCTGGGGCGTCGCTCCATTCTTCGAACAGCTCAATATTCTTGGCGGGCAGCCACAGTGCACCATCGAAGCTGGCCGGTGGCGCCTGTACCTGAATTTCCATCGGCGGGCTGCGCTTGATGACGAGGCGGCCAGGGTCCAGCAGCGAGGGCCGGTAGCTTTCTACTCTCGCCTGCAAGGTGAGGGCGGGAATCGAGAGGCTGCCGCTGCGCTGGGGAAAAACGGCATAACGGCGTTCGATGACCTGATATACGCGGCCGTCCACCCGCTGCCGATAGCGGTTTTCGCCGAGTGACTCCACCAGTGCATGCTCAATTTCCGGCTGTTCCAGCGAGGCATCGAGGAAATTCACCGAGCTGAACAGTCGGACGGTGTACTCCAGTTGTTGCTGAACATACGCTCGGCGCGGGGTGATATCGGCTTCCAGCCAGACTTGTTGGTCGCTGCTGCGATTGGTGGTGCCCTGCGGCGCGCGGGTGACGGTGATCGTCAGCGGGCGGGTGCTTTTGTCGCCCATGCGGATGGCGGGGATGGTGATCTCGCCTTCGCGTTTGGGCGCCAGCGTCAGGTCCCACTGACGGCTGCTGCTGATGCTGCCGTTGATGATATTGGTGCGGCTGCTTTGCTGGCGGTTGAGAATATGAAAGTCGTTTTCCAGTGCGGCCACTTCCGGCTCTTCGCTGAATAGCATGCTGTCGGCGGTCAGACTCAGGGTCAGCGTCTCGTCCATCGACAGGCGATTGCGGTCGACGCTGGCGCGCACATTGGTATCGGCATGCAGAGCCGTACTCAATAGCGTGAGCAGAAACAGCAGACTCGCGGTAAGCCAGTGCCGCTGGGTGGTCGGGAAGGCGTTATTAGTAAGGCGCATAATTCTCGGCTTCCGGCTGTTCGCCGCGCTGACGGCGCTGCATATACTGGTATTGGAATTTGTTGCGTAGCAGTTGGTCGGCGCTGTCAGGAATATTGCGCAGCCACTGCTCCTGAGCCTGCTCTTCTTCCGAGAGGGGCTCCTGACTGCTGCCAGCGGCGGCATTGCTGTCGAGCTGTTCGTCACTGGGCTCGCTTGTCTTTTCCGCTACCGACGATTCCGTATCAATGGCTTCTTGCTGGCGGGCATGCTCCGCAGCGGCATCGCGCTGGGCCTGCTGCTGTGCCTCACTTTGCGCGTCGTCCGACGGCTCAGTGCTGTCGCGCTCGTCGGCATTGCTATCGTTCTGAGACTGGCTGGCGTCACTGTCGTCGGGCGACTTGTCGCCGTCCTGCGGCTTGCCATCCTGTTGCTGATCGCCGGGCGAGCCCTGCTGGTCGTCGGCGCCTTCCTGTGAGTCGCTGTTTTGCTTGCTCTCTGAGTCTTGAGAGTCTTGAGAGTCCTGCGCGTCGCTGCCGCCGGAATTCTGCTGGTCGCCCTGCTGTTCCTGCTGCTGCTTCAGTTGTTCCAGCAGGGCTTTGTTGGCCTTGGCATCTGCCATATTGGGGTTCCAGTCCAGCGCCTGTTGGTAGGCGTCGATGGCCTCGTCCAGTTTGCCGGCTCTGGCCAGCGCATTGCCCCGGTTGTAATGAGCATCGGCGGAGTCGCGTTGCGCAAAGGCTTGGGCAGCGGCGGCATAGTCACCAGCACGGTATAGGGCGCTGCCGCGCCACATGGGGTCTACAAACTGCGTGGCGGCAGAACCGGGATCGCTGTCGAACAACGCCGCACCGCGTTGATCTGGTGTTTTCAGGGTACTTTGCCAGTCCAGTGCATGACTGCTTTCCGGCAGGCCGACGACTGCCAGCAGTATCAGCGGCAGCACATTGCGACGGAAAGACAACAGTGCCAGCGGCAGAAGCAGCAGTACCAGCCAGACGCCACCATCGCGCCACTGTTCCATGGTTTGCTGCCGCTGGCCCTCTTCAAAATTGCGGCTGCCGCTGGCCAGGGTGCTGAGGGTCTGCTCGCTCAGTTGACTGTCGAGTTGGGCATACTGCCCTCCACTGTCGCGGCTCAGCGATTTCATCAGGCCGGTGGGCACGCTGGCCAGCACCGTCTTGCCCTGACTGTCTTTGACAAAGCCGCCTTCCGGCAGGGGGATCGGCGCGCCGCGCTCGCTGCCTACCGCTAGAATGGAGAGCGGGTATTGGCTATTGCGGGCAAAGCCCTTTAGCCCGGTTAGCTGGCTGGCCGAGAAACCGTCGCCGATTAGCAGAATATGACCGTTGGCACTGCCTCCGCGTGCCAGCAATTCTGCCGCCAGCGTCAGTCCTGCCAAAGGATTGCTGCCAGGCAGCGGCATCATGCCGGGGTGGAGAGCTGGCAGCAGGGTGCTGAGGGTGTTGCCATCGTCGGTCAGCGGCGCCACGACGAAGGCATCACCCGCGCTGGCGACCAGCGCGGTCTGGCCGTCGGCGCGCAGCCGCAGCAGGTCGCGAATCGTGTACTTGGCACGCTCCAGTCGCGAAGGCTGAACATCCTGAGCAAGCATGGAGGGCGACAGGTCCAGTACGATGACCAGTCCGGACCGGTCTTCCAGTACCGGGCTGGGCACTTTTTCCCAGCTGGGTCCCATCAGCGCCAGCCAGCAGATCAAGGCGGCCAGTGCGGCGGGCCAGAGTCGCCGGGGACGCTGTTCACTGTCGTCCAGCAGGTAGGGCAGGAGTTCGGCGTCGATATGTTGCTGCCAGCCGCGCTGTGGGCGCTGGCGGCGGGCCAGCCACAGCAGTGCCAGCAGCATTGGCAGAGCGATCCAGACCAGCTCCGGGCGCAGCCAGTGCAGTTGAGAAAGTTGTGAGAGTAACGGCAGCTCGGACATCAGGTGCTCCCTCCCGGTTTTCTCAGCAACAGGCTCAGCGTCGCAAAAAGGGCGGCAGCCAGTAGTGGCCAGTGCAGCAGCGAGCGCCGCGGGCGAATGCTTTCTGCTTCCTGCTCCACCGGTTCCAGTGCGGCAATGGCGGCGTAGGCGGCCTGTAATTCTTCTGTATCCCGTGCTCGGTAGTATTCGCCACCCGTGCGGTGAGCGATTTCTCGAAGGGTTTTTTCGTCCAGGTCTGCCGAGGGATTGACGGTACGGGCGCCCAGACGACTGCCGAACAGTCCGGGCACCTCCATCTCGGTGGCCCCGACGCCGATGGTGTAAATGCGAATACCTTCGCGGGTGGCGACCGATGCCGCTTCCAGCGGCGGCAGGGTGCTGGCGGTGTCGGCGCCATCGGTGAGCAGGATCACCACTCGGCTGTTTTCCGGGCGTTGTCGTAAGCGCTTGATGGCAAAGCCTATGGCATCGCCAATCGCGGTTTGCTTGCCGGCAAAGCCCACCTGAGCTTCGTCCATCAGCACACCGAGGGTTTGCAGATCGAAAGACAGTGGCGACTGAATATAGGCGCGACTGCCAAACAGAATCAGGCCGAGCTTGTCGCCTTGGCGCTGTTGGACAAATTCATTGACCACGGCTTTGACCACCGTCAGGCGCGGCAGGGCATTGCCCTGAATTTTCATATCCTGCTGCGCCATTGAGCCGGAAATATCAACGGCGAGCATCAGGTCGCGACCGCTGCTGGGCAGGGCCTGTGGCTCCCCGACCCACTGGGGGCGAGCGGCGGCCAACAGCAATGCCAGCCAGGCGACTGTCATCAGCCAGAGCGCGGCGCGAGAGCCGGTAATCAGCGTTGCCGTTTTTTCGCTCTGCAGCTTAAGCAGTTGCTGAAGAAAGGGGACGCGCAAGGCGGCACCGGCGCTGCGGGTCTGTCGCTTGGACAGCAGCCGGATTAGCAGTGGCAGGGGGAGAAGCAGCAATAACCAGGGCCAGTCGAGATGAATCATGTCGCCCTCCGGTGCTTGCGCAGCCACTGGCGAGCCTCGGCGATCAGCGCCTCACGGTCGTCGATTCGGCCAGCGGGTTGATATATCGCGGCTTCCATCGCCCGGATGCGACCTTCGCTGAATACCGGCCGTTTGCAATGTTGATTCAGATTGTCCTGCCAGACATCGCCACGTGAAGAGAGCCCGCTGTTGCCATAGGCGTGGTGGGCGACCCGGCGCAGCAATTGCCCCAATGCAGTGGCAAAGGCATGGTCATCGTTCAGAGTGCGGATCTGTTCCAATTCTGCCAGCGCGGCGCGCCGGTAGGCATTCTGGCTGCGATGCCGCCAGATCAGAACCCCCGCCAGCGCCAGAAGCAGTAGGGCGACCGTCAGCAGGACAAATGCGCCCCAGCCCCAAGGAAAGCTCGGCACCGGCGGCGGCAGGTGGATGTCGGCGAGTTGCGCGAGTGGATCGCTGCCTTGCGGATTCATTGCAATCGCAGCTCCCGTCCCAGTATGGCCTGCACATCGTCGCTGGTTTGCAGGCTGAGTCTGACGATACCCAGTTTGCGAAGAGTGCTGTGCAGTGTTTCCTGGCGTCGTTGGTAGTCCTGCTGGTAGCGCTGCTGAAGCTTACCATCGATATCGACGGCCAGTCGCTGACGCCCGTCGCTCAGGGCCAGATGTCCACGCAGTGGCAGCTTCGCTTCCATGGGGTCGCTGATTTCCACCGCGAGGACATCATTGTGCCGGGCCAGCAGCGCGAGTTGGCGTTCGGCGGCCTCGTCCATATCGTGAAAATCGCTGAGGATAAACACGGCGGAACCGGGACGGGTAATGCGGCGCAATTCTTCAAATACTGCTGAAAGCGCTTGCGGTGGTTCGTCGCCTGCAGACGTGAGCGCCTGTTGGTTGAAATCCGTCAGCTGCTGCAAAAAATGCAGCACGGCGCGCTGGCTGCGTCGCGGGCGGCTCTCGGCATGTTGCCGATCACTGAAGACAAAGCCGCCGACGCGGTCGTTGTGCTCCAGTGCATTCCAGGCCAGCAGCGCGGCGGTATGACAGGCCAGTACCGATTTAAAACACTGTCGGCTGCCAAAGGCCATTGATTGTCGCTGATCGACACACAGCACCACGGGCCGTTCACGTTCTTCTTCAAACAGGCGGGTGTGAGGCTGCGTGGTTCGCGCAGTAACGCGCCAGTCGATGTGTCGGATTTCATCGCCGCCCTGATAGGCGCGCAATTGCTGAAAACTCAGGCCACGCCCCTTGAACGGTGCGATATGACTGCCGCTCTGGCGAGCGTAGTGGCGATGTTGTTGGGCGAGGCGCAGCTGCCGTGCTGCCAGACGCAGGCCAATCAACTGGCGAGTCTCGATGCTGGCGCCGCGAGCGCGCCAGTCATCATTGCTGCGTTGTCGAGACGCTCGACTCATTAGCTTACCGGCACGCAGCGCAGCAGGCGATCAATAAGCTGGTCGCGGGAGACGCCTTCGGCCTCAGCGGCAAAGCTCATGATCAGCCGGTGACGGAGGACATCGTGAACTACCGCTTGCACATCGTCAGGGCTGACAAAGTCGCGGCCCTGCAGCCAGGCGTGGGCGCGGGCGCAGCGGTCCAGCGCAATGGTGGCTCGGGGACTGGCGCCAACGTCCAGCCACTCATTCAGTTCACTGTCCCACTGGCTGGGGTTACGCGTTGCGACGACCAGTTGTACCAGATACTGCTCCACAGGCTCGGCCATATGCATGGCGAGGACTTGCTGACGAGCCGCAAACAGCGTGTCCTGACTGATGATGGGGGGCGGGTTGGCGGCGCCTGTGGCTTCGGCGCGAACGCTGCGCAGGATTGCCAGCTCGGCGTCGGCATCAGGATAGTCGACATTGACGTGCAGTAAGAAGCGGTCGAGCTGCGCCTCCGGCAGCGGATATGTACCTTCCTGTTCCAGCGGGTTTTGGGTCGCCATAACCAGGAACAGTTGGGGCAGTGGGTAGCTGTGGCTGCCGACGCTGACCTGACGTTCGGCCATGGCTTCCAGCAGGGCCGACTGGACTTTTGCGGGGGCGCGGTTGATCTCATCCGCCAGCAGCAGGTTGTGAAACACCGGGCCGCGCTGAAATTCGAAAACGCCGGTTTCGGGCCGATAAATGTCGCTGCCGGTGACATCGCCGGGAAGCAGGTCGGGCGTGAACTGGATTCGCTGGAAACTGCCTTCGATGGCGTCGGACAGTGTTTTGATGGCGCGGGTCTTTGCCAGTCCGGGAGCGCCTTCTACCAGCAGGTGACCATCGGCCAGCAGGGCCAGCAGCAGACGTTCGGTAAGGGTATGTTGACCAATAATCTGGGTGTTCAACCAGTCGCGTAACTGGTTGAGCTGCTCAATCTCACTCATCGGGAATTCCCTGTTTCATTTTTTAGGCGCGTCTCCCTATGTAGTGGGGGAGCGTACCGGCGTTTTCAAGCCGTGGCCCATGACATTGCATAGACCGGCTGCGGAGAAAATGTTTCCTCAGCGGGCAAGCTTTTATGGCCCGTCGACTCGCAATAGTCGCACTACAAGGTCGGCTGTCATCGGCAGCGGGGCACTGTCCAGCAGACGCTGCTGTGCGGCCGGGCTGGCGCGGTGGTAGTGTGGCGTCATCATTAACAGCTGTTCAAGAGGCTGGCGCGTCAGTTCGTCGATAGTAAATTGCAGGCGCTGCTCATTGAGCACGGGGCCAATCGTATCAATACCTTCCTGAATAGATGGCGCCTCACTGCGGCGCAACTCCGGGTAGAGGTGCTCGCGCATTTCCAGCAGATGATCGGGGCCGGCATCCACTTGCAGATACAGCCCGCCTGGCGCCAATAGGCGAGCGAATTCACGATAGACCGGGAAACCAAAGGCGCATAGCAGCAGTTGCTGACTGTGGTCCGGTAGCGGCACTTGACGATTGCTGGCGACAATACCGTTCAGTTGGCGGTTGCGTTGCAGGCAGGCGCGCAGCGCCCACTTGGAAATATCCAGCCCAGTGGCGATAATCTCCCGCTCCGGTGTATCCAGTGCCGCGCAGAGTGCTTGCAGGTAATAGCCCTCGCCGCAGCCTGCATCCAGTATCGCAAGCGGAGCAGTCGTGTCGAGATGGTCAGTGCATAGCTGGCTGATTGCGGTGGCGATAGGGGCGTAGAAACCGCTGTCGAGAAAGGCTTTGCGGGCGGCCACCATCGCTTTGCTGTCGCCGGGATCGCGGGATTTTTTGTGCTGCACCGGCAGCAAATTAACGTAGCCCTGACGGGCAATATCAAAGCTGTGACCCTTTGGGCACTGCCAGTGGCTGGATTGCCGTTGCATGGCATCGCCGTCCAGTGGGCAGCGGAGGTCGCGTAAGGGGAGTAAAGGCATGGTGTCTCGCGGTCTGTTACAGTGCGCAGCATAACGCGACCGGGCATCAATCGGCTACGCCTGTACCATTAAGGATAATTTCGGCACATGTTTAAAAAACTTCGTCAGGAAAAACGGCAGCGACGAGCGCTGGCCGAGGCCATCGATCGTCGGGTCGAAGCGCTTACCCAGCGTTTCGAGGCCGATGCCCTGCACCGCCGGGAGTCGGGTGTGCAGCGCAATGCCCCGCGTGAACTGGTGGTGTCGCTGACCAGCTTCAGCAAGCGTATCCACGATGTGTACCTGACGATAGAAAGTCTGTTGCAGCAGTCTCACGCGCCCGATCGCATTGTGCTGTGGCTGTCGGCTGAGGAATTTGGCGAGGGAGATATCCCGGCGATTTTGCGTCGCCAGTGTGAGCGCGGCTTGGACATCGAATTTGTGGAGAAGGATCTCGGCCCGTACACCAAGTTTTTCTATGCCTTGCAGAAGTACCCAGAGGCGCTGCTGCTGACGGTGGATGACGATATTCTTTATCCGCAGGATATGGTTGACCAACTCTACCGCGCCCACCTCAATGCGCCGGACCAGATTCACTGCACCCGTGGTCACCGTATTCGTCTGGACGAAAAAGGCGAGCTACTGCCATACAAACAGTGGTGGCGTCGCAACGATGATCGCGACAGCTCACTGATGATTTTTCCTACCGGCGTCGGCGGCGTATTGTATTTCCCCGGTTGTTTTGACGACGACATTGCCAATGTTGACGCGTTTCAGCGCCTGGCGCCCAATGCCGACGATGTCTGGTTGAAGGCCATGAGTCTGAAAAAAGGCACGGTGTGCACCATGCTGGAGGGGCGCGGCGTGTGGATGCAGCGCTTCCCGGTCATCGCCGGCAGCCAGGAGGTGTCGCTGAAGCGCCGCAACAAAAGCAAGCGCAGCGGCAATGACGAGCAGATTAAAGCGGTGTTTGACGCCTACGAGCTGATGCCTGTGGTGCGCGAGGTGGCGGCCAAAGAACCGGGGTTATAGCCGCCTAATTTGCCGGAACGGCTCGCTCTTGGCACCACTGCCGCAGGGCTTGCAGATGCTCGCTCATGGTCACGGACAGCGGCACGGTATTGCCGAGTTCTCTAACAATATGCGCGGTTTGCAGTGCCTCGTCGCGGGCGCGGGCACTGTAGCCGGCAGAGACCACCGCCTGTTCGATTTCGGCGCCGGTAAACCCGTCGCTTGCCTCACTCAGTGCATCTAGTTCAAAGGCCTGGCTGTCCTGGTCGCGTTTTTCCAGGTGAATACGGAAAATCTCCCTGCGTACCTCGGCATCGGGCAGGTCGACAAAGAAGATCTCGTCGAGACGGCCTTTGCGAATCAGTTCCGGTGGCAGGCGCGAGATATCGTTGGCGGTGGCAACGACGAAGACGCCGCTCTGCTGTTCTGCCATCCAGGTCAGCAGGCTGCCCAGCACGCGCCGGGCGGTGCCGCCGTCGTGGCTGTCGCCACTGATGCCTTTTTCTATTTCATCGATCCAGAGCACACAGGGCGCCATAGTATCGGCGAGCTTTAGCGCTTCACGAACATTGCGTTCAGACTCCCCGAAGAATTTATTAAACAGCGCGCCCATATCCAGACGCAGCAGCGGCAGTCCCCATAGCCCGGCAACTGCTTTGGCGGCCAGGCTTTTGCCGCCGCCTTGCACGCCCACCAGCATCATGCCCTTGGGACAGTCGCTCTGCTTGCCGAGAAACGCATCCCGGCGCTGTTCCAGCCAGCTTTTCATTGCGCGCAGGCCGCCAACACGGGCAAAGGATTCCGTGTCGTATTCGAAGCTGAGCAGGCCGTCCATATCCAGCAGCTCAAACTTGGCTTTATTGATGGCGGGGATGTCACTGTGGGTGATGGCGCCATCCTGATAAATCGCACCTCGTGCCAGCTTGCGTACATCCTGCAGCGGCAGGCCGCGAAGATTCGCCACCAGTTTGTTGAGCGCGTCTCGGTCAGTGCGGACTTTGCGTCCCTTGTCCTTGGTGAACTGCTGAGCCTCTCTGTGCACGGCTGCCAGAAGTTTGTGGTCTTCGGGCATGGACAGTGAGAAGCGAGCGCAGAAACGTTTGAACTCTGGGGGAATGCTGAGGGCGTGGCTGATAAGAACCAGTCGCTGGCCGCTGTCCTCTGCGCGCATGGCGATTTCCTTGATGAGCCGCACGCAGCGGGGTTCATCGAGGAAGGGGTGAATATCACAGAGAGCAAACAAGCCCGCCTGCTCACTGTGGAGAATATGCTTGAGGGCCGCTTCGGGTTCGGCGGTGTGGTTCAGGCTTGCACCATGAGGCAAATCAATCCGTCGCAGACCTTCGGTGACCGACCAGGCCTGCACCGGCAGCGCCAATTGCACGCCAAGCTTGCAGAGCAGTGTGAGCGCACGCTGCTCTTCCCAAGTTTCTATCACCACGATGGGAATATGGGATTCAATGATCAGGCGCAGGTCGTGGCTGGTATTCATGGCGTTATTGGCTCAGTACCGCGTCGCGCAATTCCTGGTATGACTGGCGCAGGCAGTCCGCGTAAACATCGGGATCGGGCAGCATATCACGACAGGCAGTGAAGGAAATGGCGATGGTGCCGCGCTTGTTCTGCACGCTGCTATACACAATATGGAATAGCCCCACATTGGGTAGCAGGGGACCGAAGTTCATGCCATCGACCCGCTGGGCGCCACAGAAATACAGTTGCTCCGTTGGGCCGGGTACATTGGTGACGACCGTATTGAAGACCACCGCAGCTTCCGACAAGCCGGTGCTGGAGGCTGCGCGCAGGGCCAGTTGCAGCACCCCGCCGTGAAGAACGTCGGTCACGTCAACGGCCACCCGTGGCCCAAGGGCATCGGCGTAGGCCTTGCTTTCCAGTGAGGCTTGCTGGATAGCAATCAAGCGCTCGAGCGGGTCGGCAATGTCGCTGCACAGCGAGGAGGTCATGAAGCCGACCATGTTGCCGCTGCTGCTGGCTTCGCCGCCGCGTACATCAATCGGACAGCCTGCCACCAAGGTTTTTTCCGGCAGCTCGTCTTTGCCTTGAAGGTAGTGGCGCAGCGCACCTGACACGATAGCCAGCATGACGTCGTTAATGGTGGCGCCGGGAATCTGCTGTTTGATGGCGCGGACCTCTGCGAAGTCCATGTTGACGGAGTCGACCACCCGGTGCGGCGATAATTTACCCTGAAAACGTGAGCGCTGTTTGTCGTCCAGGCTGCGAAAGTCCTGCTCTTTTTTGCCGCGTCGAATGCGCTGCCAGGCTGGCAGCAGCTTGCCTGTCAGCTTAATGGCTTTGCCCGGCTTGCTCAGATTGTTGGTGAGCGCGGCGCGCAGCAGTTTGCCGCGCTTGAACACTTCCTCGTCGCTGCCCTCGGGTATGGGCAGGCTGCGCACCTCGGGACTCAGATCGTGCAGCAGGGGCAGGAATCGGGCGCCGGTCATGCCGTCCATTGCGGCATGATGGACCTTTATCATTACCGCAAAGCAACGCTCTGGCAGTCCCGGCACCTTGTCCAGGCCTTCAATGACATACATTTCCCAGAGCGGACGATGTATATCCAGCGGTCTCGCGTGCAGACGGGCGGCCAGAATACAAAGCTGCCGCCAGTCACCGGGCTTGGGCAGGGCCATATGGTGGATATGCCGTTCCACATCGACTTGCTCCACAGGCTCCCACCAAGGCTGGTCGACGCCCCAGGGCAATTTGCGCAGTCGCCGGTTGAAGATTGGTGAGAGCGGCGCACGCGCGTTGATCAAATCGATAATCTGTTTGAAACGCACCAGACCACCGGGGGCGGTGGACTGGTCGTAAATGCTCAGGCTGCTGATGTGCTGCGGAATGCCCGCTGCCTCAGTGTGAATGAACATGGCGTCCTGGCCGGAAAGCTGTTGCATACTGCGTCCTCTTGGCGATTTTTGTTATGCGTTGTCGTTTCGCTGTCGTTGCTGCAGGGCCCACAGGGTGGCATAGCGACCTTGCTGGGCGAGTAATTGCTGATGGCTGCCGCGCTCTACAATTTTTCCCTCATCCAGCACCAGTATCTGGTCGGCATCGACCACCGTCGACAGCCGGTGAGCGATGACCAGCATGCTGTGCTGTTTTGCGATATCGCGCATTGCCGCCAGAATGGCCTGTTCCGAGGCGCTGTCCAGCGATGAGGTGGCCTCGTCAAATACCAGTATCGGAGCGCCTTTCAACAGTGCCCGGGCGATCGCGACGCGCTGTTTCTCGCCGCCGGAGAGTTTCAGGCCGCGTTCACCGACCAGGGTGTCGGCGCCTTCGGGTAAGCGCGCCACGAAATGGTCGAGGTGGGCAAGACGGATCGCCTCGTCGACCTCGGCGTCACTGGCGTCAACGCGTCCGTAGCGGATGTTGTCGCGAATGCTCTGATTAAATAGCACCGTGTCCTGCGGGACGATACCCAGGCAATGGCGCAGGGAGGCCTGACTGACCTCGGCAATGTTCTGTCCGTCGATGGTGATTTGGCCGCTGCCAACATCGTAAAACCGGAACAACAGTTTAAGCAGCGTGGATTTTCCCGCACCGCTGCCGCCGACGATGGCGAGTTTCTGGCGGGGCGGCAGTGCAAAGCTGATCTCACTGAGAATTTGCCGGTCGGCGTGGTAGGCGAAGCTGACCTGTTCGAAAACCAACTCACCCCGATGGATTTTCAAGTCCGGTGCTTCGGCATGATCGCTGACGGTGGCGCGTTGGCGCAGCAGGCCAAACATGGCTTCGATGTTAGCCATGGAGCCTTTCATTTCACGGTAGACAAAACCGAGAAAATTGAGTGGCATGAAAATCTGCATCATAAAGGCGTTAATCAGGACAAAGTCACCCAGGCTCATTGCACCGCTCAGCGTATGGTGGGCGGCCAGCAGCATGGCGGCGGTCATGGAGACGGCGATGATCAGTGCCTGTCCGCCGTTCAGGGCAAATAAACTGAGGCGATTCTGGCGTCGGGCCTGCTCCCACTGCGCCAGCTCCTGGTCGTAGCAGCGGGCCTCGTACTCTTCGTTGCCGAAGTATTTTACCGTTTCAAAATTCAGCAGGCTGTCGACCGCACGACTGCTGCTGCGCGATTCGGCAGCGTTGGCGCGGCGGATGAAGCCGGTGCGCCACTCGGTGGCGAACACGGAAAACAGCACATATCCCAGTACCGCCAGAAACACGATCAAGGCGTAGTAGACACTGTACTTCCAGCCCAGCAGTACCAGCACCATGCCGATTTCGATGAAGGTGGGGACGATATTGAAGACCATGAAGCGCAGCAGAAAACTGATGCCGTTGGTGCCGCGCTCGATATCGCGCGACAGGCCGCCGGTGCGGCGATTGAGGTGAAAGTCCAGATCGAGCTGATGCAGGTGGCGAAAGACGGTCAGGCCGATCTCCCGCATTGCCCGCTCGGTGACGCGGCCGAACAAGGTGTCGCGCAGTTCGCCAAACAGCACATTGGCAAAGCGCAGACCGCCGTAGGCCAGTAGCAGGGCAATTGGCACCAAGGTGAGTGCACTGGCGCCGCTGGTATCCAGATAATCGACGATTTTTTTCAGCGCAAAGGGGAGACCGACGCTGGCCAGTTTGGCGGCGATCAGGCAGAGCAGAGCAAGACTGATTCGCGGCAGGTGCGGTCGGAGGTAGGGAAGCAGTTCCAGCAGCGTTCGGCTGTTGACGGCTTGCTGCTCGTTATAGGGCGTATTGCCGTGCATGGTCAGTGAAGCCTGTCTTCGGGCATTCGGTGGGCCTGGAGCTGGATAGTTTCTATTGTGTTGCCGAGGGTGATGATTCTGCCTTGGTAACGCTCGTCGCCCTGTGCGCTGAATTCAAAGTGATAGCGGCGCCACCAAGACAACTGCCCCTGCGAGTTGCGTTTAAGCCAGAGTGCGCGAAGCGCGATATTGTCATCCAGCAGCTGTAATTGCTGCGTTTTGAGGTAGTTTTCTACCGCGCGCTTGCTGCGTTCTTTCACGCCCTGTGATTGCCAGATGTGATAGCAGCACACGCAGAGCAGCGCGAGGAATGCCAGATCAGCGAGCGACAACATCGGCGTTACAGTGGCGGACTATGGTTGGCACTCAGGCTTGATCCTGGCGGGCCTTGACCAGCTCCCTGAAAACCTCGGGACGAGGCATGCCGTCGACCTGAATTTCCGGGGTGTCGCCCGCCGTGAAAATACTGAGTGTGCCAACGCCGAGCAGGCGGTTCATCAGGCTTTGGCTGATTTTGACGGTGCGGATGCTGCTGGTGTTGAGTTCCGTGCGGTCCTTGCTGAGCAGCCCCTGTTCGAGAATGATTTCGTCCCCATTGATTTCCAGTTTGGTGCTGCGGCACTTGAGGTACCAGACCACTAGAATAATCACGCCAATCACCACGGGAATCAGTAGCAGGCTGAGAATGAATCCGAAGGGTTTGTTGCGAAACATCGAGGGGTGTTCAGCGTAGTTCTGGCTCACTGCAGGGCTCTCTGTTATTGGCTGATGCCTGCATTCTACACATTCTTGCTGATCCGGGCATGTCGGCCTTCAGGGATCGATAACCGCCGCACCGTATTGGGCATTAAATACCTCGGGCATACGCCGCGCTTTGCCGCTGCTCAGGCGTATACATACCAGTTGCCAGCGGGCACGCAGCAGAATCTGACCGTCGTCGACCCTGCGTAACTGGAAGCGGCGCTCCATGGTCAGGCGCTGGTCGCTGCCGGTCAGCCAGGTCGCCATTTCACAGCGCTGGCCGAGAAAGGCTGCGCCAATATAATCGTAGTCGGCGCGGCGGATCACCATGGCGGCGTCCAGTTCGCGGTAATCGTCCAGGTTCAAGCCCAGCGCCAGTGAGTGCGCCCAGCCCGCGTCCTGACACCAATTAACGTAGACCGCATTGTTAACGTGGCCGAGGCCGTCGATGTGTTCTTGCTGAATGGCCACCGGGTAGACAAACGGCGACGGATAGTCCCAATCCTGTACTGTCAAAATTCATCCTCACACTCAATGGAACCGCAGTGTAACGAGTCTCCCGAAAGGGTCAATTGATTGTGGTGCGACGTTAATTGCCTACTGGTGGTGCGTTGTGACGCAAGACGGCGAGGAGAATCTGTGGGATGTGATGTATGTCACGAAAATGTCATGGTCGCGCCTTAGTCATTTCGGTTTTCCCTTAGTTCGCCTAATTCCCACTGCTGGTTCAATGTTCAGCACATGCCGACTCAGAAGGGAAATAAGCGCTGCAGGCGCGCAGGCATGGTCGTAGACGGTCTGGGTTGTTCACCTTCACCGCCAACGTACCCCTAATATGCAAACGGAGTGACACCATGTTCAGACTGAATAACTACAATTTTGGTCGTTCAGCCCTACTCGGGCTGGGCGCGGGACTTCTGTTGACTGCCTGCGGTGGCGGTGGCGGTGGTGGCGGTAGCAGCAGTGGCGGCGGTGAAAGTGCGGCCTATCAGGGCGTCGCTGGGCCTCTCGATGCGGTGCAAGAGCCGCTGTCTACACAAGTACTGACACCGCTGAGTGAAGCCGCTGCGGGCACGCCTCTTGAAGGTGCCGTGAGCTGTGTTGATCAGGTGGTGGTGCAGGACACCATCGACGTACTGGACAGTATTCTGGGTGCGGTGGATCCGACGTCCATGAATGATCCTCAAGTGGCATTTGCTGCCGCTGCTGAGAATATTCAGGCGGCCGTTAATGAGCTGCTGGCCGACTTGCCTGTGCTGCTGACCTCTCTGGCAGGCCAGGGCGATTGCACGGGTACTGGCGGTGGTGCTTCCGATGGCAGCAACCCGTTGGCTGGTACGCCGCTGGCTCCGCTGGGTGATGCCCTTGCTCCGCTGTTTGCTGCCGGTAGTGGTTTCGGCGGTGGATTTGGTGGCGAAGGCGGCCAAACACTGGACCTGACTGCGCTCCAAGCCCTCACAGATCAACTCTCAGCGGCGTTTAACGACGGCTTGAGCAACTTGCCTGCTGAAGTGGCTGATGCCCCGGTGCTGGGTGGCTTGCTGGTGACACTGCAAACCACATTCAATGATTTGAACACGACAGTCGCGGCACTGGATGACGGTGACGGCGCGGCAACCGCAGGCGCGATTGCCGGTACATTGGATAACCTGCTGAGCAATCTGTTGATCAATGTGGTACCGGTTGGCTTTATTGAAGAGCAAGCCGGTCAGGGCGGCGTATTCAGCAGCCAGATCGAAGCGGGTATTGCGGCGATCACCGAGCAGCTGGGCAGTGGTTTGGGTGCGGTACTCGATCCTGCCTTTGACGCACTCTTTGGCTCGGCGACCGAGCAATTGATCGGTGGTTTGAACATGTTGCTGACGCCGATTGGTGAGGCTATTACTGGTGGCCTGAGTTCAGGTGGCGGCAGTGGTGCCGGCCCGACTGGCACACCTCTGGACATCCTGCTGGCCCCGCTGCAAGGCGTTGCTGAAGCGCTGACCGGCGGCCTCGGTGGCGGCGGTGGTGAAGGCGGTCTGACGGGCACTCCGCTGGATTTGATCCTGGACCCCATCGCTGACCTGCTGCAAGGCGGTGCTGGTAGCTGTCCTCTGGCCGATACCCCCCTGTCATCGCTGTGTGACCTGGTGAGCGAGTTCGAAAATCAGGTGGCGTCTGGTGGCGGTGGTGATCTGCTGGGTACATTGACTGGCGTTATTGAGTCTGTACTCGGTCTGCTGATTCCCGGCTGATCGACACGTCCCTCACGATAAAAGGCGGCCTTTGGGCCGCCTTTTTTATTTATCCCATGTTTAGCCCAGTTTCGCGTAGCAGCGCTGGGCTTCTTCGACAACAATGGCGTGGCGCGCCGCCAGCGCGAGGCGATTGTCGTCATAGCCGCCGCCAATGACGGTTGCAACGGGGATGCCTGCGGCCGCGCACTGCGTTAATACATACCGGTCGCGCTGGCGAATACCACCCTCGCTGACATTCAGCAATCCGAGAGGATCTCCGGTATAGATGTCTACGCCGGCATCGTAGAGCACAATCTCAGGCTTGGCGGCCGCCATCGCTTGAGCGAGCCCTTCGGCGAGTATTTCCAGATAGCGGTCATCCTCGACGCCCTTGGGGATATTGATGTCGAGATCACTCTCGGCTTTTCGAACGGGAAAATTTTTCTCGCAGTGCAGTGAACAGGTGTAAGCACCGGGGGTATCGCGAAGAATGGTCGCCGTACCATCGCCCTGGTGGACATCGCAGTCGAACACCAGTAAGCGTGATACCTGCCCTGAAGACAGCAAGGTGCTGGCCGCGACGGCCAGATCATTAAAAACGCAGAAGCCCGAGCCAAAGTCATAGTGTGCGTGATGCGTTCCGCCGGCGAGGTGGCAGGCAATACCGTGACGCAGAGCCAGCTGAGCCGTCAGCAGCGTGCCATTGGGGGATATCCAGCTTCGTTTTATCAGCCCCTCACTCCACGGTAGCCCCAAGCGTCGGGCGGCTTTGGGGTCGAGACGGTTTTCGCTGACGGCGGTGATGTAGTCAGGGCAATGCGCCTGGGCGAGGACATCGGCTCTGGCCCGGCCGGGGCGGAACAGGTTTGTCTCTGTCAGCAAAGAGCGTTCGCTCAAATATTGGTTAAGGAGCCCGAATTTCTCCATGGGGAAGCGGTGTCGCCGCTCAAAGGGGTAACTGTAAGCGGGATTGCTGACCATAGGGGGCAATCGCATCGTGGTGATTCTCCTGCTGGGGACTGCTCTTTTGCTGTGCGCTGGCTGCGACGATGTCTCAATGAAGGGCATTGTTCCGGGGTGGCCTGTGAGCCCTTGAGGCCGTAAAGATTGTATCGACCGCCTTGCCTTGTATAGTATCGCGATAATTAATTCGACATTGCCGGTATGTACTCCCGTTGTGCGGGCGGTTACGCCCTGACGACAACGGTACATTTTCTGCATAGTCGGCAATCATAACAGGCACGGCAGCACGGTTGGTTTATGCGCGATCACTACCGCATTACGATTACAAGCTTCGAGGGATCGCGGCACTACACCCTGACACAGCTCGCACGGCGTTTTCTCGCCGGTATTGCCGGTCTGCTGGCCTTGCTGTTTCTCGGTGGCTTCCTTTCTATCTACCTGTTGAGCGGCAAATTGGATTCGCTAAATGGCGAATTGGCGGATCTCCGCAGCCTGCAGGATGCGATCAAAAGTGAAAATATTGCGCTGCTGGCAGAGCAGGAGCGCCTGCAGTCCTCGGTTGAGGAAAAAGTGACCGCGCTGGCGGTGATGGGTGAAGAGCTGGACAGCATTGAAGTGATGATTGGCCTGAAGCCTGCACCGGAAGAGGCGCTGTATGAGCGGCTGGATACGGCAACGCAAACCATACAGGAAAAGCGCTACATGCTGACGGCGATTCCAAGTGGCTATCCGCTGGAGGACGCGTCGGTGACCAGCCACTTTGGAATGCGCAAGCACCCTGTGTTGGGGAAAAATATTCTGCACGGTGGCGCTGATCTACGTGCCGACATCGGGACTCCGGTTTATGCCACGGCCGATGGGGTGGTGGAATGGTCCGGTATGCATGACAGTGGTTTGGGGCGGATGGTAAAGCTCAGCCACAATTTTGGCTTTTCTACCTTGTATGGTCATTTAAGTAAAACGCTGGTCAATGCTGGCGATTACGTTCGTCAAGGTGATGTGATTGCCTATAGCGGTAACACCGGCCTGTCCAGCGGGCCACATTTGCACTACGAAGTTCGGCACTTGTATCGGCGTCTGTCTCCGGGGCCGTTTATGGAGTGGTCTCTCGAAAATTACGATGTGTTGTTTACGCGCGAGGAACGGATTAAATGGGATTCACTGGCAAAAACACTAAGAAAGCAGACGGCGCTGCCCGAACGACGGTGGTCGCAGCTGGTACCGAACTTGTCGGCGACATCAAGCTGAAAGACAACTTTCATCTGGACGGCAAAATGGATGGATCGCTGGTCTCGCAGGGGGATGTCGCCATCGGTCGCAGTGGTCGCTTTAAAGGCGATGTTCAGGCCAAGCGTGTACTGGTCAGCGGCGTGCTGGACGGTAAAGTCGATGCGGACCGCCTGGAGATTGTCGCGTCGGGGCAGGTGAGTGGCGAGATTAAAGTGCGGGAGCTGGTGATTGAGTCAGGTGGCCAGTTTGTCGGCGCCAGCCAGGTGAAAAAACATGATGCGCCCCAGTTGAAGCAAGTCGGAGGCAAGGCCGAGACTGAAGCAGAAACCGAGCCGGCCTCGAATCCTGCCACCGTTTGATTTGCGAGAATGCCCCGCGGCGGTGCCCTGGTCGTTTATAATGCCGGTTTTGCCAGGAGGGCAGTATGGCAATCGATCAGCAACTCCAAGCGCGCAGTCAGGGGCAGTGTGAACTGTGTGGCGCCAGTGAGCCATTACAGGCATACGGGGTAGATGGCGGTGCAGCGGCGGCTGACGTCGCGCTGTGTGAGACCTGCTACGGGCAGGTGACTGAGGCGCAAGCACTGGAGACGGCGCGCTGGCACTGCTTGAGCCAGAGTGTCTGGAGTCCCGAACCGGCGGTACAAGTGCTGTCTTACCGCATGCTCAAGCGGCTGGCCGGTGAACCTTGGGCTCAGGATACGCTGGATATTGTGTTCCTCGATGAAGAGCTTAAAGCCTGGGCCGATGCGGGCAGTGCCGACGGCGATGTGGAGCCTACGTTGGACGCAAACGGCGCAGCTTTACAGGCTGGCGATACGGTGACGCTAATCAAAGACCTGAACGTGAAGGGCACCAGTTTTACAGCCAAGCGTGGAACTGCCGTGCGTAATATCTCCCTGAGTGATAACCCCGAGCATATTGAAGGTCGTGTCAACGGCACGCGTATTGTGATTATCAGCAAATACGTGAAAAAGTCTGGCTAACTTCGATGGGAGTGACGAGGCAGCGGCCATCGCCACTGCCTCGGTAGCTATCTGCTTATGCAGGATTTTGCTCAGACTCGGGCAATTGCTCAACCGTCTCCTGCAGTTCCTCCTCGATCGGCGCCGCAGGTGCTTCGGTAAACGAGACCTCGCTGGTTTCGCCGGCTATCACGTCGACCGCAATCACTTCAGTGAATGCGATATCGTCATCACTCTCAGGAGCGTCGTTGCCGGGTTCACAGGTATAGGCAACGCTGTACCCTTCCTCGGTCTCGGCCACAAAGCCAATGGTGAAGCGGTATTCGCCGCTGTCATTCTGCAGCACTTCAGCGCTGGCAATCGGGCGGTTGGCTGATTCATCCCCAGTGCCATTGCCTTCCGGATCATAATAATCGTCGGGCGTTTGCTCTGCAGCGTTCAGGTCGCCGTCGTAAAGATACACACTGCCATTGCCGTCAATGGGTGAGCAGTTCGGGTCATTGAGGACACTTTCTGCGACAGAGCCGCTAATGGTGCCGACTTCTATATTGTTCAGCAGTCGCATCGCCGGGCGA